>NC_007484.1:1885000-2204338 GCF_000012805.1 Nitrosococcus oceani ATCC 19707 | reverse complement strand
GATTGCCCTCCCTCACTTACAGGTACCCCGTTCTTAATTAAAGGGGTTAAACGGGAAGTCGGTCAAAAGCCGACGCTGCCCCCGCAACGGTAGGCAAGAAGAGACTGGTTATTAAGCCACTGCGGATTTTCGTGGGAAGGCAATCAGTCCCGCAGGTATTTTGACCTCTGCTACTTGCAAGCCCGGAGACCGGCCTAGAGTGCCCTGTGGTGTCGCGGAGGGCGACGGTACCGAGGTTAGAACCCCTTTCTTTGGATCTAATGACAGGTGGTTGTTTCCTGTTGCCTTCCTCTGCGCCATATCCGTAATGACTTCCGTGCGGGTGCGCGCGGTCCTAGAGGAGGGAGACCGTTGAAAATATTTTCAGCGTTTGGATTAGTTGGTTGGGTCGTTTTTGGGTCTTTTGTCTATGCCGGTGAGCAGCAGACCCCAAAAACCCTAGAGCCGATAGTAGTGACGGCAACACGGACTCCAACGCCAGTGCAAGATGTAGGGAGTGATATGAGTGTCATTACCGCCGAGGATCTTGTTCAGCGGCAAAGAATGCCAGTATTAGAGGTATTGCGGGGGCTGCCCGGGGTCGATGTGGTTCAAAGCGGCGGTTTAGGACAGCAGACCTCGGTATTCCTGCGGGGGGCAAACGCTAACCATACCCTGGTACTCATTGATGGGGTAGAAGCCAATGATCCCAGCAACCCCAGTGGTTCTTTCGATTTCGCCAATTTGCTGACGGATAATATCGAGCGCATTGAGATTCTGCGAGGGCCGCAAAGCACCCTTTACGGTTCCGATGTCATTGGTGGCGTTATTAATATTATTACTAAGAAGGGAAGGGGCAAGCCTCGCGTTACCGCTCGCGTCGAAGGTGGCTCTTTTAGTACCTTCAAGGCGACAGGCGGAGTACATGGCGGAAATGACCTTGTTAATTACAGCCTGACCGGGACTCGCCTTGAAAGCGCTGGCATCTCAGCGGCTGATTCTCGCCGGGGCAACCCGGAAAAAGATGGTGATCGGAATACAACCCTCGCGGGGCGATTCGGGCTAACGCCTACGCCCATTTTTTCCCTTGATACTACCTTGCGCTATAACGGTAACCATACTGACATTGATGGCTACAGAGGTGTCGTGCCCATAGACGATCCTAATTCGACTCTGGATAGCCAACAGTTGTTTCTCCGGGGTCAAGGACATCTTACTTTGTTTGATAATCTATGGGAACAAATACTTGGGGTTTCTTTTACCCACCATGATAGGGAAAATCAAAATCGGCCCGATCCTCAGAACCCTTTTCCTTTCCCAGGTTCTTTTAAGGGGGAGAAAATCCAAGTGGATTGGCAAAATAATTTGCAGTTCTCTAAGAAGCATACCCTAACCTTTGGATTCGCCTGGGAAGAGGCCAGCATGGAGGCCCAATCGCCGGGTTCAAACTTGCCCCGGCAGAGCGTTGACACCGAGGGATACTACTTGCAAGCTCAATTGAGCTTTTGGGATAAGCTGTTTCTCACTGGCGGGGTGCGCTTGACTCATCATAGTATTTTTGGCTCCAAAATCACTGAACGGGTAACCGCCGCCCTGGTGCTTGACACGCTGGGGCTCACGCTCAGAAGCAGCTATGGCACTGGGTTTAAAGCCCCTACTTTATCTCAGTTATTCGATGATCGCTTTAATGCCCCTCAGGATAACCGCTTCAATACTCCTCAGCTTAAATTCAACAATCGGGATTTAAAGCCTGAAAAGAGCAGCTCCTGGGATATTGGGGTAGAGCAATCATTTTGGGACGAGCAAGGGGCGGTTGGGGTGACCTACTTTGACAATGAATTGACCGATTTAATTCAGTTTAGCCAGGTAGCTGCTGATAAGTTCCAGCTTATTAATATCGATGCGGCCAAAATTAAAGGCTGGGAAGTCTTTATGAATTTAACGCCCCTTAAGGGGCTGACTTTGCGGGGAAATTATACCCAGATGCATACTCAAGATGAGAAAACCGGTCAGCCCTTGGTGCGGCGTCCGGAACACAAAGCAGGCTTTAACGCTAATTACCGCTTTTTGAGTAAGGGTAACCTCCATCTTCAGGTGGTTTATGTGGGGCATCGGCAAGATGTAGGGGGTATCCCTCTGCCTAGCTATACAGTAGTTAACGCTGCTATTTCCTATGAGGTCACTAACTATTTTCAATTATTTGCCCGGGCGAATAATCTGCTGGATAAACAATATCAGGAAGTGTTTGGATTCGGCACACCAGGCATCTCCGGCTTTGGTGGTATCGAGTTTTCTTTTTGACGGGTTTGGCAGTGAGAATCGCTAGTTTCCTTGATTAGCGGGGAGATACCTAAAAGAATCTACTACTCTATAGTGGGCTATTCAGTGAATTTTAAGAAACGTTTAGCTTGGAAAGTGCGATTGAATAAATAAAATCCTAGACCGGGGCTGCGCTATAGTTCAGGCGATTTAGTCGCGGTTTTGAAGCAAATAAGCCATAATCTTTTCAAGAGGCACCCAGTTTTTAAAGCACAATCAAACTGGCCAGTAGATGCTTATAGAATGAACAGGTATTTTGTGCGTATTGAGATGTATGCCTCCATCAACTTTTGATTATCTCCTCCAAGAGCTTTCCCAGGCGATCCAGGGAGAGGTGCTGACCGATCATTTGAGTCGGATGCTTTATGCTACGGATGCCTCTCCTTATCAGCAGCTTCCTTTGGGGGTAGTGCGGCCTTGCAGTGTTGAGGATTGTGTAACGCTGATACGATTTGCCAATAGCCACCGGATTGGCTTGATTCCCCGCGCTGCGGGCACCAGCTTGGCGGGTCAATGCGTGGGGGAGGGATTGGTGGTTGACGTTTCCCGGTATTTGACGAAGGTGCTGGAAATTGATGCGATCAGCCGTCGGGTACGGGTGCAGCCGGGCGTGATTTTAGATGCTTTAAACGAACAGCTTCGTTCCTCCGGATTAATGTTTGCACCGGACCCCTCTACCAGCAGCCGCTGCCAGATAGGCGGGATGATGGGCAATAATGCTTGGGGGTTACATGGTCTCCACTATGGTACGACCCGGGACCATGTGCTGGAGATTAAGGCGGTGCTGGGCGATGGCACCGTAGTATGCTTTGGGCCGCTAACTCCTGGCGAATTGGAAGTTAAGCTAGCGCTGGAATCCCTGGAAGGACATCTCTACCGGGCCGTGGTGGAAGCGGTGACGGAGCAGCGGGAAATTATCCTGGAACGCTACCCCAGTAGTCGGGGAATTCCTTGTAACCAGGGTTATCCCCTAGATTTATTAGCTCAGGGACAACCCTGGGTGAGCCATGGCCGCCCCTTCAACCTGGCGCCTTTTTTCTGTGGCAGCGAGGGTACCTTGGCCCTGGTGACCGAAGCGACCTTGAATCTGGTTCCCTTGTCTGGAGAGCGGGTTCTTGTGGCTGCTCACTTTAGCAGTCTGGACGAGGCTTTGCGGGCGGTGGTCCGGGTATTAGCGCACCAGCCGGTCGCGGTAGAGTTATTGGATAAGACGATATTGGATTTAGCCCGGAGCAACCCAGAGCAGATAAAAAATTGTTCCTGGATAATAGGCGATCCGGCGGCAATCCTGCTTATTGAACTAGCAGAGAAAGGGAACTCGCTCCAGGGGCGGGGAGAAGCTTTAGGGGCGGATTTATGTGTGGGCCATGGAAGTTATGCAGCGCCCATTCTGGCATTTCCCGAACGGGCCTGGGCGGTGCGCCGTGCTGGCCTCGGACTGCTCATGGGGATGCCCGGCAGGCGCAAGGCCGTTACCGGCATTGAGGATACCGCCGTTGCTGTGAGGGATCTTCCCTTCTATGTGGCCCGGGTGCAGGCTTTAATGGCCCGTTATGGGGTTCATTGTGTGATGTATGGATCTGCCGGACGGGGATTGCTCCACATGCGGCCCGTGCTGGATATGACCCTGGCAGAAGAGCGAGAGCGATTCCATCTTATCATGGTTGAGATGGCGGAATTGGTAAAGGAGTTTGCTGGAACTTTTTCCGCAAAGCACGGTGACGGGAGGCTACGGGCGCCATTTCTGGAGGCGATATTGGGTCCGGAAATCGTTGCTCTATTGGGTCGTATTAAGCAGGCGGCTGATCCTCATTCTTGCTTTAATCCTGGGAAAATTCTAGCGGCTCCTCCTCTGCTGGAATCTCTTCGTACTGGGAAGGAGGCGCCTATAGAATCCTCTTTGACTTTTTTCGATTGGCATAAGGATCAAGGTTTACAGGGAGCTGCCGCTCGCTGCAATGGGGCGGGAGTTTGTCTCAAACAAGCTGGCCAGGGAACCATGTGCCCCTCCTATATGGCCACCGGTGAGGAGTTGCATGGCACCCGAGGCCGGGCTAATATTTTTCGCCAAGTATTAGCCTTGTCTGGAGGGCTGACGGGCGAAAATAGCCCCTTGCTTAAAGAGGCACTGGATCTGTGCCTGGCTTGCAAGGGCTGTAAGACAGAGTGCCCGGCGGGAGTTGACATGGCGCTTATGAAGGCGGAGTTTCTGCAACAATATCAGGATCGCCATGGAGTTCCCTGGCGTGGGCGGATTTTGAGTCAATTCCAGCATTTAGCGCGTTTAGGCTCTTGGTTACCCGCTGTGGCGAATTGGATATTGGCTTCAAAGTTGCTTCAGCGGGTATTAAAATTTCATCCCCAACGCCAGCTTCCCCTCTTAGCGCGCCGTACTTTTAGCTCTCAACTCCGAACCCGGCTTCCTTATATTCATACGGGTACTCGGGGTGAGGTAGTGCTTATTAACGATCTTTGGACCGAGTTCTTCGATCCTCAGATTGGGATGGCGGCTGTTAGCTGCCTGGAACAGTTAGGTTATAAAGTCATCGTGACTCCTTGCTTATCAGCAGGCAGAATTCAGATTAGCCAGGGTCAGTTGCGCCTCGCTCAGAATTTACTTCAAGGGGCAGTGACTTGTCTTTATCCTTATGCTACCGAGGGTAAACCGCTAATTGGGTTGGAACCATCGGAGTTGTTGACATTTCGGGATGAAGCCCTGGTTTTGTCGCCTAGGGGCGAAAGCCGCCGCAGGGCAAAGGTGGTGGCAGGAAAAGCCCGGTTATTCGAAGAGTTTATTGCCCAAGAAGCCGCCATTGGGCAACTTAATCCGTCATTTTTCGATAGCCAGCCCCGCCGTATTTTGATTCACGGCCACTGCCATGGGAAGGCTCTATCCGGGATGCAGCCACTTCTGGATGCATTAGCTTTGATGGAAGGGAGCATTGTGGAAGTCATCCCGTCAAGTTGTTGTGGGATGGCGGGAGCTTTTGGCTATGAGCAAGAACATTATGAAGTATCATTGCGTATCGGAGAGCTCGTATTATTCCCGGCGGTTCGCCAAGCATCAGCGGATACCTTAATTTGTGCGCCGGGCACAAGTTGCCGAGCCCAAATCAAAGAAGGAACCAGGGTGCTTGCCTACCATCCGGCGGAGTTACTACAGAAAGCGCTTTTGTGACAGAAAAAACTTGCCTAAGATAACCCACTATGAATAGACGCCAAGCCTGGATTGATATTATTTTTGCCCTTATTTTAGTGGGGGTGAGCGCGATAGCCGTTGGGTTAATAAGTGCCTTCATGGGCCAACATCAATTTTTCTTGCTGTTAGCATTGCAGGGAATAGCTATTCTCCTCGGCCTGCGGTTCCTCCTTGCTGTACGTGGACAGAGTTGGCGGCACCTTGGATTACAGGTACTCACGTTAAAGGATTTGGGGCGAGCGCTGATAGGATTCGTAAGCTGTATGGGCGCTAACATGGTGTTGACGACGTTGGTATTTATTACCGATACCCAATCCCTCAAACAACATGTTGATGCGCTTAAAATTATCGGAACCCAATTGAGTAGCGAAATATCCTTTGCTGGAATCGCTGCCCTGATGTTTTTTGTAGGAGTGTACGAAGAAATAATGGCGCGAGGTTTTCTCTTAGCCCGTTGTCGACTTGCGCTTGGAGGATTATGGGGACCCGTACTGCTGTCCTCTTTTCTGTTCGGATTAGGCCATTTATATCAAGGGTGGATAGGCGTAGCGCAAACTACGCTTTTTGGCATTGTGTTAGCTATTTTAACCGTGCGTTGGGGAACTCTGTGGCCGGCAATCTTTGCCCATGCCATGCTTAATATCTTTTCGCTTGCTATCTTAGAACAGTTTGCTGAGCAATCGTCTTTCTCTATCTTCCAGTTCTGATTTTAGATGACTGATTTAAGCGTTAGAAGCTGTTTTAAAAAAATAGTAATTTTACCAATGCCGCTTCCAGCGATTCCATCGATATAAAGCTTCTGCAAACACATTATAAAAAAAAATAGAAATCTGCTTTATCACAGGAAAGGAGACGATCTTCGCTTTCCAGTGCTCATTGGGTGAGTTTCTCCAAATAACCTCAAATGCTTCAATACCTACTTTTATATTTCCCTTCCTATCCATTACATGAAGTTTTTTGCGGACTAACTCAAGGTTAGGCGATACTTCATTATGCACACCTGATTGGGTATGAACGTCATTCCAGTCTATCTGGTGGCCGGGAACTCTAGATTTTTGGTGTTTTATTCCCGCGTTACATATGGGACAGGCGCTGTTGTAGTATACTTTTATGGTTTTATTGTCACCGTTTACCATAATTTATCCCGTTTGTTCTTAGGTAAATTTATTTTCTAAACCATTGTTTGATTTTAGTGTTAGCTTTTTCTGAATGTTCCGCTTTCATATGTATGGATATTGCAGCGGCTGCTGATAAGAGAGTACCCCAATCATCAATATAACCCCCTGGTAGCAAATCGGGTAGGGCATCGGCCGGAGAAATAAAGTAAATTAAAGCGCCATAAATAACTGTTTTTGCCCATTTCGGGGTGTCATCATCTTGTAAGGCATAATAAAGCTTTAAGGCCGTTTCTATAATATCTATGCCTGCTGATTTTGCGTATATATTCACCTTTTCCCAGAAGGTATTATCTGAATACTCTTGTGTTCCAAGCGATGTTTCCATAAGAAATTCTCTATAAAAGATTATGTATATCTATACCATTTAATAGACGTTTAATAAGCACTTTAAAAGAAATTGGGAGGTAATTTTCTCTCCTTTCGTTTCAATTAATATTTACCTTTTTTTCCTACCTCCAATGCATATGCTATTTGTGGATTCACGGGGCGTTTGCGCGGTGCGAAACTGACTCTTTGTTTATTCAGGAGTTTTGCTGAGATTATGGTTTAAATAATGTATAGGGATGTTAGACTCTGCTAAGGGTTAAAGTTTTCCAGTCCTCGCCGTTTATGTCATTCTGCTAGAGATTCCTGCGGATAAGTATCAAATTCCTGATTTTCAGGAGCAGAATGAACTTCGATCCACTGTGCTTTGGATTTCAACATCATATGCGTCCTTTCCAATGAAGCAGGGAAATCCGTGTCGATTGCTGAAGCAAGAGGGTGTCCTGGTTCCAGGCCATCGGGGGTCCCATAGCCAGAGCGCGCTACCACAGTTTCTACATAGTCCGCAGGATTTTCTAGCGTCCCTTTTTTATTTAGGGTGCGTATATCCAGAGCCTGCAGCGGATTTATGAGGCCAGCGCATAATATTTTTTGTAAATAAAAGATTTTTTCTGGATTCTAATTTTTAGCATTCAGCTTCGAGGGATTCCTGCTTTTTATCTAGAACTCACGTTAATAGAGCGGTCCCAGTCAGGTTCAGGTCCAAAGCGGGTTAAAAGAAAATCGATAAAGACGCGGATTTTTGCCGCCAAATGCCGAGTAGGAAGATAGAGGGCATAGACATAGCGTTTTACCGGTAAGTATTCGGAGAGTACCGCTTGGAGTCGCCCCTCCTGTAAATCTTTACCAACAGTAAAGGTAGGCAGCAGCGCAATGCCTAGGCCGCCACGGACCGCCTGGGCAAGCGCATCGTCATCATTGATGCGTAATGGCCCTGATACCGGTACTGCTATCTCTCCTTCCGGTCCAGTAAAGTGCCAGTACCCCTGTTCACCAGAGAGGGTATAATCGAGACAATCATGATTGACCAGATCCTCTGGTATTTGGGGGATCCCATGCTGTTGAAAATACTCGGGCGTAGCACATAGTTTGCGATACACGGGCGCGAGTTTACGGGCCACGAGATTAAGATCTGGCTCGCCCGTTACACGAATAATCATGTCATACCCTTCCTCGGCCAAATCTACCGGCCGATCAGTAATTGCCATGTCAATTTTGATATCAGGATATCGGGCAACGAAATCGGCGAGCGCTGGGGCAATATGGAGTGTACCAAAAGCGACCGAGGCGCTTACTCTAAGCATTCCACGCGGTTCGGCATGGAGGCTACTGACTACCTGTTCAGCTTGCTCGGCTTCTTCCAGGATGCGGGCGGCATATTCGACTAATGCTGCTCCGGATTCGGTTAGGCTTAAGTGCCGGGTGCTGCGATTGAGTAGCCTCGCGCCAAGATTTTTTTCTAGTTTGGCGACGGCCTTGCTTACGGCGGAGCGGGAAGTCTCCATGCGCCGGGCAGCTTCCGAGAAACTGCCTGCTTCTACAACACGGGCAAAAATTGCCATTAAATTGAGATCTTGCATATATTGATTGTCTCCATTATAGAAACAATGCTATTCACTTTATAGTACTTATTTTTTGAGCTTTAGGCCCCTACTATTACTTATAGAATTTAATGAATAGAAGCACCCCGATTCCGTAAAAGGTAGATGTAATGCTAAAAACTAGCGATCTAATTATAACAGATCTTGACTATGGCCGACTCCGGGCACTAGGGGAGCAGACGCTGCTAGCCGAGGAACTTGATCGCGCTACCGTTATCCCCCAGGAACGGGTTCCCGACAGGGTCGTTACGATGCACTCACGCCTCATCTATCTAGACGAGAATACTGGAGAGCGTAGAGAGGTGGAATTGGTATACCCCGAGGAGGCGAATACGAGGGCAGGAAAGATTTCGGTTTTAGCCCCCGTTGGTTCGGCTCTTCTCGGCCTCTCTGTGGGTGAGTCGATCGATTGGAAATTCCCTAGCGGGGAAGTGCGGCGACTCTCTGTAGAGCAGATTCTGTTTCAGCCGCAGCATGATCCTGTGAGAGCAGATCAGTGATAAAGGAGGGAAAAATGAAACGGTCTAGAAAATTTGGCTTAGGTATAGCGGCAGCGGTACTTTTTATAATGTCCTCGGTGGTTGTTGCCTCTGGCGACTCAAAGGATATTCAGCAGGTTGCCAGCTCAGCAGTGGGCAGCTGTGAATTTATGGGGGATGTCCGGGGGTTTGCAGGTTGGGGCGAGCCCGCGATGGGAATGATGGGAAAATGGAAAAATAAAGCAAAGCACCAAGCTCTGCACGAAGCAGGTGAACTAGGTGCCAATCGTGTAGTATGGTCGAAGCTCCCCAAAAAATATGGCTCCCCCTACGCTTATGGCAAAGCTTATTACTGTGGTGATGCCTCAGGATTAGCGGTTCACCAAGATTCTTCTCCCCAGAAAGCAGGTAGCTAAAGAGAAGAGCGCTCGTAATTTAATAAAACCCTCGCGTCTAGAAAGAGAATAGCCACCGCTGTATTTTTCAAACCATCTCTGGCGGCGGTGGCAGCTATCCTCGGCTCCCACCCGTTTCACTTGGCATCGACGCTAAACGCTTACGGAACAAGTTGCTTTTGTTCCAGGATAGGCATCGATTTTGGGCGTTTCCAGCCATCAGGCGCAGGTTGCCAGTTAAATCGCTAATAAATGCCGCTTTGCCAGCACCAGATTCACTCAAGCGCATTGGGTGAACACGCAATGGGCATTTTTATCAAGCCCTCCGATAGCGGGCTTATTAAAACTAAACTGCCGTTTCATCACGCCAAAGGCGTGTTTTAACTTTCGATTTCATTCAGGGTTTCTTTCTGCTCAGCGTAGACCGAATCACCCCGCACCCGTGTCTCATTGCCATGGAGTAGATCTTCCAGAGTTTGAGAGTCATGCACATTGGCAGGCGTGACTGCAACCGAGTGAATCAGCTTGCTCTTACTCTGTCTACGCCAATATGGGCTTTCACCCCAAAGTACCACTAATTTCCTTTGCGACTCTGATGCATAGCCAGCTGACACTTTTTTTCCTTGTTTTTCGTAGAACTCGGCGCATTGATGATCGTGGCGTCCACCATTGTCCCGCGATTGAGCTTCATGCCGTTTTCCGTCAGACACACATTGACCACAGGAAATAGTTCGTCTCCCAGATTATTCCTTTCCATTAGATGACAAAAACTGCAGAGGGTTGTCTCATCCGGCACTGGTTCATTACCCAGATAAATGCCGACGAACCGCTGCATGGCACGCGAATCATAAAGTATCTCCTCCGCACCGGGATCCGATGTAGCTCAAAAAAATATTGCGGAAGTGGATGCGCAGCATGCGCTCCAGCCCAATCGGCTTTCTCCCGGTCCCCTAAGGCTTCGGATATACGGCTCTATCACATCGAGGAACCGCTCCTCGCGGGTCGTTCTCCGATATTTCTCAAATCCCGTGTCTTCGAGGCTTTGCTGTTTCATCAGTTTCCAGGCGCTGGTGGCTATTTACGATTCGGAGTATTAATCAGAGCATCCTTAGACTTGACAATAGCTCGGCACCCAGCTGCGCGCCAATAGGCTAGGAGATACGGAGCTATAATCAAACGCTAGCCCATCTTGAATCATTTTCTCAATATCAAATAGATATTTAGCTTCTGGGATATCCCGAAAAAATGCACGATATAAAGGAGCAAGCATGAGCTTAGCTGCTCTTACCCCGTTAGGGCCAATGAAATTTCTGCGCTGACCTACATGGGCCATTTCGTCGATCATAATTTCATGGAGAATTTCTCTTAGGCGTTGCCGGGCCTCGGGTTCATCAGCAAACACTTCCTCAAATAGCTTGTCTAGATGCTGGTAAAATGTCATTCCCATCAGCTCTGTGACGAAAGCTGGGGTATCCATTAAAAATCCAGGTAAGCGAGGAAAAATTTTGTAAATTTTCTGTTTTACCGGGCCTAAAGGTAGCCACTCAACCTTATTTAAATGAAATGTTTTTAACATTTCATGAAAGAAACGTACATGGCAGAATTCTTCTGCCAGATGGACTCGGCTTATTTTATCGGTTAGTGTTTTTGCTTCTGCCATGCTAGGAATTATATCCCAAGCGCCTGAAATACCAACCCATTCGTGGCGAGCAAATTTGTAAATCGTGGTTAAAAGCAGAGTTTTACGGTCAATGGATTGAGGGTCGTCCTTAAATTTCACATGATTACGGTAGAAGAGCTCGGGATTGGGAAGAGGGTTTCGTGAGCGGATTGGGTTATTTTGAAAGTAATTCAATTTCTCTCGCTTGTTAGTCAGATCTTTATCTTCTTCTAAGAGCTCGCCAGCATGTCGCTGACTGAATATCCAGTAGCTATCAAAATTAGCTGCTTGCTCTTGGGTTGAGCAAGGGGAAAATATAGAACGATATGCTTTGTTTTCCACCATTTTAGTTTATTCTCTCCTTAATCTTTATTGGTAATTTTTGTCGATAATTTATTTTCCACTTATCTTTGTGTTTCTGGCGAGAATGTTAGCAAGGGAAATGGGGAGGCGCCAGTCCTGAGATAATAGAAAATTAGGGAAAAATGGGACTGAAATATTTCGCCAACATATTTGTTCAAGCCGTAATACGTTTACTCAAAGCTTGTTGTATCGCTCCCACTTTGGAGGGCGGGCCATCCTTGAGCCGGATTCGTTCCAAGGGCTGCTAGTGCCGCTTTCCCCCGTACTGTTAAATCGCTGGTAAAAAGGAATTGGTCCCGCCCATCCATAGGATAGGCCTTGAGTCGATAGTGAGTTCCCCAAGGTTTTTCTGCCACGATAACTGTAATGGAATGATCAAGCTGGACAAAAATACTTGTTAAAGCCACATCATAAAGGGCCTCGCGTACTGAGTGTGCTTCATGGCGAGGGTCCAGATAAAAATCCGCTACACAAAGCAAATCCCGTGCCCCAGTATTATCGTTATAAATATTAGTATCCCATAATTTGGCATGTGGGATGGTAACAATGGTGTCATCCGGGGTAAGGACTTTTAGCGCCCTCAGGCCGCTTGAACGCACCTCGCCATAAGCTTGATCAATTTTAACCCAATCGCCAGGGCGGTAGGTCCGCTCATAAATCGCTACGATGCCAGCAATGATACTGCTGACATAATCTTTAAAGGCGAATCCTAGAGCTAGGCCGATCGCGCCTAGGACGGTGATCAAGTTTTTTAAGGTGAAATCAATGAGCAAAGGGAGAATAAGCGTGGTAGCTATAATCAGAATGACGAATTTAAGGATCGGCATGGAAGGCAAGAGGTACAAGCGTGCACCTCCCGCTAGCCGTTCGGCAAGCCACGGGATAAACCAGTCAATCAGGCGAAGTAGTAGCCAGCTAAGGACAATAATAAGAAAAACCTGTAATAGTCCAATTTTGCTAGGATCTTGAAAAATATCGGCGATGGTCTCTGTGGGCATGACGTTTTCCTATAGTGAATCTAGTAGATAGCCTTCCTCTTCTAGCGCCTGTCGTACTGCAGGATAACCGAGTGGTGTAAGCTGCCACTGTCCTCGTGCTGATATCAGGAAATTGCGATATTCCAGGTAAGTGAGTATCCGCCTTATTTCAAAACCGGAAAGGGGAAGCAATTCTATGAGCAGAGAAGCAGGCAAGGGTCCATGAAGCAACAGCGTGTGTAAAATCTGAAGTGTGCTTCGATCTGCTGATTCCGACAAAGCAAGATGCTGGATCTGGGACCAAGGTTTAACCCAAATAGTATGGTTTTGGGTCGGCTTATCCAAATCAGAGGCGTGATCGTGATCATCGTTTTTTGTTTCTGGGACTCCCTGTAAGCTTTGTCGCCAGAGTGCCCAGGCAACCCCTGGATTACCACGGCTATAGGCTGCCAAATCGGTGAGGAAAGTAGACGCTTCAGTGCGTGCGGTATCATCAGAGTCTACGCTAACGCTAGTAAACCTTTTCTGGGTTGTTCTTTTTGTAAAGGAGTCATCCCTTGAAGGTGGGATAACGAAGTCGCCGTTATCCAGTTGGCGAAAAATAAAAGTCTCCTGCTGCTGGGATGTATTCAGGTTACTAAACCACTGCTGAAGGCGTTCTTGGTTGAGTGCTCCTAAAGTCCAGGGGATGGAAAAAAGTTTTTCTGCTTGTAGAGCTTTGCTGAAATAGGCCCAGGCCCAACTGGAACAGCCAAGGACACAGTAACCCGGACGCGTTGAAAGCCATTGCAGTAATTGGCGGATTAGTTTTAAACCATGATGGTGGCGCAGATAGCAGCGCTCCAGATGAGAAATGACCAAAGGCCGGGCGCTACCTTCCTCCTCAAGACGCTGTAGCCACTGCTGCTCTTGGTTCAGAATCGTTTCCGGGCTTGGTGGCTTAATAATTTTTATTCCCCGGTGCTTAGCCCAGTGTTCCAAAGTTTCAGTAATGCCGCTAAAGGGGGCACCTACCACAATTTGGGCTTGTGAAACTCTTGTGGTTAATCCTTTTTCCAAAGCCTCGTTGAGAGCGGTTACCAGTTCTGTCCAGTCAGGCTCAGGCGCAATCTGGGCGTAAAGCTCATCAGATAGACTCTTTAATTCATCTTGGGCCCTTATAGGTTCTTCTGATTTAGAATCTCCCATAAGTTTATGCCATAGTTCTGTTACCCCCTTACGGACCGTTTCCTTCGTTGTAGGGCTAGGGCTAGTGAAATCATTCAGACGAAGATAGCGCCAGAGCGGGGCAGTGTCAGAAGCGGGCGTCATTAACTTAGGGATAAGTGAAAGATGGCATTCATAATGTTGACGTGGGGTAGTTAGGAGGTCTTCAGGGTTTTATCGTTGTTGGTTGCATCTTGTTTACGCAGCCACCAGCGAACTCCTAACAGGCTAAGTCCAAGGAGCATCAATAGCACGCCTAAGATAGCAAAGCTAAGAGGTGTTGGATCGCGTATCGTGGCTACCACGCGATCAATAAAAAGGGCTATTCCCAGGATCCCTGGTATTAAACCAAGTACGGTGCCTATGATAAAATCTCGAAAACGAATATGAGAAGCGCCCGCAACCATATTAACCACTGTGAAAGGAGCTATGGGGATAAGGCGAACAGCAAGCATAGTGAGCGTACCTTGCTGAGCTAAACGGCGGCTCAGCCGGTTGAGACGTTTACCCGCAAGCCGCCTTACCGTACGGCGCCCGAATAGGCGGCCTACGCCGTAGGTTAGGAGAGCGCTCAAGGTTGCGCTTATGAGTGCGTAAGCAAAACCGGTTAGGGAACCGAATATCAGCACCGTAGCGACGATGAGCAGAGTGAGAGGAATAGCGATAAGGCTTGCCAGTAGATAGACTCCAAGTAGTAGCAGGGGCGCTTCTGGCGATTCTTTAAGCTCCTTGATGATACTAACGGCTGTTTGCAAGTCGAGCCATTCTCCTAGGGGGGTCCACCGCCAGGCAGCGGCAAGTGCTAGAGGAATAATGAGCATTAAGGCTCTGAAAATTAGCTGACGGCTGGCGGGTTGGCGCTGTTCGGGAGGGATGATTTGATTAGCAAATTGGTCTGGATCAATGGAGCATTCAGGATCAATAAATCTCGCATCTGGCAGCCAGTCGTGCCCTTTAGGTGGAGTATGTGCCTCAAATACATTTAGAGTCCGGCCGGGGCCGCGTAGTTTCTCTATAGCTTTTATTAAGGAATCTTGCTGGATGGTTGCTTGCGCTACCTGCTGCGGTTCTACGTTGAGGTGTTCTCCTAGAAGACGGTTGCGAAATTCAGCAATAGTTGCAGCGATAGAGTAATTATCGCCGGCTTCCAAGGCTAGATCGCATTCGGTATCCAATCCCAGGGAACGATTACTAAGATTAGACGAGCCGATCCGAACCAGCATATCATCTACTATTAATACCTTAGCATGCACCATAATGCATTGGTTATTAATCCCCGAAGTAACAGGGCAATAAACGCGCAAGCGGTCGTATTTGTCGATATTAACCAAGGCTTCCAGCACCCGCCACCGCAGGATATCCATGGTATTTTGCTCTAGCCAGCCACCAGTTTTTAGGGGGAGTATCAGTATAACTTCTGGACCCTTAGGTTCTTGAAGGCGTGCTGCTAGCGCTTCCTTGATTTTGCAGGCGGAAAGGTATTGATTTTCAATGTAAATGAAACGCTGGGCTGCGGCAATGGTGTCCAAATAGAGGCGTTCTACTTCTCGTATCTCGGGATAATTCTTAAATTTTGGTTCGGTACGGGCAATCGCAATAGAAATATTTTCTAAATTAGGCGCGACTTTTCTTGGCCAGGGGGTCCCATGAGTGGAGGAAGCTGGGGGGGGGGAGAGACGGCGGCCAGTGGCCCGGTACCATCGTTCTCGTGCCAAATCTCCTAGTGCCGCCGCTGCGGGGCCTTCGACTACCATCTGGACATCATGGAAAGGGGGATAGGGATTACCCTCCGAATCGATGCGCCGCTCGTCATCCGGTCGATGCTCTGGCGTGTCCCAACGCCATTTGCTCAAGTCTAGGCCACCAGCAAAGGCCACGGTATCATCGATGACTACCACCTTTTGGTGATGAGATGCCCCGACAGGGTGCTGATCATCCATTTCAAAGTGTAGCCGGTGGTGGGTGCGCCAATTCAGCTGATAAATGGGTAGCCATTCCCGCTCCAGGGCATAGATCATAGCAAAATCCCAGCAGAGCACATGTGCTTGCAGTCTCCGCCGGCGAGAGACGACAGTATTAAGAAGATCAGCTAATGTCTCGGGTAATGAGTCGGACGGCTCGTTCCGTACTAACCGAAGCTGGCTATTAATATCCCACCCTAAAATGAGGATGGAATGTTCCGCTTGTTCGACAGCGCTGCGGAAGGCCTTAAAATAGGCTGCCCCATCGATGAGAAAAGCCGCTCGAGTAGCTTGCTCAAGTCGCCAGCAATTATTGCCTGGTTTAAAAAGAGATATCATTATTGTTTGGTGGTTTATAAAAGCAGCAATGGGATCATTCTAGCTCATTTTCGAGGAGTGAACGGGATTATTGATAGCGTGTGGTAGAATTCAGCGTTTATGAACTATTTCGTACCCCCTGCGCTTAGGTCGAGGCAGGGTCCGCAGCTAAGCTATAACTCTAGTTTAAACGGGAGTATAAACAGACGGGTGCTGAATTCGTAGGAGCCTACCCTTCGAATAAAACGTAAAGATGATTTGTCTCTACTTTGAGAAGCTGGAGGCTCTTTCTAATAAAGTGGAAGCAGCTGCTTGTGGAGTGGGGTAGGTTTTTTTGGGAAGGAGTATTATTAAAGAGAGGACCTTTCTAGGTAGAGAAAAAATCAAGTTGAAATGCTGTATTTTTCCATTAAGCGGTACAGTGTAGGGCGAGAGACGCCTAGCTGGGTGGCTGTCTGAGAAACGTTGCCTTTAGCCTGCCGTAAACTACGGAGAATGGCCTCTTTTTCTGCATGAGCGCGAGCTTCTGCGAGGGTGATTACACGGCGGCTAGAAAGGCGCCTTTCTAGCCCTAAATCCACTGGGGTAATCAAGCGGCCCTCAGACATGACTATGGCGCGTCGAATACGGTTAATTAGCTCCCGCACATTTCCGGGCCAGGCATGGTGATGGAGTCTGCGTAAGGCTTCTTGGCTGAATCCCTTGATGCGAGTCGTGGTTTGATCGGAAAATTTATCAAAGAAATATTTAGCCAAAACTTCAATATCGTTTTCCCGCTCGGCTAGAGATGGCATACGCAAATGTAAGACATTTAGCCGATAATAAAGGTCTTCCCGAAAACGGCCTTCACTGACGGCTTTCTCTAAGTCTACATGGGTGGCCGTTATAACCCGAGCATCAATGGTAAGTTCTTGCGTACCGCCTACCCGTTTAAAAGTTCCTTCTTGCAGAAATCTGAGTAAATTAACCTGGAGATTGAAAGGCAAATCACCAATTTCATCCAAAAAAATTGTACCGCCAGCCGCTAATTCAATTTGCCCTAATTTTTGTTTGATGGCATTAGTGAAAGCGCCCTTTTCATGGCCGAATAGTTCAGATTGGATCAATTCAGAGGGTAGAGCACCGCAGTTAACAGCGACAAAGGGGCCGTTAGCGCGCATTGAACGTTCATGGATGGCTAATGCGGCTAATTCTTTGCCTGTCCCGCTTTTTCCGTTTATTAATACGGGCATATCTACATTAGCAATTTTTCGGATACTGCGGTAAACCCGCTGCATAGCGGGACTCACTCCAACCATCTGGTTGGTTTCTAGCCATTGAGCGTTCTGACTAGTTTGTTGGTACGCCATGCTTGCCATGCCGTAAGCGTGGCCCATAGTAGTGAGTAGACGGGGATAATCTACGGGAAGAGTGTGGTAATCGTAGCAATAAGAGGTAATTAAGTGGCGGATTGCCTCATCTCGCATCTGCTCCGCCGAGAGCAGTGCTACCCATTCTGTATGGCCACTCGGAGGAATAAATTTATCGATGCTTTGTTCTAGATCTTTTTCCGCTCCGGGAGTTAAGTTCATTAATCCTACTCGGAACTTATGTTCCTCGCATAATTGTTGCGCGTGGGAAATTTCTGTGGCTATGTGAATTTCCCACCCTGCTGTTTCAAAAGCATCTTGATAAACCTGTGGAGAATTCTCAGGTTGAAGATAGAGTAATTTTCTCACATACATTGCCGGTGTTATTTATCCTTAATATTTATTAGGATCGCTCTATAAGTGGGATATATTGATATAGGGTAACTATTGCTAATAAATAAAATTTTTTAGTTCAACATTTAAGCTAAGACTTTTAGAAGCACAGAATATTTTTAGCGTTAGGCGCTTCAGTAAATGCCATAAATTTGGATAAGGTATTAATTTATGGGCATTAAATACTTAGAATCGAAATAATTCCAAGAGAGAAGATTAGCTTATCGATTCAATATAAAATATCCTTTCTACCAGAGAAACTAAGCCGCCTGCATTATTCTTTATTTATGTTTGGAATTTAGCAGGATAGGCTTTCATACAGCCATATCGGAAAAATTTTTAATTTCTTTAGAATCTACTTGCAAAAGTTTAATGGGTTTATGTTCTTATGCAGTATCCAGGTTCTTGATAGCGCGCTTTTGCGAAGATAGAGACTGTGATGTAAGAGATGTTTAAGCTTTTGATTGTAGATCGTTATATTCTCAAGGAATTGAGTCTCAATGCGACAGCAATTACTTTGGTTTTGTTGCTTATTTTTGGTGGAATTCGCTTCATTCGTTTTCTAAGTCAGGCTACCGAAGGGAAGGTTCCAGGAGAAGCCATTTTAGCGCTTTCCGGATATGAGGCGATAGGCGCTTTGGTATTGCTTTTGCCGTTAGCTTCTTTTCTAGCGGTGCTTCTGGCTCTAGGCCGGATGGGAGCTGACAATGAGGTAATTGCCTTGTTTGCCTGTGGCGTAAGCCGGGGTCATTTGTTGCGGGTGGTGTTGACCTTTGGGCTAGCGCTAGCCATTGGAGTAGGTGGTATTTCTTTGTATTTGGGGCCAGCAGCATCGGCGGAGGGATATCGCCTTAAACAGCAGGCTTTGCTTGCTGCTGAAACGAGCGGGCTCGTGGCGGGAAACTTCAAGGAAGCCCAGCATGGGCAACGGGTATTTTATGCTGAAAGCCTAACGGAAGATGGGCTAGGAATGAAAAATGTTTTTATTCAGGTGTGGGAGCCCACTCAGAAAACTCTTTTACGGGCGGCGAGAGGGCACCTTCAAACGGATGAAGCAACCGGCGATAAGTATTTGATATTAGAGGACGGCTATCGTTATGAGCTGATGGGCGAGGAGGTTGGAGTTCGCATTTTTAGTTTTGAGCGCCATGGCATCCTGGTTAAGAAAGGGGGCGCGCAAGAGTTCCGAATTCGCCATCAAACTCTTCCCACTTTAACCCTTTGGGAAATGGGCGCCCCCAAGGATATAGCAGAAGTACAGTGGCGAATCTCGATGCCTATTATCACTTTATTATTAGTGATGCTGGCGGTGCCTCTCGCTCGTTCCGGACCCCGTCAAGGACGCTATGCTGGGCTGGTGCCCGCAGTCCTGGTTTATGTGATTTATAGCAACATGCTGGGAATAGCCCGTAACTGGGTAGAGCATGAAGTAATTCCTGCCTCCCTCGGGTTATGGTGGATTCATGGTCTAGTACTATTAGTGGTGTTGATATCACTTTGGCCCCGGCCTTTGTGGATGGCTTTACACCAAGCGCGCCGGCTTTTTGCCTGGGTGAGGCCGCAAAAAATCTCCGCTCAACGGCCCGCGGCCTAATGAAAATTCTAGACCGCTATATAGCTAAGGCAGTGATTAGTTATACTCTGTTGGTTTTATTTATATTAATTGCGCTTTATACCTTCTTGCAGTTTGTTACCGAGCTTGAAGATGTGGGAGAAGGGGATTACGGGGTTATGGGGGCGCTTCGTTATACTACCTATTCCATCCCTCAGCATATCTATGACCTATTACCTGTGGCTGCCTTGCTAGGAAGTGTTTTGGGGCTGGGCTACCTGGCAGGCCAAAGCGAGCTGGTAGCCATGCGTGCCGCTGGTTTCTCAGTAGGGCGTATTACCCTTTCCGCACTGGCGACGGGGATGATTTTTGTGATTGTGACGGTTCTTATGGGAGAAGTGGTGGCGCCGCCCGCGCAGCAGGCCGCCAATAAGCTCCGTTCCCTCGCAAAAACAGGGCATCTGAGCGAAGATGGAGGACAAGGATTTTGGAGTCGAAATGGTAACAATTTCAATCATGTTGGGCGAGTTCTGCCTAATGGACAATACGAATATATTGAAATATTCGAGTTCGACGATCAGCGGCGTCTTCGCATCGTCACCCAAGCCGCCCGAGCAATCTACCATAAGGATGGCTGGCATTTATACGATGTTACTCAACGTCTTATTAGTACCAAGGGTATTACTACTCGTCGCTTGGATGAAGCTCTTTGGGAATCGGGCCTGAATCCTGAAATGCTGGATGTGGTAATGGTGGATCCCCAGCAGCTTTCTGCTTGGGGCTTATACCGTTATATTGGCTATTTGCAGAAGAGTAAGCAGGCTGCTGAGCAGTACCGGCAGGCCTTTTGGAGCAAAATAGTGGCCCCCTTTAGTACCTTGATTATGATGTTTTTAGCGATTCCTTTTATTTTTGGTCCGTTGCGATCGGTGAGCGTGGGACAGCGGATTTTAGTCGGCGCCTTGGTGGGGATTGGTTTTTTCCTTTTCAACCGCCTCTTTAATCAATTAGGGCTGGTCTTTGACCTCCCCCCCTGGCTAGGTGCGGCTTTCCCGTCGCTTCTATGTCTGGCGCTTGGGGTGGTTATGCTGCGCCGGATTTATTAACTTTCGTTTTTTTGGGCACCAGGACAAGTGTAGTGATTGAAAGGCGGTCATGCCAGGCTTGGCCTTCTTTATCGATGAATACCCACCAAAACCCCGCCCCCAGGGGAAGCCAAGAAAGGAAAGCAGATCCGAAGCGAAGCAGGACTTGGCGCCAGGTAATAAGTTGACCATTGGGTTGTTGCACCTTGATACGCCAGGCGCGCATTCCCAGAGTTTGCCCTCCATGAGTCCAAAAGCCGCCAAAAAAGGCCAGGGCAATCAATAGCAGGTAGAGGCGATAGAGTATATTACCTGCTGGAATAGCTTCTCCCGCAGTGAGAGGCAAGGCAAAAATAGTGAACAAAAACCAGGTCGCTATAAGCAGCAGACTGTCGTAGAAAATTGCTCCTAGGCGACGAAACAATCCTGGTGTAGATGGTAAGTGGTGGTTGGTGGCTTTCATGTGAGTGAAGTATTATGTCCATTGATTAAGGAAACCTTATAGTAAAGATGT
Organism: Nitrosococcus oceani ATCC 19707; assembly: GCF_000012805.1. Lineage (GTDB taxonomy): Bacteria > Pseudomonadota > Gammaproteobacteria > Nitrosococcales > Nitrosococcaceae > Nitrosococcus > Nitrosococcus oceani. The sequence goes on along the minus strand of NC_007484.1, from coordinate 2,183,486 downwards.
TGCAGTTACGTGGCCAGTCGGCTTTATCCTCTTTTCGGCTTGAAAGATTGCTTGCCAAATGGCGTGAGGCAGGCGTTGAGGGAGTCTCCGTTGAAGCGGATAATTTTTATTTCGTGGATCTAAGCCAACCCCTTGCCCCAGAAGAGACTCGCTCCTTAGCGTGTCTACTGGCGGCTGAATATATGATCTCCGAAGAAACCTCCAAGGGCGATTTTTTATTAGTAACGCCCCGCCCTGGCACTATTTCCCCATGGTCAAGCAAGGCGACCGATATCACTCATCGCTGTGGACTAACGGCAGTTAAGCGAGTAGAGCGAGGGGTGGGTTACCGGGTTTACAAGTGTAATGGGGACCCACTTCTGGTTGCCGAGCGTGAGCGCCTTGTATCCTGGGTGCATGACCCTATGACAGAGAAAGTCTTTGCCCATCCGGATGAGACGGAAGCTTTGTTTTGCCGTCATGAACCTGTTCCTTTAACTACTGTGGATATTTTAGGTGGGGGATGGGTCGCGCTGGAGCTAGCTAATCGCCAGTTAGGGCTGGCTTTGGCGGCGGATGAAATCGATTATTTGGTAGAAAACTTTCAAGCCCTGGGCCGCAATCCTACCGATGTGGAATTAATGATGTTTGCCCAGGCTAACTCCGAACATTGCCGTCATAAAATCTTCAATGCCAACTGGATCATTGATGGCAGAGTTCAAGATCACAGTTTGTTTGCCATGATCCGCCATACTTACAATAGTCATCCGACAGGTATTCTATCCGCTTATCGGGATAACGCAGCGGTTGCTGCAGGTCCTCGGACAGCTCATTTCATGACAGGCGTCAGCGGTGATCCAAATTATGGCTATGGCGAAGAAGCGCATCATCTACTGATGAAGGTAGAGACCCATAATCATCCCACCGGGATCTCTCCATTCCCGGGAGCAGCGACGGGGGCGGGTGGCGAGATCCGGGATGAAGGGGCCACAGGGCGGGGCGGAAAACCCAAAGCCGGCTTGGTGGGTTTTACTGTTTCCAACCTCCGGATTCCAGGGTTTGAGCAGTCTTGGGAGAATGATTATGGCAGACCCGCCCGGATGGCCTCGGCCTTGGAGATTATGATGGAGGGACCGATCGGGGCCGCTGCTTTCAATAATGAGTTTGGGCGCCCTAACCTGTGTGGTTATTTTCGTACCTATGAATCCCGAGTCCCAGGGCCTGATGGTTGGGAGCTGCGCGGTTACCACAAGCCTATTATGGTTGCAGGCGGTTTAGGCAATATTCGTCCCGGACAGGTCCAGAAGGCCACTTTAGCGCCAGGAACACCGCTCGTGGTGATTGGTGGTCCCGCTATGCTTATTGGTTTAGGGGGAGGCGCCGCCTCTAGTTTGACTTCTGGGGAGAGCGAAGAAACGCTTGATTTTGCCTCGGTACAGCGAGGTAATCCGGAGATGCAGCGGCGTTGCCAAGAGGTTATCGACCGTTGTGTTGCTTTGGGAGAGGGTAGTCCTATTCTTTCCATTCACGATGTGGGGGCGGGGGGGCTTTCTAATGCCCTGCCGGAGCTGGTCCATGATAGCGGGCGCGGTGGCCGGTTTGAGCTACGGGTCATCCCCAGCGCCGAGCCCGGACTTTCCCCTATGGAAATTTGGTGTAATGAGGCTCAGGAGCGCTATGTTTTAGCGATTAATCCCCAGCAATTGTCCCTCTTCCAGGCCCTTTGTGAACGGGAACGCTGTCCTTGGGCCGTGGTCGGTGAAACCACTGAAAAAACCCAATTAATTGTTGGGGATGGCTATTTTGATACCTTACCCGTTGATATCTCTATGGAACTCCTCTTTGGTAATCCCCCGAAGTTGCTCAAGGAGGTCCAACATCGGCCTTTTCATAAACCAGATTTAGAATATAGTGGAATTACGCTACCTCAGGCTGCGAATCAAGTACTTTGTTTGCCGGCGGTAGCCAGCAAGAGTTTTTTGATCACCATTGGAGATCGTTCTATTACGGGACAGGTCGCTCGCGATCAGATGGTGGGTCCCTGGCAAGTCCCGGTAGCTGATTGCGCCGTGACGCTCTCTAGTTATCGCGATCATGTGGGTGAGGCCATAGCTATGGGAGAGCGTCCACCTTTAGCCCTTATCCATCCGGCAGCTTCGGGGCGCATGGCCCTGGGGGAGGCGATTACCAATATTGCCAGTGCCCGTATCCAAGCTCTGGGGGAGGTGAAGTTATCAGCCAACTGGATGGCGGCTTGTGGTCACCCTGGTGAAGATGCTGCTTTGTTCGATACGGTGAAGGCGGTGGCGATGGAGCTGTGTCCTCGGCTAGGAATTGCCATCCCGGTAGGGAAGGACTCTCTGTCTATGAAAACCGTTTGGCGGGAAGGGGATGAGGAGCGGGCGATGGCGGCGCCTCTTTCCTTAATTATTACCGCTTTTGCCCCAGTGCTAGATGTTCGTCAGTCCTTGACCCCTCAGCTGCGCACCGATGTGGGCGAGACCGCTTTAATTTTGATTGACCTGGGTAAAGGCAAAAATCGCCTCGGGGGCTCGGCGTTAGCTCAAGTTTATCAGCAGGTAGGGCATCGCTCTCCCGATTTGGATGATCCCAACGCCCTGGGGTGCTTTTTTACAGCCATTCAGGCGTTGAATGCCGACGATTTATTGTTAGCCTATCATGATCGCTCCGATGGCGGACTGTTTGTCACTCTCTGTGAAATGGCTTTTGCGGGCCACTGTGGAATTCAGGTGCATTTAGATGTCTTAGGCGCAAACTCCCTGGCCGCTTTGTTTAACGAAGAGTTGGGGGCAGTGATTCAAGTACGGCAGCAAGATCAAACAACCGTTTTAAATTACTTCCATGAGGCTGGATTGGGGCGTTATTGCCATGTGCTTGGGGGTTTAGACTCCCAGGACCAAATTCATTTTTCTTTTCAGGGGGAAACACTCCTGGCGGAGAGTCGTACTTATTATCAACGGCTATGGGCAGAGACCAGTTACCGGTTGCAATCCTTGCGTGACAATCCAGAGTGTGCTCAGCAGGAATTCGATACTTTGCTGGATAAAACTGATCCTGGCATCAATCCTTCTCTAGCTTTTGATCCCGCGGAAAATATTGCTGCCCCCTATATTGCTACGGGAGTCCGTCCCCCTCTGGCGATTTTAAGAGAGCAAGGGGTCAATGGCCAGATAGAAATGGCCGCAGCTTTTGATCGGGCAGGTTTTGCGGCTGTTGATGTTCATATGAGCGATATTTTAGCAGGGCGGGTAAATTTATCTGAATTCAAGGGTTTAATTGCCTGCGGTGGATTTTCCTACGGGGATGTGCTTGGGGCGGGACGGGGTTGGGCAAGCACGGTGTTGATGAACTCTCGCGCCCGGGATGGATTTACTGGTTTTTTTGCTCGTCGAGATAGCTTTGCTCTTGGCGTGTGTAATGGTTGCCAAATGTTTTCTCACTTGCGGGAACTGATTCCCGGAGCGGATCTATGGCCGAAGTTTTTGCGTAATCAATCCGAGCAGTTCGAAGCTCGTTTAGCGACGGTGGAGATATTAGCCTCTCCTTCCCTGTTTTTGCAGGGGATGGCGGGCTCGCGCCTGCCTATCGCGGTGGCCCATGGAGAGGGTCGAGCCTATTTTGGGCAGGAGAACGGAGCTGAGAAAGCCTTAGCTGCCCGTGTCGCAGCACTGCGTTTTGTAGATAACCGGGGCCAGCCCACTGAGCATTATCCTGCTAATCCCAATGGTTCACCAGGGGGAATTACCGGCCTGACCAATGAGGATGGACGCTTTACTATTCTTATGCCCCACCCCGAACGGGTTTTCCTGAGCGCACAACATTCCTGGCACCCTTTGAGTTGGGGCGAGGAAGGTCCTTGGCTGCGAATGTTCCGAAATGCCCGCCGTTGGGTAGATTGATGGGGGGCTATCGACGCCGCTTAAGTAGGACATAAATCGCTCCCGTGCCCCCGTCAGTGGAGCGGGCTGAGCAAAAGGCCAGTATTTCGTCTTTTTGTTGGAGCCAGGTGTTTACTTTTCCTTTAAGGATGGGTTCTTTATGGTAGGATCCCCGTCCTTTTCCATGAATGATGCGGATACAGCGAATGCCGTTTTTCTCGCACTCTTTTAGGAATCCGGCAAGCGCCTGTCGGGCCATGGGGACATTCATACCATGGAGGTCAAGTTCGGCGCCGATACTGAATTTTCCTTGGCGTAGTTGGCGGAGCAGCCGCTTTTGCACTCCTGGCCGGAGGTAGAGAAGTTCTTCCCCGGTTTCCAATTCAACTGCTTCAAAGGTATCCGACATCATGTCCTGAAGCACGCGAACTTCATCCCGTTTCCGCTGCTGAGGTATGGGGGCGAGGTACCGCTGAAAGGGCATGATTTTATCCTGATTTAATGGCAGTACATCCTTTACTGCTTCTCGAAAAAGTTCCCGATCGTGAGTGGAAACCGGTTTTTTTTTGCGGCTCATAAAAAACGCCTAAATTCTCAATAGAGCCATTTTAGCGAATCTTGCCCCGGTTGTGCTTGCTTGCAGGCGGCGCGGTAAATATGCTTGGGGCTGCCATGTTCTGCCCTTGATCTGCTTGGGGGTAATTTCAACGCATACGGACTAACTATCTCTGGGTGGTCGGATCACCCGCCTTTTCGCCTGGACGGGATATATTGTATCTGGTAATGACCGTGGTTATAGCTATTATCAGTGTAGGCGAAAGGAAATGGTTCACTAATCTGGCTAGAGTGCTTCGGCACACCTTGCTCGTTTTTAGGCATCCCGTGTAGTTGGATAAGCTCTACGAACAGGTGGATCACTTCTTACTCGTTATTTATATTTATCATTGTACTCGCCCAAAAACTTAGCCACTTTTTGTATCAAGCCCGATTGGATTACTTAATAGTGGCTTTTTAATATAGCTGACATTGATCTTTGGGATAGTCGTTAAGAGCGAGTTGAAGTAGCGGCGGCTGAAGCAGTTTTTTTGTCACCGCGTTTTGAGACCGGCGCGGTGACTTAAGTTGGTCATGCGTTTTTTTGATGTTGCGGGTGGATGACTGTGCATTAGTGAGCCAATGGTAAAATGCGCACCTAGCTCCTAGGGTAAGATATAAAAAAGTACTTCCTTGTACTCGGTGCACTGTACTATCGCCTTATTTTTAGGTTTGTCTAAAAGCCTACCATCTAGCGGCTTCCAAACAATGGCTGCAACAACGCAGTGCCCTGTCCTATTTGAGAGGCTTGATGGGATCAGAGCTTGTTGTTAATAATAAGCCGTAGCTGGGCTAGAGTATCCGCATATTGCTGGCTGGCATTTTCGTCACGTTTCTCCCCTACCGTCTTTTGAAGGGCCTGTACTTTCTTTTCTATATTTTCGATGACGCCTTTATGGGCCGTTTCATTTTCAGCACCTTTCTGGAGATAGGATTGGGCCTGTTTTAAGTCTTCTTGGGTTTTATCCTGGTCGTGGAGAGTGAGTTGATCAATTTCCGCATAATTCAGATATAATTTGGCATTGGCAAGCGCTTGGCGGGTTTGTTCGATAGTTTTAGGAAGATCGTTCCAACCGATTCCCATTAACTCAAGTTCATGTTCAGATAAGGCATTGGTGTGCTCTAAAAGGGCCTGTAGACGCGTTGTGGTTTCATTGGATTTTTTCTCAATAGCTGGTTCAATCGCCTTGGCTTCTTGCAGTAACCCATCGGCTAAATTTGCGGTGAGGTAGTTATTACTTGCGGTCGCTTCTTCCAGATTCTTGATGGCAGCGGCTAGATCCAGCTTCGCAGCCTGGTACTTCCCGGCAGTATAGTTGTGGTTGGCCATCGAAAGGTTGTTGCGCGCGGAGGTGGCCGTCTCAGTGCTTCCAAAGCTAAAAAGCATGACGCTCTGTTCAGCTGCCTTTAATGCCTTATCGGCAATTTCTGGTTTGTTCTCGGCTAAGGCTTGCTGAGCCATGGTCACATTACCTTCGGTCGCAGCCAATGGCAAGTCAATCTCAGTATAAATTAGGGACTGTTTAGCTTCACTCAATTCCTGTGCGGCAGCTTCCCGCTGGTTCTTATTCATATTATCTTCCGCCTTTTTAATATGGGCTTTGGCGGAGCTTATGGGCACTAAATCGGCAATGGTGTCAAGGCTAGCGTAAAGAGGAATAAAGTAAGGCTGAATCTCCTCTTTCTCTCCATAGCCTAAATATTTTGCTACGATTGAAATATGCTTTTTGATTTGAGTTGTGGGTTCAATGGCCCTAATAGCTTCAAAATGCCTATGGGCGTTGCTAAGCTCTTCTTTCGCCTGCTTGATATCGCCATTATGTATATCCGCGCGGGCTTGGACAATATGATCCAGGATTTCCACCCCTGCCGCAGAGACAATATCTATGGTGTATAACGGCTGTCCTTGGTCAAATGCAAGAGCGGGTGCCGCCTGTTTTTGATCGATAGAGGCTGCCTGCTTTTGATCTGCAGACTTAGCACACGCAGTAACCGCTATGGCCGGAATAAGAGAAACGATTACCAATGCGAAGGAAAACACTTGCAGCCTATTTAGTTTGTTTTGCATGATTTTTTCTCCTTCATCAACAGAAAAGCTGAATCGAGGTTATGCATGACCCTGAAGTAATTATCTATAGTCTATTTTTTAAAATTCTACAAAGTTGAATATTGATCGTTCATGCTCTTTTGACTATTTTGTGTCGCTCGACCCGTTACCTCTGCCATTTTGGCGCTCTTGTGCGGCCTTTGTCCCATATAACTCCTCTCTGGTTGGTAAATCAGTATGACTGATTCCATCCTACCGTAGGACTAAACACCTAAGTTTCTACCTACTCCGCTAGCCAGCGATACTCGAAAGAGGTTTACGAGATATTTATAGATGCCAGCTTAGGCCATAAGCCGTGCCAGGGGGTGGATCAAAGCAGCCAAAACGGCATCCTCTGGTAGAGAATTATAGCCTATTGTGGTCGGAATTAATTCCGGTGATAAGAAGGAAGGGTTTACGGTTAAAGCCAGGGCTCAGACCTATGGGTTATGGGTTATCTTTCCGATTCAAGTTCCAAGAGCCGGACGTCGATGTCTACTAGTACTTGATGGAAAGCCGTTGTGATTTCTTTTCTTTCCACTAAAAGTAGATGCCGCTGCAAATAATGCGACTCTTCTTCATGAAATTGTTCCTGATCTAAATTTAAATCATGAAGGTTCTGCTTAGCATTCTGGATTATGTCTTCATATTCTCGCTGGAGAGCAGAAAGTACTTTGAATTTGTATAAAAAGTGCGCAGCCTTTGATCCACTTCCACTTTTTTGGAGGAACAATTAACCTTTTTTAGACTCAACTCTTTTTCCTTGTTTCTTTTCCCTCTACCGTTGCCTTTCCTATTTCCGGAATGGCGTTTTGTCCAGAGCCCCCCGGGCGTTGTCGATGACCTGTTTAACTTCATTTCCACTGATAATTTCTTTTTCTTCTAAAAGTTCTGCCAGGATTTCCAGGATTTGCCGCTGCTCGGTGAGTATTTCCCGTGCCCGTTGATGGGCTTCTTCTATGAGCTTCTTAACTTCCGCATCGATAACCTGGGCGGTCGCTTCACTGTAATTTTTCTCCTCGCCATAATCTACGCCCAAATAAAGGGATTGGTGGCGTTTGCCGTAAGTTAAGGGACCAAGTTTTTCGTTCATTCCTAACTGACAAACCATGCCGTGGGCAATTTCAGTAGCTTTTTCCAGATCATTTTGTGCGCCGCTGGAGACATCGCCATAGACAATTTCTTCCGCCGAGCGCCCCCCCAACAGGATGGCCAGTTGGTCCTTGAGTTCGGAAGCGTTGGCCAGAAATTTCTCTTTTACCGGAAGTTGCAAAGTGTATCCCAAAGCGCCGCCACCCCGGGGAATAATGGATACCTTATGTACGGGTTCCCCTGTGGGAACCGTCTCCGCTACCAAAGTGTGGCCGGATTCATGGTAGGCTACCCGGCGTTTTTCCTCGGGGCTCAGAATTTGGTGCTTTTTCTCCGGTCCCGCGATTACCCGGTCAACAGCCGCTTCAAAGTCACCCAGAGTAATGGCTTCATGACCCATTCGGACTCCATGCAGGGCGGCTTCATTGGCGATATTGGCTAAATCAGCGCCGACAAATCCAGGCGTACGCTGGGCAACCACCTTGAGATCCACGTCTTGCCCAAGCTTAAGCGCCCGCACATGGATCTTGAGAATTTCGATGCGTCCTTCCAAGTCGGGTTTGTCTACCAACACCCGGCGGTCGAAGCGCCCGGCGCGTAATAAAGCTTTGTCAAGAATCTCCGCCCGGTTGGTCGCCGCCATTACCACTACCCCCACGGAAGGGTCAAAGCCGTCCATTTCCACCAACAACTGGTTCAAGGTTTGCTCCCGTTCATCATGCCCCCCCATGGATACCGCTCCGGCGCGAGTACGTCCAATTGCATCCAACTCATCAATGAAAATAATACAGGGTGCTTTTTTCCGCGCCTGCTCAAACAAATCCCGTGCGCGTGCTGCGCCAACACCCACAAATAGTTCGATAAACTCGGAGCCACTGATATTAAAGAAAGGAACCCGGGCTTCCCCAGCAACAGCCCGGGCCAGCAAAGTCTTGCCAGTTCCCGGAGGGCCGGCCAAAAGAACTCCTTTGGGCATGCGCCCTCCTAAATCCTGAATAAGGCTGGGATCTCTCAGAAAGACAATGATCTCTCGGAGTTCCTCTTTAGCTTCTTCAACCCCGGCGACATCGTCGAAGGTGACCTTGGGCAGGGTATTCGGGTGGATACGGACGCGGTTGCCCCCTAAGCTTAAAAAGCTTCCGCCCCTGTTTACCTTACGCCCGATCCATATCCACAAAAAAGAGATGACCGCAAAGGGAAGAATCCAGTTAAATAGCAGATTTGAGAGCCAATCGCCACCGGTCCTGACAACATAGTTCACTCCATGTTTTTCCAACATTACCGCAAGTGGGTCATCCCAGAGAGGTACCGTGACGAATTGCCGGGGTTTTTCCGTCTTTTTACCTTTGTGTTTTTTCTCGGGCTTTAAGGTTCCTTCGATCATGTCCTTCCTGATGACGGCTTGTTGAACCTGACCAGCTTGAACATATCTTAGAAATTGACTATAAGGGATTTCTTCCTGCTCCGTTTTGAAGGTTGAATAGGACACGAGGACAAATAGCCCGTAGAGCAGGAATGAAAACCAAGGTCTTCGCCAAAAAGGTATCTTTGCAGGTTTATTGATTTCGATATCTGGTTTTTGGTTGGCCACGGATATCCCCCTGATTTGAAAGTAGTGAGTTTTAGCTAAATAACGCAAAAAATAATCAAATTTATTTAATTCTAATGGTTATGTGTTTTAAATGTAGCCATCACACCGACCGGCGCGAGCCAGATCAATGCCGGATTTGGAGGCGCTTCGGGTGAAGTAGAAGTCAATACGGGTGCGACTGGAAACGGTTTTACCACAATCGACGGTGGTGGACTTCTCGTTGGCAGAGATACCAGATCAACGGGCGAGGTACGCATCTAAGGTGGAGGTGTGGTAGCCGTATTCCTTTAAAATTCCAGCAATAGTGCCCTCTGCCCATGCGGGCGTGGTTTTTTCCCGCAAGGAGGGAGGTGAAGGCAAAGTATAACGTGCTGTTGTAGATCGGTTTATTCTTCTAACTCACAGCCCACCTTTTCCTTGGGTTATTTTAATGTTTATATTCTAAACTGCCTGCCAATGCGTAATTTCTATAGGAGTCCTTGGATGAGACATATTTTTCTTGCCATGCTATGGATGATAGGGGCGTTGGGATGCCAGATGGAGGCACCCATTCAGGCGCTTACGAAACCCGAACGCATTGAAGGTGTACTGACTTCAATGGCACGAATCTCTGGTAGGTTTATTGATCTAACACATACCTATGATGATATGACAGTGTATTGGCCAACTGCCGAAGGCTTCCAACTTCGGCAAGATGCGGTTGGCCTAACCGAGAAGGGTTACTATTATGCGGCAAATACAATCACCACTGCTGAGCATGGTGGTACTCATATCGATGCCCCGATTCACTTTTTCGAGAATGGCCGCACGGTGGATAAAATTCCCCTGGAGCAACTTATTGCCGAGGCCGTGGTTGTTGATGTACAGGCGAGATGCAAAGATAACCCCGATTATCAAATCGGCGTTTCCGATTTGCTGGCATGGGAAGAAAAGCACGGGCGGCGGTTAGTCAATGTGATCCTATTATTGCGAACCGGGCATGCTAGATTTTGGCCTGATCGAGCGAAGTATTTGGGAACTACGGCAATGGGTGAGGAAGCGGTTAGTCAGTTGCATTTCCCCGGCCTCGATCCAGAAGCAGCGAAGTGGCTGGCCGAGCAGCGAGCCATCCTTGCCATCGGTATTGACACGCCTAGCATCGACTTTGGTCAGTCGACTCACTTTCAAAGCCATGTGAAGCTTTTCGAGCATAACATTCCCGCTTTGGAGAATGTCGATATTCCGCCCGATTTGCCTGAGAAAGACTTTACGCTGCTCGCGTTGCCGATGAAGATCGGAGGCGGCAGTGGCGGCCCGACGCGCATTGTAGCGGTTGTGCCAGATTAACTCCTCACAAAGTATCGAATCATGCCTGCTACAACGCCCGGCAACGTATTTTTCACCGCGTTCTTTCTAGGGCTATTTTGCATACCCTATACTGGTTCGTGCTTGCAGGTCCAGCAGTAGCCCTGTACCATGCGCCAACGGCGGATAACTTATCTGGACTTTAATAAATAGTACGCCATCAATTCAAGTATAAATTCGGGGAGAAGTTAATGTCGGTTGCATATCTGATTCCGCCGGTATTAGGCGGGTTGGGACTTTATGCCGCTTACCGTTTGTTTAAGATAATTATGGAACGGCCGGGTGGGGAAGGCCGAGTTGCCGAGATTGCCGAGCAGATCCAGCTGGGCGCAATGGTATTTCTTAAGCGTGAATATATAACCTTGGGAATTTTTTCTGCCGTTGTCTTAGTATTGCTTTACATTTATCTGGGGTTAGGCACGGCTTTTGCCTTTCTCGTCGGTGCTTTAAGCTCATCGGTAGCAGGTTATGGGGGGATGTACGCAGCTACCCGGGCCAATGTCCGGACTACCTTGGCTGCTAACCAGGAAGGGGCCTCTTCCGCTTTGACCGTCGCCTTTTTTGGCGGTTCCGTCATGGGGCTTACGGTGGCCTCCATGGGGTTACTAGGGCTTGGTATTCTCTATCTTCTCTTTGGAGGCGATCCGGAGACGGCTCATATTATCCATGGTTTTGGGGTTGGGGCTTCCTCAGTGGCATTATTTTCCCGCGTGGGTGGCGGCATCTATACTAAAAGCGCTGATGTGGGAGCTGACTTAGTGGGTAAAGTCGAGGCCGGAATTCCTGAAGATGATCCCCGCAACCCAGGGGTTATCGCCGATAACGTGGGAGATAACGTGGGGGATGTGGCTGGCATGGGGTCCGATATTTTCGAATCCTATTGTGGCGCTATGATTGCTACCATTGCCATTGCGGCCACTTTGGCCCTGGCTGAAATTGAGTCATTAGGCGGAAATCAAGAGGGGTTGATGTTTTTACCCCTGGCGCTTGCCTCGGCCGGATTGCTGTGCTCCATAGGGGGAATAGCACTGGTGCAACATTTCTCTAATAAAGCCCCGGATGTAGCTTTACGTTTGGGAACAATTGGCGCTTCGGTTTTATTTATTATTGTCGCCTATCTGGTGATTCTTATCGCTGGGGTAAATGGCCAGGTATGGGGCGCAGTTATCACGGGTGCCGTGGGAGGAATCATCATTGGGTTGGTGACTGAATACTACACAGCCGGAGCCCCGGTACGTAAAATAGCCCATTCGGGTGAAACTGGTGCGGCTACGGTCATGATTTCGGGTTTGTCCGTTGGGATGCAGTCGGTGGTGGTGCCTTTACTCACTATCGCAGGCATTATCTTTTTCGCCAGCCAGCTTGCCGGACTTTATGGCGTGGGGATCGCCGCAGTGGGAATGTTGGCTACAGTTGGAATTACCATGGCGATTGATGCCTATGGACCAGTCGCCGATAATGCTGGAGGCATTGCCGAAATGGCGGAATTGGGTCCAGAAACCAGAAAAATCACTGACTCTTTAGATGAACTGGGAAATACGACCGCAGCCATTGGAAAGGGATTTGCTATTGGTGCGGCAGCGCTGGCGGCTTTAACTATTATCACCGCTTATGTTCAAACCGTTGGTCATAAGAATCCAGGATTTTTACTCGATCTTAATAGCCCCGAAGTATTGATAGGGTTACTCATTGGCGGAGTGATTCCCTTCCTCATTGGTTCTATTACCATGACAGCCGTGGGCGATGCGGCTTTTGATATGATTAAGGAAATCCGGCGCCAATTTAAGGAGATACCGGGGCTTTTAGAAGGCACCGGAAAACCTGATACTGCCCGTTGTGTGGATATCGCGACTACGGCTGCTTTAAGGCGCATGGTTGTCCCTGGCGTGATAGCCGTGACTGCACCAGTAGTAGTTGGTTTTGGGCTAGGGCCGGAAGCGTTAGGCGGGATGCTAGGAGGAGCTCTCTTAGGCTGTGTACTCCTGGCTCTGACAATGGCCAATGCGGGAGGAGCTTGGGATAATGCGAAGAAGTTCGTGGAAAAAGGGAATTTGGGCGGCAAGGGGTCCGAGGTTCATAAAGCGTGTGTGGTAGGAGATACCGTGGGAGATCCCTTTAAGGATACTTCAGGCCCGTCCATGAACATTCTTATTAATGTGATGGCAATCGTCAGTTTAACTATTGCTCCTTTATTGTAAGGGAAGGGGCCTTTCTCTTGAAGTAAAGGGGGAGGCCCAAGGACTTGCTTCCTTGTTTCCTAGGGATATAATCCACTATATTCTCTCGAATACGCTTTATAGAGAGTGGTTATTAGCGTGACGGCGAGAGTTTCTTTATACTTAGAAGCGGTTTGCCGGATTAGCTCAGTTGGTAGAGCAGCGCATTCGTAATGCGAAGGTCGTAGGTTCGACTCCTATATCCGGCACCATACATTTCATTTGAAAACAATAAGTTATAGCAGAATCTCACGCCAAGAGCAGTCTACGCCTACTTGCCTTAAGTTAGGTCCAACCTCATATTAGGTCTATCGCAATAAAAAAATCGCTCATGCCTCCACCTTGGAGGATGTCAAGTGAACTATAGAGAAAGCTTTTCTCGGATCTGGCGTAGGTATGATTCGGGGCTATAATTTTTTCCGGTAAAAAGATTCGCGCAGGAAAAACCCTTCAGAGTAGATCGTTTTCAGAGTGAAGACCCAGCCTGGTATATCTTTTAAGACAAGAATATCGTCTGGGAGGCACAACGAAATCCAAGCTGAAAGATAAGGTGCTTAAGCAATTCAAGGCAGCGCGGCGTGAGCAGGCGCAATAGGGCGCCCAATTCCGTAAACAAAATTTTTGCACGTGGCCTCATTAAAGGGCGCTTCGTCCTGTTCGGCCCGATGCTAAGCTTCAATGAGGTCCTGGGCCACCTCTTTCACCGATGATACAGATAAAAGCCGCCTTCCGAGAATATTACCTTGCGGTCGATCATTAGCATGGCTTTCTGTGGTAGATCCTACTATAGGAGGTAAGCCCTAAATTGAAAATAGATCGAAACCGACCCGATTCCACTATAGCTTAGAAACTCTTTTCTCCTCGGTGGGAGCGATAGACTCTGGGTTTTTGCTCCGTACGAGAGCAATGGCAACAGGATTAATCTACAGGCGGCCAGGGCATGGGGGTCACTCTGACGGTAAAATCCTTTGTTCCTGCGGGCGCAGAATACTTTGAGAATCAGCTTTGGGCCATTGCCGACAAGCTGCGCGGCAATAGAGAATCCTCGGATTATTAAGTATATGGCTTTGGTGCTCACGTTTCCCAAGTACATTTCGGATTCCTTTGAGGATCAGTGGGCAGCTTAGCAATTAAAGATTAGCGATAAAGAACTATTTCTTATGGCACTTAATCTGGGGAAGTTAGAGTAGGCGGCATTTAAATAGAGTCGATGGTGTATTCCCAAAAGGTCAACAAAGAGAGAGCATCGTGATGGAAGGAGGCCCCATCATGCCCAAGCTCTTATCGAAGGATCTGAAGAAACGTTTTATCAATTTGGTGTCCGGAGGAATGTTACGTTTTTGACTTCGCGCCTGAGCGGGCCTTGCGGCAGATCGCTGACTACAGTTGCCGCCTCAATGTAGAGGAATCCAGTCCAGAGAAGAAGGTAGAGGAGTTTATCAGCTTTTTACCTGTACTTGCCTATGACGGCAGCGCCATGAAGCAGGTAGATACTGGGGGCATCCTCGATATGGCTATGAGCGGAACCACAGCTACTTTACAGATCTAACGCCCAAAGAGAAGAAGAAACTCACTGAAGAGGAAAAAGGATACAAGAGCCTATGTAAGCAGATTCAGGAAGAGTTGATCAAATTTGCTACGTGCATCCCCGTTTTTATGTACCTGACAGACTACCGGGAAAGAACGCTCAAGGATGTCATTACACAACTTGAGCCAGGTCTATTTAAGAAAGTGACGGGTCTAACACAACCAGATTTCCAATTGTTGGTCAGTCCCAGAATCTTCAACAGCGCCCTCATGAATGATGCCGTATACAAGCTCAAACGATATGAAGATGCGAGCCTAAGTTACACGGGCATCAACCCCCACGAAGGCGAGGATGTGGGTCTCTACGATACGGTCTTGTCTGAGAAGGAGGTGAAGATAGTTTATGAGAACATACCTGCGCATGCTGCGTAACGGACTTTATCTTGTAGGGCTGGCTGCAACCTGAGCACATCCTGCTGGGGGGGGAAACCTACTCACCGATTCAACCGTGCAGCCACGCGGATAGGTTTTATTCTCAATAAATGGGAGCAGCCTCCCGAAACCTGCATCCACGATTGACCGGATCAGCTTACGGTTCCTCACATAACTCTTACGTTTAAATCTTCCAGGGCAGTAGGTAGGGTCACAATATTTTCTGCAACGGCCTCAACTTTGCGTACTTTTTGGAAGAACCCCCCATTATTCTCAGCAGGCGCACTAAAAATCTACTATACATAATAAGCTAGTATGTACCATGACAAGTAACCAAATAGGGGTACATACTAACTATATGTATAGAATAAATTTTTCAAAAAGGAAAAACTATGAAATTAGCTACAATCATTAGCATCGTTTCGGTGCTTACTATCCTTCCAACCATGGTGTTAGCAGGCGATAAACCACCAAAAGATAGCAAGCCGCTCTCAGAGATTGTGAAAAGCCTTGAAGAACAAGGGTTCAAGCAAATCTCGGAAATAGAGTTTGATGACGACAAATGGGAAGTTGACGTTTACAAAGATAACCAAAAGCTTGAATTGGAAGTCGATCCTTCTTCTGGCAAGATCTTGTCAAATAAGGTTGACGATTAGCCTAGAAGTTCTGTTTAAAGCAAATGCCTCCATCAACTCTGTGCTTCGCTTTACCGTGAGTCGATGGAGGCACTGCTGCTAGAAGCTCGAGGGTTCGGTGGTGATCAAGAAGATCCCCTCATCTCACCTCTGAATAAAGATTGGCCTCAGTCCTATTGTCGCGGGTATTAGCGCGTGTGCCTTCCTCTCAGCATTACTAAGAGGAAGGCGTATTCTTCGTTAAAGAATTTTAAGGTATTCAAGCAGCGCCTTTTTCTCGTCCGCTGAAAGTTGGGTACCAAATTCATGGCCACAGCGACTATTTCCTGAGTTGCGATCACTGCAATCGGTAGTCTCTAAAGTATAGTCAAACTGGGTTTGCTCGACAGCAAGTCCGATATCAACCAGATCATAAGCTGGGCCTACTTTGAATGAACGAACCCGTTCGGCTGCTGGTTTTAGTAACTCAGCTAGTGTTGGCACCGATCCATTGTGGAGGTATGGAGCGGCTGCCCATATTCCTTGAAGTACCCGCGATTCGTAAGCATAGGTAGGCGTAGCGGTAGCCAACGTTGGCATTCTAAACGCGCCTTTGAGATCTTCGGTCTCCGGTGTGAACAGTGGGCGCTTACCCTCGGTCTTAGCATGTTCTTCTGACTTCATCAAAACTGGAACGTAATGCTGGAGGATAGAGCCGATGACGGATGTTCCCAGTACATTGAAGGCTGTGTCAACAGGTTTAAGCGGTTCGGCAAGGAAAGGAATTTTCGCGCCTTCAAGCACGCCGGTCTTAACAGTCCAGCCAAGGATTTCATATTCTTTGGAGTCCGTACCGACATCTTGAATCGGCGTGGCCCAGGTTTTTTGGTTCAAGAAGCGGGTTTCCCCAGGTTTGATCCCATGACAGCCAATACAACCGCCCTGTTCAGCCTTACGCTCAAAAACTTCCTTGCCCTTGCTAGCAAGAGCTTGATCTACTTCCCATGGCCATTTCGGCGGGCCAATTTTTCGCACCAGATTCTCCAATGCATTTAAGCCTTGGAAATTAGCTGAATTATTGGCTAGGTAATTAATCCCAAGCAGTCGCCACTTATCCTTTTTAGGATGAAAAACGCCGAAGACTCCGTAGACTTCTCCAAGATTACGCGCGAGCCCCAGAATATTGTTGCCATTGTCAGCGAAACCAGGCCACTGTGTCTTATCCTGGATTGCCGCGTTCCAAAGAAAAGGATATCGTACCGGTGCCGTGGCAGGCTTAATATTTTCTGGAATCATGTAAGTAGGAGGGGGGCCAATATCCAGGCCGGTAAGTCGGTTAAAAATCATGGATACGGCATCGAGACGCGCTGGTCCCCAGGGCGAGGGTGGCAACGCACCTTCCATCAGCGTGTGATAAGGCAAATACCAAGTTTGCACTGCCTCATGCAGCTTATTCTCTTCGCTTGTCGTTGGCGACGGGCCAAGTACCGCATGGGCGAAATTCTTAAAGGCTTGTTGATCGGTAAGGATAGTATTTACCGCAGTATCGAGATCGGCCAGGAAACTCTGGAAATCAGCAATAGCCGGGCCACCATCGATCCGATAAAAAGTCCCTGCTACCTCGATCTGCCGTGTGTGACATGCAGCACAGGTCATGCCGATATATTGGCCATCGCTACCGCTGGCGACGGTAAAGCCCACCGGCAGGCCGGGGGGGTTGCTGTCCTCGTTCGGCAGATAACCATACCGACTAAGACTCGCCGCCATGAAAGGTTCGCCATTTGGCTGTTTCAACGCAGCCATCCAGCGAAGCGGCATGATCCGCGAGCCTTGATCACGGCTATAAAAATCTTTTTGAGCAGAAGCTGTCCACTCAGCACCCTGATCTATAGCTACCGGCGCTGAAGTTGCTTCTGCCAGTAAAGGCAGCGGTGTTAATATAGTTAGCGCGAATGTTACGTTTTTCCAAAATATACATTTGATTTTCATTTTTATTTCCACATGAGTAACATAAATAAATCAATTTCAAGTGAAGACACTGTGTGTAGATGGTGCAAGGCGTGAGTTGAAGTGTCTTTTTTCAAGCTTAATCCTAGCAGGTGTGTCTCAAGAGATTATATTAACGGCAAGGAAAGCGCTTTTTGTAGGGAAAGTATCGTCGGCTGCTGAATAAGGGATATTTTTGACATCCTCCTCTCCCTGAAGGAAGGGGGTTCTCGGAGTAACCGGGATAAAAATGCTGCACTGAGTATAAAGTTGATCCACCGCTTTATTTACGTCGGCGATTTTTAGGCTCCAATCTTTCATTATACGATTGATATCCTTGGAAGCAATTATCTGCTTTTCGCGCTTTCCTCCCGCCCTAAATAGCGGGAAAGAAAACGCACCTCCTTCTAACGACATTCAAGAACAAGCACCACAAACAAGCTGCCAAATACACCGCCAGTGCGTTTAAGATGGAACGGCAAGAAACTTGCGCTTGCGAAGATAAAAGAGCCGCTTGCTATCAAATTTTTCAAGGACTATTCTGAAAGCTGCCAGAGTCACTACTGTGACGGCTACCAAGGGTAAAGCAGGGCGTTTTTTTCGTATCCATGTTTTGCGATGAATCAGTTTCTAATAAAGAAGTAATGCAAGAAGCTATCGGAATTGATTTAGGCTTAACTCATTTCGCTACTATTTTTAACGGGAAAAAGGATAGCGTACTCAAATATGTTCAGAAAAAATCAGTTAATTTTAGCCAAATTACAACGCCGTTTTGCAAAAAGAAAGGGTTAAGTAATCCTGCAAAAGCTTATTTAAAGATGGCAAGGCTACAGGCCAGAATCACTGATTCGCGAAAAGACTTTTTGCATGAGCTCTCAACACAGCTTATTAGTGAAAATCAAACTATAGTTATTGAAACACTTGCAATCAGCAATATGCAGAAAAATCGTTGTCTGTCTAAATCCATAGCGGATGCTGGATGGTATGAATTTGTGAGGCACATTTGGATACAAGTCGCTTTCGTATGGACGAGCGCTTGTTGGTATCGATAAAGGGTATACATCAAGTAAACGATGTAACGAAGCAAGAATCCCCTCCTTGAAGTTGTTAATGTGCAAGCGTTGGTTCTGACTGTCGTTGCGATTTACTTGCGAGCCAAAGCGGAAAGTTCTTTTCGAATTAAGCTGCGGGCAATAAAAAATCCCACGGCTACTCCGCAGGCACCAACAAAAAGTATTAAAATTATGAGGGTCGGCACCCACCCTGTGGCCGATGAGGGTTCTAGTGCTTGAATAATGGTTTTATGAAGGGGAATCCCCTTGATACTTACTTTGCCGTCTCTATCCACTACGAGGAGTTCCTCTGTATTGTCGTTGCTCACAATCCGCAGACCGCCCCTGCCTGCCCGAAGCGTCAGCCAGTTATCTGTCTCCAAACCGGGCCACCGACTGCCAGCGTAGATTTCGCCTCCTGTTCCTTCATTGAAAATCAAGCCTGTTCCAACGCCATCAGAGCGAAACAGTCCAGCACCTTGCGTGAATAACGTCTTCCGGTAGTCGATTCCCATCATTGCTTGGCTTTGATCCGAAACCATAAACCGCCCATACTTGGGTACCAGCGCGTTCTGGGCATAGATCACCGCTTCGAATTGGCCGTCTTGCTCGCCTTCCGGCCGGTTGAAACCATGGGCGATAATGGAAAGGGCATGGGAGTTGGGATTACCAAACCCGACTATTTGCACTCCATGCTTGGCCATATTGGGATATACCCCCGGCTTTCCTGCATTCAGGACATCAATCTCTAGTCCAGTCAGTTGGGCATCAAAATCTTCGCTGCATTCTTTCTCTGCTTGCGGTAATGCCGTTTTGATAACCTGATTATCACAGTTAGAACGGGCGGAGAAGAAAGAGCCCCACGCTGACGCGCCGGAAACAGCTGCTGTAGAGTCCCCCCAAATGGGTACGGCATTGGCTCCAGGGAGAACCGACACCAGCTCCACTAGCAGCGATTGATAGTGATTATGGGCATTGTCGTAATTTTCTGGACTTTGTTCAGTGATATCGAATAGCTCTGCTGATGAGCCGTCCCACAATTGCCAGGCTGTGCTCTCGGTAAGTATATCGCTGATGAAGTAACGTCCCCCAAGAGGGGTGTCGAGTTCAGTGTACTGAAAAGTCTTTCCAGTCACCCCACGGGGAGATCCGGGATGGATGAGCGAGAGTGGTTCATTATAGGTTTTATTAGCTTCGCTTTGATGAAGCCCATTAATGTTACCGTGTTCAGAAGCAGAAGATATTGATATGTGTAGAACCAAGGCAAGTGTCCCCATCAAAATAACGATAATGCGCCCTAATCGCTTCATAATTTTTCCCAGGTTGTGCATCATAACGAAAATTCAAATAGTTACTGAACTAAGAATAAATTAAAAAAACATGGGAGCAAAAGCCTTTTTTTCTTTCTAAATCTGCCGCCGATATTGTCTCCCTACACTATAAAGGGCATAGGTGATTTGTCCCAGAGTGCAGTGTTGTACGGCGTGCAGTAATTCCTCAAAGCTGTTGCCGCCTCGCGGACTACCTGCTGGAGCTGTGTTAGGGACGCCTCCGCTTCAGTGACGTGGTGGCATTTGAAAGTTAGACGGCTTCCACCTGGGCTTGTTTTTCTGCTTTGCTAGAGCGAGTAGGTTGGCCAGCCAAAAAAAAGGGTTTTTTCCGACTGGAGGGAGGGGAAAATATTGACTCCCACAATGGGTAAGCTGCCATCGTGTTTGCGGCTTTCATAGTAAAGAGGATTTTATTGCGTTCCCTGGTGGTGCAAGTATTTCTCCACTTGCTGGTCGATGGCGGTATGGAGGAGCCAGGCCAGCAGCATGAAGGCTGGACCATTAATGGCCATGGACGCCGAGACGTTGGGTTGGGGCGCAGGGTCCTCGCCATACAAGACGATGGGGTCAAAGGCGGTGGCGACCGTGGGCTCAACTTCGACCTATCGTAAGAGTTCAGCTACCGCCTGGAGCGAAGCGGAAGGCGGTCAGCTGCAACGAATAGTTAGACCAAGCTTACTCTGGCAACCAATCTTCATTAAGAATATTTTCTAATAAATATGGACATTCTTCAGGAAATGCTGAAACAGGAAGTACTGTTTGTTTGGATGCACTATGGCGTGCGTTTTTATAACTCCGATTAAGCTGTTCTAACGGATAATCTTTTAAACTAGGACTATCTTTAACCGTTAGTTCAATTTGGAGCCTGGCATCAGTGATAGAGTCAAGCCAGCTATCTGAGCGTCGTTGAGGTTGATATTGCCACTTGAGTAGATGAAGTAAGAGGCGAGTTAATTGACTTATAATACCTCTTCTTTCACTCTTACCCAAGTCTTCAATCTCCTCAACTAAATTCTCCAAATCAATATCTTGCCAGCGATGTTCACGCAAAAGCCTAGCTGTTTGTTGAACCCATAGATTAAAATCTGTTGCGTAAGATTTATTTACACTCATCTTCCTCTCTCATTGCCCATCGTCGCCGATCACCGGCCGCGACCGAAGGGAGCGGTCCGAGTACATTGGTCTTGTTAGGCAGTTCATAATTCAATTTTTCAAGCCCGTTTTGAAATATTATCGGCTTGAAATACCAAATAATCATCACTTATTTTAATTAGTTATTTTGTTACAAGCTTAAACAAAGGATCGCCAAATCCGTGTAGTATTTCTCCTAGTACGGCGATCAAACTCGTAAAGAATACTGTCCTTAGTTTTTCGGCGGTCAACTTACTTTGTGCTACCCGAAATCTAGCGTTACGTATGCGAGAAGCTGTAGATGTCACAAAACCAGAAAGACCCTTTTAAGATTTAGGAGTTGATGCCGATGATAATTTTTCTTCAGTTATACGACGTTCGAGTGTCGCCTCCATAATTGCGAGCGAAGCAGCTACGGCTGCCAATAGCGCACCTCCTCTATTTATCCAATGCGGATCCTGATGGGTAAAGGCTAAATAAATTGATCCCATGATGATAGAGAGAACGACAATAGGCAGAGCAAAGATAACTCGGATACAGTTGTATGACCTATAGATATGATTGATGGCTCTAAGAAATCCACTCATACTCATGCCAAAAGTTTCATTTGAAATAGGATATTTTTCCATGCTGTCAAAAAGAACAAGAGGTAGACGTCTCGTTCTTAGTAAGATACTCTAATACATCTTCCTTAGCATTTTGGAAAATTCTAGAGGCAATATATTCAGGCGTACCCCTCATACGTGCCATTGCGTCATCATCAAAGCACAACATTACATTGGAAAAATTATCTGCTCGAATTTGACCATTTTTAAGTTTGCATCTATATTTAGGTCCGACAACTAAGCTGCCGCCCTAACTACCAGTAGACCTCCTAAACGACGCCTTATAAAACGTTAAAAGTGAGATCTAATCCTGGCAGAATCAAGCTAAGTGCCTGTTTCTATTAGCTTCCATTCATTTTTGTCCGGGCAAATGCCCCTGTCAACATTTAATTTTTAGATTTCTTTGTGTCTTTCGTGCCTTCGTGGTGATCCTATGAATTATTCGGGCCGGTTACATCCGCCGCCGGTATTGCCCTCCCACGCCATAGAGGGCATGGGTAATTTGCCCCAGGGTGCAGTGTTGCACGGTGCGCATCAGCGCCTCAAAGCTGTTGCCGCCTCGGCGGACTACCTGCTGGAGTTGGGCCAGGGCCGCCTCTGCTTGGGCGGCTTGGCGGTGTTTGAAAAGTTCAACGGCTTCCACCTGGGCTTGTTTTTCTTCCTTGCTGGAGCGAGTAAGCTGGCCGGATAAAAGGGTTTTTTCCGGGCGGAGGGAGGGGAAAATATTGACTCCCACGATGGGCAGGTTGCCATCGTGTTTGCGGCTTTCATAGTAAAGACTTTCTTCCTGGATTTTATTGCGTTGATAATTGGTTTCCATGGCGCCTAGCACGCCGCCCCGCTCGGAGAGCCGATTGAGCTCCTGATAGACGGCTTCTTCCACCAGCCGAGTCAGTTCTTGGATGAGAAAAGAACCCTGGAGGACATTCTGGTTGTAATTCAGCCCCAGCTCCCGGTTGATGATGAGTTGAATGGCCAGAGCCCGGCGTACCGATTCCTCGGTAGGGGTGGTCACCGCCTCGTCATAGGCATTGGTATGCAAGCTGTTGCAGTTGTCGTAAATGGCGTACAAGGCCTCCAGGGTGGTGCGGATATCATTGAAATTAATCTCCTGGGCCTGGAGGCTGCGCCCCGAGGTTTGGATATGGTATTTCAGCATTTGGCTGCGGGGAGACGCGCCATAGCGCTCCCGCATGGCGCGGGCCCAGATACGCCGGGCCACCCGGCCAATCACCGCATATTCCGGATCGAGGGCGTTACTAAAGAAGAAGCTCATCTGGGGCGCAAAGTCGTCGATGGCCATGCCTCGGGAGAGGTAATATTCCACCAGGGTAAACCCGTTCGCCAGGGTAAAGGCCAGTTGGGTGATGGGGTTGGCGCCGGCCTCGGCAATATGGTAACCGCTGACGGAAACGCTGTAATAGTGGCGTATTTGGTGGGCGATAAAATATTCTTGAATATCCCCCATCAGACGGAGCCCAAACTCGGTGGTAAAGATACATTCGTTCTGGGCTTGCTCTTCCTTCAAAATATCGGCCTGCACGGTGCCCCGGATATGCCGGAGGACATCGGCGCGGATCTGTTCATAGTGCTCCCGGGGCAGTAATTGTTCGCCAGAAACACCGAGTAGCCCCAGGCCCAAGCCATCGTGCCCGGAGGGCAGATCGCCGCCATAGCGAGGACGGGGTTGGTCCCGGTAGAAGACCTTGATCCGCTGTTGGGCTGCTTTCCACTTCCCTTGGCGGCGCAAGCATTTCTCCACTTGCTGATCGATGGCGGTATGAAAGAACCAGGCCAGCAGCATGGGAGCCGGACCATTAATCGTCATGGACACTGAGACGTTGGGCTGGCACAGGTCAAAACCGGAGAAGAGCTTTTTGAAGTCATCCAGGCTCGCCACGGACACGCCGGACATGCCTATCCGGCCAAAGACATCGGGCTGGGGCGCGGGGTCCTCCCCATACAAGACGATGGGGTCAAAGGCGGTGGAGAGCCGGATGGAGGGCTGGCCCCTGACCAGATAGTGGAAGCGCCGATTGGTGCGCTCAGGGGTGCCTTCCCCGGCAAACATCCGGGCCAGTTCTTCCGTGGTTCGCCGGTAAGGGTAAAGGCCGGCGGTGAAGGGGTATTCCCCCGGCACATTTTCTTCCAGGAGAAAGCGGAGAATCTCGCCCCAATCTTGGCAGCGGGGCAGGGCCACCTTGGGAATTCGCAGGTGGCTAAGGCTTTTATAATAGTTTTCCCCCTGGATTTCCTGTCCTCGAACCGAATAGGTATAGTATTCGTTAGTCAGCCTGCGGCGGGTTTCTGGCCAGTGCCGTAAATGCTCCAGGGCCTCCTCGGTCAGTTGTTCCAGGGCTTCCTCGTAGTGCTGGCGTAGTTGGGACAGGCTGTCTTCCGGGTTTTCTGCCAGTATTTTCTGGGCATAATGGGCCAGGGGCGGAGGGAGATGGGGATCGGTCAAGGCTTGTAGGCTTTTATAATGACTTTGGGCCTGGGAGGCCGCCTTGACCTGCTTGTTAATGCCATTGCGGATATGGCGGCCCTGTTCACTAATTTCAGCCAGGTAGTGAATTCGCCGGAAAGAGATAATGCCTTTCTGGCCAGATGAGGGTACGCTTGGCGCTAGGGCAGCTTGCCATTTTTGCGCCTTTTCTGGATAACGCTCCGCCAGTTTTTGGCAGAGGGCGCTAAACAGCTTGGCAATCCCTGGATTGTTAAATTCGCTGGCCACGGTAGCATAGACGGGCACTTGCTCGTCGGGCAGAGAAAAGGCCAGGTGGTTGCGGCGCCACTGCTGGCGAATATCCCGTAGGGCATCCTGGCTACCGGATTTATCGAATTTATTCAGCACCACCAGATCGGCGCAATCCAGCATTTCTATTTTCTCCAACTGGGTTGGGGCACCATAGTCGCTGGTCATCACGTAAACCGATAGATCCACCAGCTCCACGATTTCCGAATCCGCCTGGCCGGCGCCGGCCGTTTCTATCAAAATAAGATCAAAGCCTACGGACTTTAGGAGGGAAACCAGCTTGGGCAGGGAGGAGGAGGTGACTCCATGGCGGCTGCGGGTGGCCAGGGAGCGCAGGTAAATACGGGGGTCGGCCAGGCTGTTCAGGCGAATGCGATCTCCCAGCAAGGCGCCCCCGGTGCGGTGCCGGGTGGGGTCCAAGGCTAGTACGGCAAGGTGCAGATCGGGAAAACTTTTTAGGAAATAATGCAGTAATTCATCCAGGAGACTGCTTTTACCGGCGCCACCGGTGCCGGTTAGGCCAATGACGGGGATATGCGCTTTTCCTGTGACAATAATAGGGCTTTGCCACTGGCCGGCTTCGACGAGGGAGAGGGCTTGGCCTATGGCCGCCGATTCTTGGAGCATAATTTTTTTCGGAAATGTCGGGGGCTGACGAGCCCGGCGGGTGCGGGCCATAATATCTTGAATGATTCCCTCTAATCCTTGGAGCGCTCCTTCTTGGGGCAGGTAGATTTTTTCTACCCCATAGATTTCCAATTCCCTGGCCTCTGCCGGGGTGATGGTGCCGCCACCCCCGCCAAAGACAAGCATGTCTTCCCGTCCCTGGGTTCGCAATTGATCCACCAGATAGCGGAAGAACTCCAAGTGCCCCCCTTGATAGGAACTGATGGCGATACCATCTGCATCTTCTTGCAAGGCGGCCCGGACAATCTCCTCAACGCCTCGGTTATGCCCCAGATGGACGATCTCCACCCCTTGGTCTTGGAGCATCCGCCGGATGATGTTGATGGCTGCATCGTGTCCATCAAACAAAGATGTGGCCGTGATAAAACGTAAGGGAAGCTGAGCTGTCCTGGAAAGGGTTTTAGTTTGGTGCCGAATGGGAATTGCCATGGCCACTTCTCCGTGAAAAAAAGGCCATTGCCAAACACTTTGGTCTATTCTTAGACATTAGAAAGTAAAGGGCGTTTAAAGTTCAGCGCCAGAGGGGTGGGAATAATAATTTTGGTCCGTTAAGAAAACACATATCCAATAATGTGCCGTTGAGGTGTTGCTGATGAAACGATCAACCGTATTGGATGATTGAAGGTGAACCTCTGTGAAATGAATAGGCTTTCCGCCGTAGTGGCCCTGGGCGCTATAAAGAAGTTTTCCAGCAGCCTCTAAAGTTGCAAATGTTTGAGGAAGGCTAAAATGTGTGAATCCAATAAAATTAACATCGTGGTCTTGGGAGATTTCAACCGGGATCTGTTATTGCTCCCAGGGTTATCCGAGGAAAAAGACACTAAGAGATCTTTTCGGTGGTATGGGGGAAGCATTTTGTTGGCGGATTTAAGCAAGCACGCGTTAAACCAAGAGAGGAAGACACAAATAAAGGCACAGATAAAAAAATATTATCCTATAAAGACGTGTCACCTCAAGAAAAAAATCCTTAAAGATTACTGGGAAAATTGGATAAAAGGCAAAGAAAGTTGCGATGAATATATTACGCTTCTTGAGCTTTTTCCAAAGGACGAAAAAAGCAAGGATAGCAGCGTATACCGCATTCGGAAAGTTATTGGCAGGCTTAATAAGGATGTGATACAGAATAAAGATCAAAAGAATATTCTAGGAGATCTCACCAGGAAATTGGTTAAAGAAAAAACAGGAAAGAGTAAACGACCGTCAGTTTAAGTAGACGGCTTTTTGCCAGGACTTACGCCATGTTAAACGACCTGCAAATCCAGCCTTTTCCAGAGGGTTTCCACCTGGCAATCCCTCAAGGCACCTTCGCCGGTTTACCCGTAGCCCTAGGCGGCAGGGCTCACAACAGCGGTGGCCTGTTACATATTGTGCCTGTCTACCTACTTGTCACGACAGGACGGTTTAAACAACCTGCACCCAGGTATTTAACTTTAATACAAAACGAAGGAGGGTTCACGCTTCCTCCCTGCCTGTTGCAAGCAGGTGCCAGCTAAGGCAGGCAGTCTCCGCGTGATGAGATATTTATGGAAGGACTGTAGATTTCTATAAAATATTTTATAGATTAACCGTTTAAAGAATAATCATAGAGCCTGGCGGTAAACCAGGGGATATGCTGTTATCAAAGGCTGCTGGAATAGATAGACCACAGGGAATATCGCCATGAACCCAGATGATATTGTCATTGTTGCGGCCAGAAGAACCCCGGTAGGTAGTTTTCTCGGTCAACTTTCTCCCTTATCGGCACCAGCATTAGGCTCGGCGGTATTACAGGCGGTTCTGGCCGACAGTGGCGCGGAGGCGGCGCGTATTAGCGAAGTAGTGATGGGGTGCGTGCTGCCAGCGGGCACTGGGCAGGCGCCGGCCCGGCAGGCGGCGCTTGGGGCGGGAGTTCCGGCAACGGTAGGTTGCACTACAATCAATAAGGTCTGCGGTTCGGGAATGAAAGCTATCATGCTGGGGCATGATCTCTGCCTGGCAGGCTCCGCTGAGATGGTACTGGCTGGTGGGATGGAGTCCATGAGCAATGCGCCTTATCTGCTGCCCAAAGCCCGCCAGGGGTTCCGCTTTGGGCACCAACAGGTGCTTGACCACATGCTTTTAGATGGACTGGAAAACGCCCGGGATGGCCAGCCCATGGGCTATTTTGCGGAACTTTGCGCGGATCGCTACGGCTTTAGCCGGGAACAGCAGGATGCCTTTGCCGCGGAATCGGTTCGCCGCGCCGTGGCTGCCCTGGATAACGGTGCCTTGGTGGCTGAAATCGTGCCGCTAAGCGTGCCTGGGCGGCGGGAAGCGCGGCGGGTCCATGAAGATGAACAACCCCGCCGGAGTGACATTGCCAAGATTCCCACCTTAAAGCCGGTTTTTCGCGAGGGGGGGACGGTCACCGCGGCCAATGCCTCCTCCCTTTCCGATGGGGCTGCCGCCGTGTTGCTACTGAAACGCTCGACTGCGGCTGCCCTGGGCCTGTCTCCCCTGGCGCGGATTGTGGCCCATGGGAGCCATGCCCAAGCACCGGAGGAGTTTACTACAGCCCCTATTGGGGCGATCAAAAAACTCCAGGATAAACTTGACTGGCCGGAGGCGGATCTCTATGAAATCAACGAGGCTTTCGCCGTGGTGGCCTTGGCCGCCATGAAGGAATTGGGTCTGGACCATGCCAAGGTGAATGTGAAGGGTGGCGCCTGTGCGGTGGGTCATCCCATTGGCGCTAGCGGTGCCCGGTTGGTGGTAACCTTGCTCCATGCCCTACGCCAGCGGGGCCTCCAGCGGGGGATCGCCGCCCTCTGTATCGGTGGGGGTGAAGCCACTGCCATGGCCCTAGAAATCGAGTGAAACACACACTGGGGGTATGCTGCGGAGGGAGTTGATTAATGGCGATTATCAAGACTAAGCTTGACCCTTCTTCGCCGGAGTTTGCTAAAAACGACAGCCATTTGCGGTCTTTGGTGAAGGATCTCCAGGCCCATTTGGAACGGGTGGTGGAAGGAGGCTCCGCCGCCGCCCGTGAAAAACACCTCAAGCGGGGTAAATTACTCCCCCGGGAGCGGGTTGCGGCGCTTCTGGATCGGGGTAGTCCCTTTTTGGAATTGTCCGCCTTGGCCGCCTATGGCATGTATGAAGTGGAACTCCCTGGCGCCGGCATCATTACTGGCATAGGTCAGATTCATGGTCGGGAGGTGATGGTCATTGCCAGCGACGCCACGGTCAAAGGGGGCACCTATTATCCCATGACGGTGAAAAAACATCTCCGGGCTCAGGAAATCGCGGCTGAGAACCATTTGCCTTGTCTCTATCTGGTGGATTCTGGCGGTGCTTATCTTCCCATGCAGGATCAGGTTTTTCCAGATCGGGACCATTTTGGCCGGATTTTTTATTACCAGGCCAGGATGTCAGCCCAAGGTATCCCCCAGATCGCCGTAGTAATGGGGTCTTGCACGGCTGGTGGCGCCTATGTGCCGGCTATGGCCGATGAGACCATTATCGTTAAAAATCAGGGCACCATTTTTTTGGGTGGCCCGCCCTTGGTCCGGGCTGCTACCGGTGAGCAGGTCGAAGCCGAGGAATTAGGAGGAGGAGAGGTTCACTGCCGGATTTCAGGTGTGGGGGATCATTTGGTGGCTAGCGATTCCGAAGCCATGGCTAGGGCGCGGGCTATCATTGCCCAGCTTCACCCTCATCAAACCCGTGCTTTCCAGCCGGAACCAGTGGCAGAACCCCGTTATCCGCCAGAAGAGATCTATGGTTTGATTCCCCGCGATTCCCGCTATCAATATCCTGTCCATGAGGTGATTGCCCGCCTGGTGGATGGTTCTGATTTCTATGAGTTCAAGGCCCTCTATGGTAAGACCCTGGTCTGCGGGTTTGCCCGAATTCAGGGTTATCCGGTGGGGATCGTGGCTAACAATGGGATTTTGTTCTCCCAGTCAGCTCTCAAGGGCGCCCATTTTATCCAGCTTTGCACGCAACGGGGTATTCCTCTAGTCTTTTTACAAAACATTACGGGCTTTATGATAGGCAAGCAATATGAGCACGGCGGTATTGCCAAGGATGGGGCCAAAATGGTGCATGCGGTGGCCTGTGCCAATGTCCCCAAATTTACGGTGATCATGGGCGGCTCTTTCGGTGCCGGCAACTATGCCATGTGTGGCCGGGCCTATAGTCCCCGTCTGCTCTGGCTGTGGCCTAATGCCCGGATCTCGGTCATGGGGGGGGAGACGGCGGCGGAGGTGCTGGGAATTCTGAAGGCCGAAGGTATTCAAGCCCGGGGAGAGTCCTTGAGCGAGGCCGAGGAAAAAGTTTTCAAAGAGGAAATCCGGCAACAATATGAGCGCCAGGGCCACCCTTATTTCGCTACCGCCCGGCTATGGGATGATGGCATCATCGATCCGGCGGAGACGCGAGGGGTGTTGGGGTTAGGACTCCAGGCCGCCGCCAACGCGCCCATAGAGGAAACCCGTTATGGGGTATTTCGCATGTAGAGAAGCATGATGGACTTAGAACCGATTCGAATAGAAACCGATGAACGGGGTGTTTGCACGCTTACGCTCAATACTCCCGCCCGCCATAATGCCCTGGACGGGCGAATGGTCACTCTTTTACACCGCCAGCTACAGGCGATTGCCAAGGATGAGACCATACGGGTAGTGATTTTCACCGGCCAGGGAGAAAGCTTTTCCAGTGGCGCCGACCTTCAGTGGATGCGCGCCATGGGTTTGGAAACGGAAGAGAACAATCGCCAGGATGCGCAGCAATTGGCCATGGTAATGCGGTTATTGAACCGTTTGCCCCAGCCTACCATTGCCAAGATCAATGGTCCTGCCTATGGGGGAGCGATTGGGGTGATAGCCTGTTGCGATATTGCCATCGCTGTGTCTTCCGCCAGTTTTGCCTTCAGCGAGGTTCGGCTTGGATTGGTGCCCGCTATTATTGCCCCCTATGTGGTCGCCGCCATTGGCCCCCGCCAAGCACGGCGGTTTTTTCTGAGTGGTGAGTTGATTCCCAGTGCTGTCGCTCTCCGGCTGGGACTGGTGCATCAGGTGGTGAATGCCGATGAGCTGGAAACCGCTGTGGCCTCCCAGGTGCGCCGACTTCTCAAGGCGGGGCCGCTAGCCATAGCCGAATGCAAACGATTATTGGCTCGGCTTGAACCGGGAGGGGAGAGTCTGCGGGAATATACCGGTGAGATGCTTGCCCGTCTGCGCGGCTCGCCAGAAGGGCAAGAAGGAATCGCTGCTTTTTTAGAAAAACGCCCGCCCCGCTGGCGGTATTGATTCATCGATGAGCGCATTATTTCCTGATCGGGTCAAACTCGTTGAAGTGGGGCCCCGCGACGGCCTGCAAAATGAACCCGGCAGAGTGGAAACGGCCACTAAAATCGAGTTTATTCAGCGGTTGGCTGAAACGGGGCTGCCGGTTATCGAGGCGACCAGCTTTGTCAGTCCCCGCTGGGTGCCCCAATTGGCGGATGCCGAAGCGGTGTATGCCGGCGTTCAACGCCAGCCCGGCGTGCGCTATCCGGTGCTGGTGCCCAATCAGGCCGGACTGGAGCGGGCGCTTGCCGCCGGGGTTGCGGATATTGCCGTATTCACCGGGGTAACGGAGACCTTTTGCCAAAAAAATATCCATTGTTCCGTGGCGGAATCACTGGATCGTTATCAGCCGGTGATTGCCAAGGCTCGGGAAAAACGGCTAGGGGTGCGGGCCTATCTATCTTGTGTTTTGGGTTGCCCCTACGAGGGTCCGGTGGCAGCTCGCCAGGTGGCCCGTTTGGCGCGCTGGTTTGCCGATCTGGGCGTGGATGAGATCAGCCTCGGCGATACCATTGGGATCGGCACTCCCTTGCAGGCCCAACAGCTACTGGCGGCGGTGGCGGAAGAGATTCCCCTGGCGCGGTTGGCGGTGCATTTCCATGATACCTACGGCCAGGCGCTGGCCAATATTTTTGCTTGCCTGGAACTTGGGGTCTCCGTTATTGACAGCGCTGTGGCTGGTTTGGGTGGGTGTCCTTATGCCAAGGGAGCCACTGGCAATGTAGCGACGGAAGATGTCGTGTATATGTTGGAGGGAATGGGTATTGAAACCGGCGTGGATCTTAAAAAACTGATCGAGGTGGGTAATTATATTTGCCAAACCCTGACCCGGGAGAACCAAAGCCGGGTAGGCCGGGCGCGGATAAGCCGCTTGAAGCAGATAACTTGAAACCGCTCAGACCGGGGTAAACCCAACGTTTCTATTCATCTTGTAACAGCAGTCCATTGATTATTCTGAATAAAATATGCGTGATGATTTATGGTGCAGTTTCCGGCTCATGCCCATGTAACTCGACATGCAAACCGGCTACCGTCGCCATGTTGGCCAAGGAGGCCAGACTAAACAATTCGATTTTGCCCCGCATGAGATCGGAGACACACGGTTGCGTGACACCGAATAATTTTGGTGGAATGCAAAAACAACCCAAGCGATGCGAATGAGGAGGCGCCACATTCTGCGGCATCCGTTGGGCGCGCCTGTTAAAGCGGGTGTTCGATACCGGCATTGAACACGGCCCGAATTGTAGCGGGGAATTGGAAATCATCGC
Organism: Nitrosococcus oceani ATCC 19707; assembly: GCF_000012805.1. Classification (GTDB taxonomy): domain Bacteria; phylum Pseudomonadota; class Gammaproteobacteria; order Nitrosococcales; family Nitrosococcaceae; genus Nitrosococcus; species Nitrosococcus oceani. The sequence continues at coordinate 2,151,985 of NC_007484.1, read as the reverse complement.
GCTATCCTGGAATCGGGGGCAATCGCCAAAATTCTTGAGGGGGCAGAGACTTTGATTTTTTTGTGCTAGCTGAACCGGAGTGCAGTTGTTTTTCGATGGATTATCATAGTGATTGACAGCCAAGCCAGCTTCCCCGGCCTTCCCAGCTTTCCGTACATTCAATCCTCATGGAAAAGGTGGTTTATTTTTCCTATACTTTGATGTACTCATCTAGCTTGGTGAAAGCGAAACAGGATTCATTGACTTGGCAAGAAAGGAGCAATGGGATGAAATTTCGTACTCTACCGCTAGTACTGGCTATGACCGGCGTGGCCGGCTTTGTCATCGCCGCCGAAAAGGCGGCAATCGAAGTGTCGCCTCAACCGGCAGGCAGCGAAATCACTGTGGATAGTGTAACCGTCCCGGATGATGGTTTCGTGGTGATTCACGCCAGCGACGAGCATGGCAATATTATTGCACCACAATCCATTGGCTATTCGGCAGTGAAATCCGGTACCCAAGAAGACGTCAGCGTTAGCCTGGATGAGGAAGTTGCCTCCGGCGACAAGGTCTTCGTCATGCTGCACGAGGACACCGGCGAGAAAGGTACCTATGAATTCGGCGTCGATAGGACGGATGTGGACGTACCGGTGATCCAGGATGGTAAGCCGGTTATCGTACCCATGGATATTGAATAAGCTTAGGTTTGCATATCCGTTTTATACCAAGGCCGCTCCTATCGGGCGGCCTTGCTGATGATGGCCAGCAGTTCATACCGACCACCCATTTGTACCTTCAGGATGATAAAGCCCAAAGGTATGTCCCAAAAGAAACTATCCCGGGCTCAAACAAGCGCAATTCTTGCCTGGTGCCCTGGAGCTGAAGCAAGCCGGATAGAACAGCCCGTGCAGGATAAAACAAAAGGGGTCAGACTCTATAATATATAGCCTTGCGGCATACTGGTGATAAAACGTGTCGGTCGTCTGATACGCTCGCGCGTCTTGCAGAGCCTCGGGTTGTTCGCGGGTTTGTAACCTGAGAATCCGCGACTCTTGGCGCGCTCGGTTGGGACATGGACTCCCCTCGTTGGTGAGACTAAGTGGTTGGAAAACGCTGGCTTTCCGGCCTCTGACACAAGGTTTGAAGAATCTGTCTGCCGTAGGTGGGGGTTTTTATCAGTGGACTGTCTCATTACTTATGCGCTTTATCGAGGGCCCGGCGCCGGTACGTCGCTTGCCTCGCTTTCCGAGTTAGGGCTGGCGCGGAAGCGAACGCACAGGCGCCGGGAAAGATCACGTGCCGGGCGAACGCGGTTTCCCTCCGCTTCCCAGAATGCCGCCTCGTCGGTGCTGTGCATAAACTCGCGCTGGGTTTCCAGCCGCTTCTCATGATCGACCCGTTTGCGGATGATAAAGCGGACGCCGCCGCGGGGACCCAGGATAACGGTGGAGCCGCCATAGAAAGAGAATTGACGTCCCTGGCGATCTTTAACGCGCCGGGTCTGAATGATTTCAGCCACCATATCGAAAACCACCTGCTTGTCCGGACCCACACGCCGCACCGAGCGCACCGATTCCACCACGGGCAGGCCATACTCGCCGCTGGCAAAAGCGGCGCTGGAGGGGCTGACCAGCCCAAATTCCGCCGCCAATTCCACGCGCGTGGCGAGCCGCCCGAGGGCGCCCGCTTGCCGGCGCATCTCCGCAACGTCCGCAGGCTTGGCCGGATCGCTGTCAAATTTCATGCGTCCAAAGCTAAGCTCCGGCTCCGGCTCGATGGGAAGACGCGGCCCGCCCCAGGTGAGCGCATCCTCGGTCATGGTGGGCGTGCCTTCGCCATAAATTCCCCGCTCGCCAAAGGCATGGATAATGGCCTCCCGGTAAGCCCAGTCATCGTCGGGGGCCACATCCTGGTCGGCGGTGATCAGGGCGCGCAGGTAGTCGCTAAAGCGCATGTCCACAGGAGGGCAATAATCAATCGCGCGGATGCAGATGGTCAGAAACTGATTGGCCAGCCGCCGCACCTCGGCAACCAGAAAATCGGTCAACCCATCGGAGAGATCGCCCTTGGGCAGCTCCCCCGTGCCGTGGGTGGCCAGCTTGATATAGCGGCGCGTTCGCCGCCGGTAAAGGGTCAGAAATGCCGAAAAGACGGCGCAGGCCAGCACACGGCCCCGTTCATGGGGTTCTACCCCTGCATTGTCATAGGTCAGAGGATTGGCGCCGGATTTGATTTGGTGATCGTGGCCGCCAATATGGCAATGTTCCGCCAAATCCACCAAAGTTCTCAGCGCCCGTCCGTCTTCGCCAAGGCTGCGGCCAAATTCCTGGGCGATGTCAATGAGCAACTCGGCCTTCTCAAGGTTGCCCCGCGAGCAGGCGACTTCGGCCCGCACCACGTCTTCAAAGGTGAAGTGCTGGAACACGGCGATAAGATCGGCAAATGCTTCATGAAAGGCCAGCACGTCGCCCTGGGTAGGATGGAGAAAGTGGGCTCTGAGGCCATCAAGCAAGGCATGGCTCATTTCGTGGACGATGATATCGTGGGAAGTGCAGGTGAATACATACCCCTCGTCTTGACGCACCACCGGCGTTGAGTTTTTCGCCTTGAAGTAGCCAAAGACGATTTCACCCCGGGTTCGATCGTACCAGGCGTTAGCCTCCCGCGCCCCGTGGGGACGTAGCAGCAGCCGGTTGTTTCCCGATGCCGGATCGCGGGGCGCGAATGACCAGGCCACATTGCGCCCGAGGGCCACTTTGAAGTGGTTGTAGGTCATCATCGCCACCGCATAGACCATTTGCTGGTGGAAGCAGGGCGAAGAGAGGGAGGGGGTGTAGCCCCCCTCCAGCAGCACCAGGGGGTCCTCAAGATTGGCCTTGGGGTAGGTGCGGCCCTCGGCATCCTGGGAATCGACTTCCAGAATCGAGCCTTTTGGTCCCGGCGCCAGGGGCTCATACTGGATTTTGGTTGCGGCGATGCCGCCGTCAAGGCGCGACACGGCCGGGTTCAGGGCGTAAATTCGAAGGGGCCGGTAAAGGGGCTCTCCCGGTGTTCGCTCATGCAACCGGGTGTACTCGGCCCGGTCGATGCGCGCGCTTATCCGGTAGCGTTGACCTTCTCCAGGTTCGGGTCCGGCGGGCTTGCCGGCGCCGGGTGCCGGCTGTCCGCCCCGGCTCTGGGCGATGGCTTCAACGGCCTCGGGGGCCGTTGGAGTAGGGATAGGCGGGCCTTTCATTCGCGCCTCAGCCTTTCTTAAAGATTAAGCAACGGAGCGCTGAGCCGCTCGGGCTGACAGTCCAGTTCCGGGTGCTGGCGGGGCGCTTGGCCGAATTTCTCCAGCACCTGGTCGTGAAAACCCCGGTTGGTGAGCGAGCCGATGCCATTGGCGAGCACCTGCGCGGCGCGCGCGGTGAAATCGCCCTGGCCGTTGCTCTCATAGGCCAGTTCGCCTGAGCGGCAGGCGCTGAACAGCACCTCGCGCATGGTATTGGTGCCCATAGCGCCTTGGCGCGCCGCTCGGTTTTTAAGGTTTTTAAAGGCCTGCTTCATGGCTGCCGAGGGCGCCAGATAACGCGGGCGCGTTTCTCCACCCCGCGCCCCTGTTCTAAAGGGCCGTAATAATGCCCGGGTGGCCGTCCCGGAATGGCAGCAATCAAAAAAGCAAGTCATGGCGACGCCGCTTGGGAGATCGTTGAGGATAACGCGAAGCTGATCGTCAATGATTAAGCCGTCCTCCCCGCTTTCACAATCCACGGCGCACAAGCATTCGTCCCCATCCGGCGTGTCGCCGTCTCCCTCATCCCCTGAAATATCCTCGATCCAGGTGCCGTGTCCGGCGAACTGGAAGACCAGCACATTGCCGGGGCTGCTGTTTTGCACCAGGGTGCGCAATTGGGTGCGAATGGTCTCGGCGGTGGCCTCCTGATCCAGCAATCGGCTGGTGGTGAAACCGAGGTTGGAAAGCGTACGCTCCCATAAACGGGCATCGGCCACACAACCGCTTAAGGGGCTGCGTGGATACTGATCGATGCCGACGCACAGGGCAAGCTTGCGGCCGGTACTGGGCCGATGGCCGGGCTGCACCGCCGGGGGGACGATAACGGTGGGGGCTACCCCGGCCGGAGCCGGGGCAGCGGCGGCGCCATTGCTCATCAAGGCCTCAAGAGGCTCCGGCCAGTCAATCTGGTCTTGCCAGAAATCGACCGCCGCCCGTGAGCGCGACGGCTCAAAGGGCGCGATGGGCTGGCCTTCACGCCGGTTGAGGACGCGCCGGGCGATGCTTTCCATGGTGGCCTTGTCTTCATCAAAGCCGCTATGGATAGAGGATTGGCTGGCGCTGCCCGAGTCAGCATTGCTGCTCGGTGACCACACTACTTCCCCCCGGTCTGAAGGCGTGCCCCGCAATCCGAATATCTCCCGCGCCTTATCGTCGGCGCGCAGTGAGATTTCAAGCCCGAGGATATCGGTCTGACGCTTTTCTTCCAGGGCTTCGTAAATCAGGTACAAAAGCGATTTACGATAAAGGGGGGTGACGGTATCGTCCCTTTCCAATTGTTTGGTCATGGTGAACACCGTCAGGGGCCCGATGCTGTTGCCAAGATGCGGCGCGACAATTTTGTGAAAAAGATCGGAGCGGATGGCGGGGGCAAGATAATGGGCGGTTTTGAGGCGGGCGCCCCTGTTCACGAGCGCCGCCATGAAATGGGCATGGAAAATAGAGCCCGCGCTATGGCCGACCGTGTGAAATTCAATATCATCGCCGTGCTTTTGCAAAAGGTCGGCTGCTTTTTGCGCCACATAGGCCGCACCGCCATCGGGTTCGCTGGCCAGCAAAGCGCTGGCTTTCATCCCGCCCCATACCCGAGGACTGCCGAGCGCCCGCACCACCTCTTCAATAATGTTATCGGTTGCCCAGGAAATACGCGCCCGCGCCCGCGTCCTGTCAACGGCGGCGCTGATCAGCTGCCGGATAGTCTCGGCAAAGCCCGTCTCCCAGATAAAGAAAATCGGATAGACATTATTGCGGCGCCAGAACTTGAGCTGGCTGAAAGCGCCGAGCAAAGCATTTTCCTCCGACACCAGCCCGCCATGAGCGTAGAATAAAAGCCGGGCTTTTTCCTGGCGGGCTTTGGCCGCTTCGATCTCGGCCGGTATTGCTTCCTCGAACAGCCGGTCCACATCGCCGGGCGTGGTTCCGATGCGGCCCGAATCGGAAAATTGCCCCCATTCCAGGTTGACCACATAATCTGTGAGCGCATTGATCATTTCGTCGGTCAGTTCAGGACCGAATAACCGGCTGCGGGAGGCCTGCTCAAGCGCCTCGTAGCCGACCGCATGCTCGGCCTCGTCCATCTCATCAGTTTGCCGGGCATAAGGATTAAGGCCGCGCATCAATTCAAACGCCCGGCCCGCCCGCTCGGGAAAGGGGGTATCCCCGCCGCGGCTTGCAGTGCTGCCTTCCAGGGCGTGGCCTTCAATGTCCCTGATAAGTTGAGCCTTGTCGAAGCCGGTTCCGGGGCAGGTCTTGCCCGACATTTCATTGTGGAAGCGAAGCTGGGAAGGATGGAGCTTGAAGTGATCCTGAATGGTCTTGATCACCGTCAGCATGGCTTCCATTTGCGGGTCCGTGATGGTTTCCTTGCCGATATCGAAATCGCCAATCAGCTCAATCATGAATGGACCGGCTTTCCGGTTGCCGTTAAAGCCGCGGGCGCTGGCCGGCGACCAGTTAAAATTGCGGCAAAGCCAGATGGTCCCATCCGGGGCGATGGTGACATGCTGGGCAATATCACTCCAGCCATGGGTCTGGGTATGGAAGCGCCACATGCCTTCGAGGGTGGCCAGCCCCCGATAGTCTTGCTGCCGGGGGCGCCAGGTGTGATGAAGATGCACTTCCGTCACCCGGCGGGTGAAAGGGTAGGCGGCGACCACATCCTGGAATTCGGAACCAGTGACCGACTGAAATGTTCTTGACATAGGATCTGCTCCCTTTTTTTGGCAGGTTTGCACCGGCCCGTTCTCATGTATTTAATGCCTGTTGTTAGCAGTCAATTGCCATTTCTTTGGTAAATCTTTCTTGCTTGTAGATGATAGATTGCCTGAAAATACTTGAGCGGAAAGTCACCTTTCTTTGACAAGGCATGTGGTTCCCCTAGGTGTCTTCATAAGTGTTCTAAACTAAAAATATTTTTCATTGTGTGGTACATCATTTTCTGATGTTTTTCTTTTTTCGTTTCATTTCTATCCTGGGGGTATACCGCCAGGATAGGATTTTTCAATAAAGTGCCAGAGTAAACTATGTGGCCTGATACTTTTTATAGCTTAAAAATCTGTACTATGCTGCCAAGGACCACCATTTGCTTTTCTCCAGTAATGGGCTAAACGGTTACCCTTGCGTGCTACAACCTCTAAATTTCCACTATCCTTGTGTATTGTTAAGGCGGGTTATTTTCCATTTGATTATATTAGGCGTATTTTCTCCCGCCTAAGATTTCCGTTCTATTTATCATTTATTAAAATTACCTGGGCTATTCTTGATAAGAAAATCTAAAAACTCTTCCTATTTTTTTCTGCTTATACAGATTTAATAAAGTATTTCTCCTGTTACTTAATTTAGTAATTTAGTAATTTAGTAATTTAGTAATTTAGTAATTTAGTAATTTAGTAATTTAGTAATTTAGTAATTTAGTAATTTAGTAATGTCAGTATTCCTTTATCTTGATGACAGGATAGCCAATGGAGTAATGTGTTTTCTGTTTACTAATTTATATCGGTTGAGTGAAATAGTTCACATTATCCGAATTTATAAAAACAGGGTGCTTTGCCGTATTTTTTTGAATTTTTTGTAAGTTTTATAAGCGCCTGATTAAATGACAAAAAGTATAGAAAAATGAAAGGCTAGTACCGCATTTTTTAAACATTAAAATTATTTCTATAGACATAAGGTGTGCGTCCAGTTTTTTCCTGAACGACGATAAATAAAAAAGCTTTTTGGCATACGGCATGGCTATGAGAAAGTCTATTTCATCGCCATATGCCGAGAGTAGGGGTATGGCTATGGTGGACAGCCTGAGTCGGCGGCAGAGAAGTTATTAGTGGTTCTGAAGGGTAAGCGATTATCTGCTTACGGTGTCGGTTTTATTCCTTAAGGAACTGTAATGAATTGTTCCTGAGGCTTCCGATCCTGGAGCACATTAAAGCATTGAATGGCCGATTACTGCGGGGGTATATTGCGATGGCTGACAATGCCTGCGCTGGGCGGAAGGCGCAGCTCAATAAAAATATCAACAGGCGCCGAGCCTAATAATCTCCCTATAGGATTGAGGAACAATAGCTAAATAATTCACTATCAGCGTTCAAGGCCGTTTCCAGATGCCGTGCGCTCCGTCAATAGAATAACCCAAAATCATATAAGCGTAGAGTTCATCGGGGCTACCGCTGGCAAGGCCTTCCACATTACTGTTCGCAGCGACTAGGTTAGCCGAAGCGTGATGGTTATTGCTAAAATCGATTAGACCCACCGCAGAGGTATCACGGATCGTGAGGCGCTGACAGGCCGGTACCTTCAGGGCTGGCCAATGGCGGCCAGGGCCTTGGAGCGTGCAGCTATCGATTGTGACGAAGTCGATACCATCAGCGTCGATAAAATTAGTGATTTGCTCACAGCCTACGGACCGGAACGCGAAGTGATGGGGCCGACTCGAAGCATCCTTGATTCGGAATGCCGTTTTCGTTCGCTGGATCCAACCCCCCTCCCAACTTATCTGGTTGAGATGGCCGCCAGATTTTCCCCGTTCCATTTCCACCGCGGGATACTCACTCTCCTCGCTAGATCCATTAATAACGCAGTCACGAAAGCTCGCATACATCGCGGGCCAGGGGGCATCAAGGTCGTCACCACTGCGTAAACGAATTCCAGTCTGCGTATGCTTCGCTCCCGGAACGCGGGGCAATTTCAGATCGTGGGTAAGGTAGAGCCAAGCGTTGTGGCTCCAGCATACAATACGCTCCGCCACACTACCGTGCCATCCATCAAGGATGACGCCATCGGAACGGCTCAGGACCACAATGTCGGAGAGCCTGCCATAACGCCAATGGCTAAGCCGCAGAGCAGGGACAACACGTTTCGAATCAGCCGCGATGACAAGACCAGAGCAGATGAGGTTTTCATTAAGGCGTTCTGAGGAGGACGGCATGAAATGCATTACAGGACAATCATTAATGCCAGTGCCCCAGATCACCGTTCTTCCGGGGATACCAATCACACTAGTTTGTGGTGGCACCTCAACGGGGCCTTCATAAAGACCCGGATCAAGATAAATGGCGTGACCAGCCCGTGCATCAAGATAGTTCTGAAACTCAGCTCTGGTCATGCGCATGGCGGCACCCTCTTTTTTGTAGCTAAAGATCTAGCCTATGTTGATAGTTTTTGCAATAGCGGGGTTCTGTGAATATTTCACAGAAAATCCAGTTGCCTGACTCCACTATAGCCTACGTCACATAAAATGATTCAATTTTGAAGAGGTCATCGATAGAGCAGGAGAGTGGTTTTCTGATGGCTTTGATGTGCGCCCATTTTTGTTCGATGGGGTTGAGCTCTGCAAAGTAAGGCGGCAGGAAAAGCAGGGTATGGCCGGCCTTTCGGAGACTCTCTTGTGTGTCCAGCCGTTTGTGGAACGTGGCGTTATCCATGACGATGACGGCGTTTTCCGGCAATTGCGGCAACAAATCCTGTTTTACCCATGCCGTAAAAATGTTTGCCGTAATGTTTGCTGTGAATAACCCGACTGTGAGCAAAGCCTTGCCAATCAAAGCGCCGATAGCATTTGTCCGGCCTTTGGCGTGCCAGTCACACAGTCCGTAGCAGCGCTGTCCAACCCGCGCGTATCTGTGTGTACGGGGCATGTCATGCGCAAAGCCGCTTTCGTCGATATAGACAAGCGGGCGGCCCTGATGTTCATAGAGCTTTATGATTGTTTAAAATAAAAGGGGTCAAAAGGGGTCAGACTCTATAATATATAGCCTTGCGGTATACTGGTGATAAAACGCATCGGTCGTCTGATGCGCTCGCGCGTTTTGCGGAGCCTCGTGTTGATCGCGGCTTTGCAGCCTGAGGATGGATGGCTCTTCATCCTCAAAACCGATCTCGGCCTACAGCTTTTCCGCTTTTCCGCCAAGCGCTGGATCTTGGGGAAATTTGGCCTGAAGAAAAGAGGCGATTTCCTCTTTTAAGGATAGATGCTGTTTTTTAATTTCAGTGCAGACTCAATCGCCAGTTCACATCGTGCCCTACCTTCATGATAGGTATCGAGCAGTGCCAATTGACTGTGCTCATCTCAAGTAGAATCCCTTCGCGGTAATGCCCGGTCAGGTCAGGGTCTGTAGGAGAGTCTCTACAGTGGCCCTTCCCAGCCTTACCACTAATCTCTAGCACCACAGGATGACGAACTGGAGATTTATTTCCTCCGTGCTTTCATCATAGGCGGGATATGTGCCGCAGCGTACTCCAACAACCGTTCACGCTGCCCATAGATAGGCTCTCAAGCCTGCCAGCTCCTGAAGTGGCTGGAAAGCCCTTGCCCCATCCCTGGCTGGCCACTTCATAATTCAACTGAGGAAAATCGAGAAGTGTTGTAAATATGTCACAACTATTGGGTACAAGAATTTACAGAGAAAAAACGCTTACTCCCCTAGGGTATTTAATAACAGGCAATCCCCTTAAACCAGAGAGAGGGAAATACGTGTGATATTAATGGTTTCAAATGCAAATATGTTGGCAAAGTAAGGTGACGCCTACTAATATCAGGGATAAAGGGCCGCGCTCACAATAAAAAACTTAAAAAATAAGACATCCCCAAAGCAAGCGGACTGCAGGGTGATAAGACGCTAGAGGGAGAGGCAGACAAGAGGTCTATCAAGCTTAGCATTTTCCTACTGCCACCTCATCGGTTGGACTGTGCATGTCTGCCCATGCCTTCAGTATGGACCACGGGTTTGTAGGATGAAGGAGCGAAATAATGAATACAACCCCAGTGCCCCTGAACCTCGTTTCTTTTGTGTCCCGTGCGGTTGAAGATATCCTCTGCACTGCTTTGAAAGCGCTTAACCGACCAGTTCAAAGCGTGCAGGGTCACGATTGGCTCGCACAGGCACTAATGCTCCCGGGCACACCGATCGTTCTGGCCATAGGCTCAAACCATTTTCCTCGCGATCGTCTGCTTTCTAGTCTGCGGGAGCAATGGATAACCCCCGCTTTAGTGGTGATTGCCGATGATAAAGCTCCTTGGGATGCGGAGCTGCTAGCCTACTGCCGGGAAATTCTACGTTGGCCCTGCCAGGGGAAGGAGCTGTCATTACGCCTAGCCCGGGGTTGTGAGGGGATAATGCCACCACAGGTTTCTCCTCATCCATTAGTGTTCCGAGATGAGTTGGCTAGTCTAAATCTGATTGGACAATCGCCCGCCTTTTTAAATGCCCTCGAATTGATAAAAGCCCTGAGCGAGTGCGAAGCCCCCGTATTGATCGAAGGCGAAACGGGCACCGGTAAGGAAATGGCCGCCCGCGCTATTCATTACCTCGGCTTGCGGCAAGACCATCCTTTCATTCCTATCAATTGTGGGGCCCTCTCAGATACGCTGTTGGAAAACGAGCTTTTTGGCCACGAGCGCGGTGCTTATACGGATGCTAAAGAAGCTCAACTAGGGTTGGTAGCCCAAGCTCACCAAGGGACTTTGTTTCTCGATGAAGTGGAATCCCTCTCCCCGAAGGCGCAGGTGGCTTTACTGCGTTTTTTGCAGAATCAGGAATACCGACCCTTGGGGAGTCGGAGTCTAAAACAGGCAGATGTACGGGTTATCTCCGCCAGCAATGAGGATTTGGAGGCCTTAGTGAGGCGCGGGAATTTCCGTCAAGATTTGTTATTTCGTCTCAATGTCATGCCGCTTTTCTTGCCCCCTTTGCGAGAAAGATCGGGCGATATTGAATCATTGGCTACACATTTTCTCTATCAATACAGCCTTAAATATTGCCGATCCCCCCAAGCCTTCCATCCGACCACGCTTGTTTGGATGAAAAATTATCCTTGGCCGGGTAATGTGCGGGAGTTGGAAAACTTCGTTCACCGGGCCTTGCTGCTCTCCAAAGGTCCGTTGATCCCCCTGCCACCCCAAAGACTTCCTTCGATAGGAAGTGAAAATAACCCTCCATTGGAATCCCCGGGTGGCTATAGAGGGAGCTTTAATCAAGCTAAAACCCAGGTTATTGCGCACTTCGAGAAGCAATATCTGGAATGTCTTATGGCCGAATGCCATGGGAATATTTCCCTGGCTGCAAAACGGGCGGGAAAGGAGCGGCGCACCTTCGGTAAATTGCTTAAGAAATATCAAATCAACAGAGCTTTTTATATTAAAAGTAAAGACATATAGCCCTTTCTATCTCGCGTATGAACGGTGAGGGCGAACTTATCGTCTCTTATTGACTGATCCGCACCTGGCGCGATTACGGATTCAGCTGTCATTTCTTCCTTTAAAGAGCAAAAGAACATCCCGGCTTTACTGAAGCCCCATGCGCCGTCATCGCCTGCGTTTTATCCTGGGTGACTTCAATATAAGTATTGCAGTAAAAACTTTGAAGTATTTCTGAAGCGAGCCGGTGACGTGGGGCCAGGAGACACGGAAGTCTTCGTAAACCCTTTTTTAGGAAGGAAACATGGGTTTGCGGAACACCATCAGCTCGCTCCTACAACACCTCACATTTTATTCATATGCTTAAAAATACGGCAGCATCATGAATTTTAAAAATTCGTCCTATTGACTGGGTCATTTTTGACCTATGGTGGGACAAAAATGACCCACCAAAAAATTTTTGTTTATTAATCGTTTGTTTTGCGATACCTCTTTAGGATGGGTAGATTTTTACTCACCTTGCATGTGATTCGTTTTCTTACTTCGCTTCTCTAATAAATAAATTCTTTTGTTAATTCAGTTACATAATAATTTTTATTACAGATGGCATGTAAGCTGCCTTTTTACAATTAAGTTCAATGTAGGAATCATCTCGTGCCCGACCACAATGAGGAGGAACTTGCTGCAGTGGCAAATGCAATTAAACATTATTTTGATGCCCATCCTAACGCGGCGGACAGTGTAGAGGGGATTGCCCGTTGGTGGTTAACGCGACAGCGGTTTAAAGAAGCCACGGAGACAATAGAGAAAGCCCTTGAATGTTTAGTAGCTGAGGGCGAAGTCACTAAGATGGTTACGGGAGAAGGCAAATTTGTGTACTCCTACGCTAAAGGAAAAATGACGAGGGACTGAATAAGATTTGAGACCACTCCTTAGCGAGGAACTCAGCACATCAAACAAGAAGCTGTATTTAAAAATATCTTCTTGCATTGAAGCGGTTGGATTATCTCCATAGGAAATTACGATACGGGAGATCCAAGCACCATGGGGTTTTGGAAACGCAGGCAAAAACAACGGCGCGATGAGCCAATCCAACCACTGGATGAGGAATCCTTTGTCGAGCCCGAGGAAGAATTAGCAGAAGCTTCGCTAGAGGAAACAGAGGAGGTCGGAGCATTCTCTAAGCGAGCAGAGGCTATGCCAGAAGAATCATGGAAGGAAGAAGGGATAGAAACAACCCCGGATGATCCGTACCTTCGCGACTTATTACCCGCATTAAAGCGGTTGGATCGCCTGCTTGAACAGGCAATCGCTGTGGCCCAGACGGTTTATGGACCTAAAGCCGCTGCTAATCCTTTCCGGGGCCTTCATATCAGCAAAAGTGAAGCAGAACAGTTGCTAACGCGTGAGCCTGGAAGACCTGTTTTTCATTTCCCTGACAAACAATTGGAAGAAACTTTGTCGGATGAGGCACTAGGTGAAGGTTCGCGGCTAGCCTGGCTGCAGCAGGTTTTCAATCTGTCTTCCTTTGAGCTTGATGTACTTCTTCTGGCGCTTGCGCCTGAGATCGATCTGCGCTATGAGCGGTTATATGCCTACCTTCAGGATGATGTGACCCGCCGGCGGCCTAGCATCGATTTGGTACTTAATTTATTGAGTTTAACGACAGCAGAGAAGCTTAAAAACCGTATCTACTTTGCACCAGAAGCCCCCCTCATTCAGCACAACCTGGTTCAGCTAATTCCCGATTCGCAGCAGACTTCACCCTCCCTGTTGAGCCATTATCTCAAGATCGATGAGCAGATTATCCGCTTACTACTGGGGCAAGAGAATCTCGATTCACGGTTGGCGCCATGTTGCGAGATGGTGGAGTCCAACACCTCTTTGGATGAAGCCTTTTTCAATACGGGAATAAAGCAAGCGCTACCTGCTTTGATTCTCCAAGCCAGGGAAGCGCACCGACCATTGCGGCTGTATTTCCACGGACCCCATGGCATAGGTAAGCGTCGTATGGCGGAAGCATTGGCAGCAAAGGTCAATAGGCCTCTTCTGATTGTGGACCTACTCCATGCTCTTACCGTTGATCCCGATTTCGAGCGCGTGCTGAAAATCCTGTTCCGCGAAGCCTGGTTTCAAAACGCCGTTTTATATCTTGAGGGGATGGACACTTTGCTTAGGGAAGAACGGGCTATCCCATATCAAGCACTGCTCGATGCCTTGGCTCAAGATGCAGGTATCGTCATCTTGGCGGGCACCCAGCCCTGGGTACCTAGGGGACGAATTCCTACGGGCGTGATCGAGGTATCCTTCCCCATACCGGACTTTGCTGAGCGCCGATCCTGCTGGCAGGCTAATTTGGCAGCGGAAGATAGGGCACTCAGCTCAAGGGATTTGGATAGCCTTGCTAACCGGTTCCGCTTAACCCCCAACCAGATTGCCGAGGCAGCCGTCACTGCATGCAACCAGGCACTTCTGCGGAGCATTACCCAGGCACCGGAGGAGTTACCCTCTCAATCCAGAATTCAACCCACGCTCAGTGACCTGTTTGCCGCAGCCCGCACTCAATCCGGTCACGAGTTAGCGACATTGGCCAAGAAAATACAGCCCAAGTACACCTGGAACGATATTGTTTTGCCTGACGATAGCATGGCCCAATTGCGGGAGATATGCCAGTGGGTTCACCATCATCACCAGGTGTTAGGCGAATGGGGGTTTGATCGCAAGCTCTCTCTGGGCAAAGGCGTTAATGCTTTGTTCTCCGGGCCTTCCGGTACCGGCAAGACCATGGCCGCAGAGATCATGGCCAATAAGTTAGCACTCGATCTTTATAAGATTAACCTTTCCACCGTAATCAGCAAGTATATTGGCGAAACGGAAAAGAATTTGGAGCGTATTTTCACTGCGGCTGAGAATGCCAATGCCATTCTCTTTTTTGATGAGGCTGATGCCCTCTTCGGCAAGCGCTCTGAAGTGCGCGATTCCCATGATCGTTATGCCAATGTGGAAATTTCCTATCTGCTACAAAAGATGGAAACCTACGAAGGCATTGCCATTCTGGCGACCAATCTGCGCCAGAATTTGGACGAGGCTTTCGTGCGTAGGTTGGCTTTTACAGTCCATTTTCCTGTTCCCGATGAAGCCAGCCGCAGGCGGATTTGGGCTGGAATTTGGCCAATAGAAACACCCTTGGCCAAAGAAGTAGATTTCGATTTTTTGGCTCAACAATTCAAACTGAACGGCGGCAATATCAAGAACATTGCCCTCGCTGCTGCCTTTCTTGCGGCGGAAAAGAAGGGTCCGGTGACCATGGCCCATGTACTTCAGGCGGTGCGCCGGGAGTATCAAAAACTGGGCAAACCGCTTTCGGCGACTGAACTGGGAATCGTCGCGCGAGAGGCGTCAGCATGAGAGACCCGCAACGGTCTTGGAAACCGAGGGATAAAGAAGAGGGCAAGGCTGCTCGTCCTCGGGAAAAGGCTTCAGCTTCTCGCCGTTCAGATCTTCCCCACCATGAAGATTCTCGCTGGCTTACCCAATTGCCAAAAATGCTCTGGCGAGCAGGCAATAGGGCGATTAACAAGCTGCTAGGCTGGAAAACGACTGGAAAACTCCTCGAAGCGAAAACCCAGGCAGAGATGGAACAATCTTTTGGCGCCGATTTCAGCCGCGTTTGTCTCCACGATGACCCTGCTGCACATGCCGCTGCGGATTCCCTTAACGCCAAAGCGTTTACTCAGGGTGATGATATTTATCTAGGGGCTGGGGCAACGTCATCTGACTCGCTGGCAGGTAAAGAATTGATCGCTCACGAACTAGCGCACATCATCCAGCAGCGCGGAGCGGGAGCGAGAACTACCAGTCAAATTAGTCAGCCGGGGGATCCCTTTGAACAAGCCGCCCATAAAGCAGCACATCAGGCTCTGCAAGGCCAGCATGCGGAGAGGTCCACTTTAGGCGTACCGCCTGTTATTCAACGACAGGAACGCGAGGAGGGTTTCCTTGAAGGGCAGTTGCGCAATTTGTTAAATCGCGCTCTGCGTGAAGGCGTTGCCTATGACAGTGAGAAAGGTTGGAAGGTGGGTGGAGTCGCTGTCCGCGATATTCAACGCGGAGCGGAAGTTTTTAGCCGCATTGCGCAAGGAGATATCCAAGGGGCAATAGAAATGATCCGGCCGCATGATCCCCAGGAGCGAGAGCGCCTGCGTGAGCAAGTTCGGCAGTTGCAAAGAGAATTGGAGCGCTGGAGGCCTATTGAGGAAAGGCAGCGTGAGCATGAGCGCATCATTTCCGAGGTTGCTCGCCGGTCAGCAGAACAGTTGGGTTTGGGGTCACGTAGACAAACCGTGCCGCGTTTCAAACTGCCAGAGCCTAGGCTTGATCTGCGCTCGGCGAGGATCCAGCTTGGTACCACTTTCCACTGGATACTCGATAGATTTCGCTTGGAAAGTGCCGCACTAGAACCGCACCATCGTCGCCAATTGAACGATTTAGCAAATCAGGTCAAATCCAATCCTTATGCTGAGATCGAGATTGTCGGGTATGCCGATACCACTGGTCCTCTGGCCTTTAATCAGCGCCTGTCGGAGCAGCGCGCCAATGCGGTGTGCGACTATCTTCTTAGTCGTGGAGTAGAAGGCAGCAAGATTAAGTCCGCCAGCGGCAGGGGTGAAGGAGAACCGCTGGTTCCGGAACGTGCGGAAGCTGATCGCGCCCGCAACCGCCGGGTAGAAATCTTTTTCCGGACTGGCATTACCCAGCGTTCTGAAAGCCGCTTTGGTCTGCCGCCGCTGCGCTTACGGGAATAACGGATCAGAGTTCGGGGTTGTTAAAACAATGAAACAACAGAGTGCAAGATCGCCAATTATGCCGGCTGCTCCAACTGAAACTTCCTGCAACAAGACGGAGGGCACTAACCATGATTTTCTGCGTGGTCTTGTCTACACCCATAACCGCGCTAATGCCAATACAGCCGAGGTCCATGAGGCAAAGGCTACGTTGCAAGCGTTGGTCGAGCTGCTAGTGGAGGCCGGTGCAATAGATGGAGAAGCTCTCAAGGCAAAGTGCGAGCAGGCTTCCGAGCAATTGCGACGAGAATATGTCGAGCGCGGCATGGCGGTGGCGATGCAAGAATTTGGTATCAGCAAATATGAGTTTAAAGGCGCTGCTGAGATCGACTGCAAGAGTCGCGTTCATTTATGCAAGGCGGCTTGTTGCCGTTTGCCGCTGGCGCTTTCAAAGGAAGATGTCCAAGAGGGGATTGTGAAATGGAATTTAGGGCAACCATACATGAATTTACGCGATACGGATGGTTATTGCACCCATCTGGATAGATGCACAGGCGGCTGCACGGTTTATGAACAGCGGCCGATTCCGTGCCGAGGGTACGATTGCCGGAAGGACAAGCGTATTTGGCTGGATTTTGAAAAGGGTGTGATTAATCCGCGCGTTGATGATTCGGATTGGCCGGAGTGCGTGGAAACACAAATCTCAGAGAGCAGGGAGACTTAGCATGGCCGAATCTCTCGCAACGAAAGCACCAAAAGGCAAAAGCGCCGAGCTAGCACTGAAGCGTCCGGCTGAGCATGCTCGCCAGCCTGCTGCCTCAACAGGTCCCTATGGCGAGGTACTGGCCTTGCAGCGCAGTGCGGGCAATCGCGCGGTCAGTCAGTTGCTTGAATCAGGAATGAGCGCATCACCATTCTCCGGCGCTGTGCTCCAGCGCAAGTGTGCGTCGTGCGCCAACTCTGGTAGCGAATGCGCGGAATGCCGCAAGAAGCGCACCTTCGCTCTGCAACCTAAGCTCACTATTAACGAACCGGGAGACCGGTACGAGCAGGAAGCCGATCGCATTGCCGCTCAGGTGATGACTATGCCGGCACAGCAGGCGGCCAGTAGCGCTCCTCCCCGTATCCAGCGCCTCTCTGGAGAGGCGGTAGCGGTAGGCCGACCCAGTGTAGTACCCGATAGCGTGCACCAAACGCTTGCTAGTCCTGGTAGACCGCTGGAGTCGACACTACGGCAGGATATGGGGCAGCGCTTTGGCTATGATTTTTCTCGGGTGCGAGTGCATACCAGCAGGGCTGCCGAGCAGTCGGCTCGCGACGTAAACGCCCATGCTTACACGGTGGGCCAAAACATCGTGTTCGGCGCCGGCCAGTTCGCACCGAGAACACAGGAGGGACGACGGTTGTTGGCCCATGAGTTGGCTCATGTGGTGCAGCAGTCAGATGCAGGCGAGCTGCATGCTGGCAAAAGTAGCAAGAAATGTAGTCTATCCCTGTCCGCTGATTGTTCCGTCGCACGCAAACCGCGCACCGGTGCGACAGGCGCCTTGCCTTCGGTGGTGCAGGCCATGGCTCGGGAAGAGGCGCGTTCGGTGCTCGTAGCGTACGTCACAGTGGCGGGAGTAGATGACGCACTCGCCGCCATGAACGCCATTCAAGAGACGCTGGACATGCCGTTCACCATGGAAAACGCGAGCATGCGCCTGCAACTCCTGACCGCCGCATTCAGCTTACTCGATGAGGAGGACGCTGCAATCGTGCTTAAGGCACTGACTAAGCCCGTAGGCGCCGAGCAAAAACACTTGCACGAACGTTTCGGTAGGCTCGATTCGGATTTCCGTAGATTGTTGCTCGACATCTTGCGCGAGCGGGCCGCTGCGAAGCCCGCGCCTGAGCCCGAGCAAGCAGAAGAGCCGGCTGCGGTCGCACCCACAGCGACATGGGTTGAGCTGCACTCAGGCGTATTCGCATACGTGCCAAACCGCGGAAAGACCCTCAAGCATGTCGCAGCATACGTCTCGGGTCACCCCAATGTGCCCGAAGCGCTCGGCCAGTTGAATGACCTTCCGCTAACGACACCGATCCCGGAAGGGCAGTCGGTCATCATTCCGATCGAATTTATTGATCGCCCGAAGGCATTCCAGGAGATGCCCGAGGCTGTGCGGAGCCGCATCATTTCGATGCGCAAGGCGCGGGCGCAGCAGGAGCGATATCTGCGATTCGTGCAGGTGAAGAGCGGGCACCCGCTGGGGCCTGGGGCCTCTGGACTATTCCCCGTCACCATGGCGCTCACCGAGGCGGCCATAGAATCAATCGTCAGCGCACTGAAGTCCCTGATCGAGAAGGTGGGATACGCGATCGCCTTCGCTGGTGGTGTGATCCATGGTTTCCTGAAGTCGATCTGGGATGCGGTTTCCGGCATCGCGAAGCTCATCTATGACGTCTTGAAGAGCATCATTTCCCTCGAGCTTATCTCGGACGTGAAGAAGCTCGTGAGCTCGATCAAGAAGCTGAGCTGGGACAAGATCACGGACGCGGTCGGTGAGTGGGCCGCCGGCTGGGTCGAAAAGCTCCAGTCCAAAAACCCACTGGTCGCTGGGCATGCGCATGGCTATCTAACTGGCTATGTCATGGCCGAAGCGGCCATGTTTTTGCTGACCGGCGGTCAAATAGCTGCGCTCAAGGGATCTATTTGGACCTCTAAGCTCGGCCAGGTGGTGAAGACCTCTCGCGTCTTCAAGACTCTCGAAACTGCTGTTGCGAAGGCGAAGATCCTCCGCGCGGGGAGCCCTAAATTCAACAAGGCCGTCGACACGCTCAGGCAATCGCGCCTTGGAACAGCCATCAAGGCCGCGGAAGTGACCGGCGCCGCGGTCGTGTGGACCGCCGATAAAGTGGCAGCGGTGCTGAGGCTTCCCAGTAGTATCGCCGGCTACGTCGTCGAGAAGGCGGTGGCCCATGCCAAGCAACTGGAGCCTTTCTTCGAACGCATCGGCGAGTTGAGCGAACGCGCCAAGCGTTGGCTGTTCGGCTGCCGTTCGCCGTGCGAATGGGAGGCTGGTGTAGTGGCAAATACGATGCAGCGGCTTACCAACGACGAGATCGAGGGCGCCGCGAAATTCGCCGCAGAGGCGAAGGAGGCCAGGCGGGCGCGTGGTCCAGCCACCTCCACCTCTGAAGAAGTCGTGAGGAGGGGCGCTGACGGTTCTATTGTCATTCAGAGCGAAGTTGGTCCACCTGCTAAACGGAAAGATTATGAGCGCAAATTATTACCCGGAGTCAAAGTTAGGCTTAAAGGTTGGGAGCGAGCGCACAGCCAAGGTGCTGGAACAGGAGCTGAAGCGAAGGCAGGGATTTTTTATGCTCCCCCGAAGGTAAATCAAGAACTACAAAATCGTGGCATAGAGAAATATATACGTGAATTATATGTGAACAAGCCGGCAGACGTGAAATTATTTCTTACTACAGAGACAAAGGCATACCCAGGAACGCTGCGCTTAAAGACTATTAACTACCGGGTTGAAGCAGAGCGTGGTGGACAAAGGCGCATACTTTTCGAGGCTTCTTTAGAGGTTGAAAACAAACGCGCCAATCCGAAGGTTACCGTTGAGACAACACCCTACGCCTTGTAATGATTACCCACCTCGACAATCTGCTGCGCCATCTCTTCATCGCAACGATCGATGAGATCACCGATGAAACCCAGGTGCGCTTCCAACCACCGGATGAGGATTGGCGCGCCTATGTCTCCAATCTTATCGTCGATGGTCAGCCGGCCAATGCGCTCAATGTCTACATGATCGATATGCGTGAAAACCGAAAATTGCGTTCCAATGAACGCACGCGCGACATACAAAATGGGACGGTAATCGAGATCCCAGCACCCTTCCGTCTCGATTGCCATTATGTGATCACAGCGTGGAGTCCAGCGCAGGTTAGTCAGGCGGTCGAACCAGCCGTGGACGAACATGCGCTGCTGTATAAAGCAACAGCGGCATTGACAAACAATGAACCGCTTGTGCCACGCATGGTATATGCCCCCAATCCGCTGCCCGAGACATTTCCCAAGAGCATCGCCGATGCGGAATTGCCGACGGCCCTGCTGCCGGTGGAAGGGTTTCCCAAATATGCCGAGTTCTGGGGAACGATGGGGGTTAATCACCGGTGGAAGCCTGCGATTTATCTCACAGTGACCTTGCCGGTGATATACGCATCCCAGATAGCTGGGCCGATGGTCACAAAACGAACGAGCAAAGTGAATGATGAAACATGGGTGCAAATAGCTGGCCGGATATTTAATCCGGTGGGTGAGAGCATTCCGGATGCATTGGTGGATATCTTGGATACTGGATTACGAACCACATCAGACAGCGAAGGGCGCTATTCATTCGTTCGTGTCCCCGTAGGTACAAGGAACATTCGCGTGGTCGCTGTTGGTTTCCAACCCGAAACAAAGCCAGTGCTTGTACCTGGAGTACTAGAGAATTATGACATTACTTTAACTCCCCTCTGAAGAAGGCATTATTAAAAGGAGATTGGCTATGGCATTTAGCGCTATTAATAAAGCACCTGGTGTATATATAGACGAGATACAAGTTGCTGGACCGATTGCAGGCGTGAGCACCAGTGTTGCAGCCTTTATCGGCCCGGCCCGGCCCGGCCCGGCCCGGCCCGGCGCGGCCCTCTCAATACACCTACCCACGTGACCAACTGGACACAATTTATCAACACCTTTGGTGTTCAAGATCAGCTTGGTCCATATATCACAGCCCCGCAAATTTACGTAACTCATGCGGTGCGGGGATTTTTCGATAATGGCGGGGCAGCCTGTTATTTTGTTCGCGTTGGTACAGCAATACGTGCTTCGCTTACCCTCAACGATCGCGCCACGCCCACCGATAGACCCGCCCTAGTCGTGACAGCCAAGGAAGAAGGAGTTACTGGTAACGCAATCACCGTTGAGGTGCAAGATGCAAGTATTGTTACGTCAGTTGCTGCTGTACGCGCACAGGCTACATTATCTACCGCTTCTAATGGTGAGGCAACGGTCACTTCCGCCTCTGACGCGGAAAATTTCCGACCGGGAGATATTGTTTTCCTGGAGCAGGGTACAACCAGCGAGCGGGCAACGATTGCAAGCATTAGCGATGTGACGATTAAGTTTGCAACGAACTTGGCTAACAGCTATACCGGGGGCACTATCCGCATTGCCGATCTCGCCCCGGCACAAACTAAGATCCGCGTTGCTGATACAACGAGCATTGAACCTGGTACATACATCAGCATTACTCAAGACGGGACAACGGAATCCCGAGTTGTGCAATCGGTAGAGCCGATCAATAAATTCCTGACACTCACGCAAGGACTCACTAACACCTATACCATGGCGACAGGGGATACGGAGGTGAATCTCCAAACGCTGGAGTTTACGCTCATCATTAACAAACCTGGCTTTGGAGCGGAAAATTTCCCCACCCTTTCCATGGATCCTCGTCACAGTCGCTATTTCTCTAGAATCGTAAATTCTCTAAATGCCGATGTTACGTTGGCTGATCCACCTACTCCAAGTGCGCCGCCAGACAATCTTCCTACGGTACTAGCTGCAACTCCACTAGCCGGCGGTCAAGACGATGATGTCACGCAACTCCAAACATCCCATTACCGTAATGGCATTGACGCATTAGAAAAAGTCGATGAGGTCAGTATTCTTTGTGTCCCTGACCGTACGGATCAAGACGTTCAAAAATATATGATCGAGCACTGTGAAAAGATGCAAGATCGTTTTGCGGTTCTTGATCCACAAAGAAATGCTACGCTTACTGATATCAAAACCCAACGAGGATTAGTCAGTTCTGATCGCGGCTATGCAGCGCTTTATTATCCGTGGATTATTATTTCCAATCCGGTTGCTGAAGGTCGGCTCCCGGTACCTCCATCAGGTCATATCGCTGGAATCTATGCACGTGTAGATGATTCGCGAGGCGTTCACAAGGCGCCCGCAAATGAGGCGGTACGGGGGGTGCTGGATTTAGAAAGGATATTGACTGATGATGAACAGGGGCCACTGAACGAAGAAGGCATAAATGCGATCCGCTCTTTCTTAGGCAGTGGTATACGGGTATGGGGTGCCCGAACTATCGCCCCCAAAGATCGCACCCAGTGGCGCTACGTCAATGTCCGAAGACTCCTGCTGTTTATTGAAGAATCGCTCCAGGAAGGGACGCAATTTGCCGTATTTGAGCCAAATAACCGCTCACTATGGGGAAAGCTAAGGCGGCAAGTTACAGAGTTTCTCAATAGAGTATGGCGCGATGGAGCCCTTTTTGGGGCCACGGCTGAAGAAGCATTCCGAGTACGAATAGACGAGGAGTTAAACCCACCGGAAGTCCGCGCCTTGGGGCAACTTATTATTGAAGTCATACTTGTGCCGACCACACCAGCGGAGTTTGTCGTATTTCGCATCATTTCGGACACAACCGGAAAGTCCCTAATTGAGGAATAATATACCGCTGATAAGTGCAATTTGAAGCTCTTTCAGTAAATACAAAAATTATTCTTAAGGAGACATACCATGGCAACCGGACAACGGATAGACCCTTATGGCAATTTTAATTTTCTAGTTGAAATCGACGGTATCACCCGCGCGGCCTTTCAGGAAGCAAGCGGCTTTGACTCCAGCATCGATATCACAGAGCACCGGGAAGGCGGTAATAACACCACCATGGGAAAGCTTCCAGCCATGACCAAGTATTCCAATATCACACTGAAATGGGGATTAGCCGATGACACAGAGCTGTACGACTGGCATCGGCAATGGGTGACCGGTGATCCGGCAGCCGCACGTAAGAACGGGTCAGTAGTGCTTTTGGACCGACAGGGCCAGGAAAAGGTGCGTTGGAATTTCTTCAGCGCTTGGCCGGCTAAGTGGACCGGCCCCACCTTCAACGCCGAGGGCAATGATGTCGCCATCGAGACGCTGGAGCTGGCCCACGAAGGACTTGAGCGCGCTTAATGGGGAAGCTGATTCGGCAAAATCGCTTGTCTCGATTCATTGGAGGTCAACGATGTTCCAAACCGAGTATGAATTTACATTGCCTTTGGGTTATGTCGATGGCGAGGGCAATCTTCATCGCGAAGGGGTCATGCGTCTTGCAACCGCCGCTGATGAGATTCTGCCGCTCAAAGACCACCGCGTGCAATCCAATGAAGCCTATTTAATCGTTATTTTGCTTTCGCGGGTGATTACCCAGCTCGGCTCGGTAGCTCAGGTTAACCCCAAAGTGATTGAGAGTATTTATGCAAAGGATCTTGCTTATTTGCAGGAATTTTATAACCGCATTAATGGGAATGGTCAGGCGAATGTTGATGCGACTTGTCCCAAGTGCGCCCATGAGTTTGCGGTGGAGTTGAACAGCCTGGGGGGATTGTAGGCTACCCTCTCAAGGCGCTGCACGAGGAGGTAGCCTTTGTTGCTTATCATTTTCACTGGCCGCCGGAGGCGATCCTCAATTTGGAGCATAATGAACGGCGCCGGTGGGTACAGGAAATTTCAGCCATTAATCAGCGCATGAATGGCGAGTGAGAAATTTGCGGGAGATGCAATGATGTGGCATAAGCGCGGGATAAAAATAAATTATGCTCGTTTCGATAAAGGGGTGCGGAAATTACGACCCTGGTATCGAAACTCACTAAGCGGGCATAAATGGGCCGATTGGGTTCGATCTTTGATCGCACGATACAGACGTCTCGGGTCTCGCCAGGGTGTACTGGACTTTGTGCTTTTCCATCGAGTGCCACTTTTGCAACGCCTCAATGCACAGTGGCTAGTTAGCACATGTTCCCTTTATCCTCAGGTGCGGTTAGCTATTCAGCCGATTCAACTGCAAACTGTTTGGCGGCATCAACACTTACCCGGTCGGCAGCCATGCATACAGCTTCTTAAAGGAAAAGATAATTGGCGGCAATTTGCTAAGCTGCCCGTCGAAAATTGGCATTTAGAATCCAGACATCTACTCAAAGGGCGGTCGAGTGGACAATCTAGAGCTAAAAAAGATTCTGTAATAGAAAAAAGGCTATCCTCCACCAGAGATTTTCCATTTGCCAACTTCAAATTGCCTTCATCTTTGCAATTAGTTTTTCAGAGAACTTTCCAGGTTAATGAGTTTATACAGTGCCATCAGCGCCGCAATATCACACAAGAGAGTTTTCAAGCTCTTGCCCGCGAGGTGGTACATCGTACGCAAAGAATAGAACAACGACCAGTTGAAACCGTATCGTTGGCGACTCGAAAGAATCTTCTGATAGGAAATCAGAAAGCAGTAGTGGCGGAAAGCCCTATGCACGCGGGAATAAATACTCCCAACCTTTCCAGTGTGCCAACCCATTCATGGACCGGGAATACACCACTAGCGCAATCCATCAATATCGAACAACTTACTGATCAAGTCGTAAAAAAAATTGATCGGCGGATTATTGCAGCGCGGGAGCGAATGGGACGGATATAAGGGGTAGGATCATGGCTTTAGCTAAGGCAGTGATTACCATTGAGCACACGGGTGAAGAAATCCCGGTGATGTTCAATCCCGAGGAGTATACCTTAAACAAAGATAACAATTTTGCTTCGCAAACGATTCCTGGACTGCGCTCTCCGCTTTTGCAGTTTGTCAATGGCAACTTGCGCACACTGGAGATGGAGCTATTGTTTGACACCTATCTACCTCATACTACTGAGCCTAAACCACCCAGTGATGTGCGCGAAGAAACGCAAAAAATTGTGAAGTTGCTTGATATCGATTCGAATTTGCATGCCCCACCAGTATTAACTATTTCTTGGGCTTCGCTACAGTTTCGCTGCGTGCTAGCCCGGGTTAGCCAGCGATTTATTATGTTTCTGCCGGATGGCCGGCCGGTGCGCGCCCGGCTAACAGTAACTTTCAATGAATTCATTGATGTCGAGCGAGAAGCGAAGGAAGTAAACCTGCAAACGGCCGATTTCACCAAAGTGCATGTGGTGGTTCGAGGTGAAACCTTGAGTGGCATTGCAGGACAATTTTATGAAGATCCGCAGCTTTGGCGTCCTATCGCCATCGCCAACGGCATCGCCGATCCTCGGGCCATTGTGGTGGGGCAGTCGTTGCAAATTCCATCGTTACCCTTCATCGATCCGGACACCAGGGAGGTCGTGGTCTGATATGGCACGCTACCCGCGCTATGCGCCCACTTTCGAGATCAAGATCAATGGTGAGAAACTGCCGATAGCCATGCGGGCCTCCGTAGTATCGGTAAGTTATCAGGATGGCATTGAAGGTGCCGACCGGGTGGAAATCACTTTGGCGAATGATAATTTGCGCTGGCTAGATCATTCGTTGCTGCAGGTGGACAACGGTTTCACGCTTTCCATTGGCTATGCGCCGGATCCCTTAGAAGAAGTTTTTGTGGGAGAAATTACTGGGGTGAATGCTTCGTTCCCAAATGGCGGAATGCCCACGCTCACTGTGGTGGCTCATGATTTTTTACAGCGTTTGACAATGGGCACCAAAGACCGAGCTTTTGCTTTGAATGTACCCTGTATCGGAAAATTCTCGCTTCCTGATCCTCATGTAGTGACCTTGGTGAGTGCAGTGGATTTATTGATTCCTGTGGTCGATCCGGCTGGTGCTGCGCTCTCATTTCTGACGCTGCTGGTGGCTTACGCCCTTGATCCCTTGGAAGCCAAGCAGGGCATTCGCCTGCAGCAGAGCCAAAGTGATTTTGATTTTTTATCTATGGTCGCTAAGGAAAACGGCTGGGAGATGTATATCGACCATGCGATGGAGCCAAAGGGCTATGTGCTGCGGTTTCAATTTTTAATTCAGGATTATGCGCCAAGTGCCACGCTGAAATGGGGTGAATCGCTGAGCGAGTTCACGCCGCGTCTATCCACGGTCGGCCAGGTGGCTGGGATTTCCACGCGTATTTGGGTTCCTAGCATCAAGATGGAGTTCGTGCTCGTTTTATCTTGGGACTTTGATCGTGCCGCATTTGATCTCATGGTGTTTCCAGGACTTGGCAGCCTGGAAGAGTTACTTGGCTCTACTAAGGCGCAGGGTGTCTTAAAAATCGATGCAATTGGGCCGGCCACAGCGCCAAAGAAGATCTTGAGCGAATTATTACCCCGCCTTAACAACCGGTTAACCTGTAGCGGCAGCACTATCGGAGATCCACGTATCAAAGCTAGTAGAGTGGTTAGCTTCGAAGGTTTGGGTGAGCAGTTCAGCGGTCTTTATCGCGTGACTTCCGCAACTCATACGATGGATGGCAGTGGTTACCGGACTCAGTTTGAAGCTAGAAAAGAAGTATGGTTTGGATCGATACCCGTGCCGAAAGGGGTAGATGGATTAGTGCGTGTGCAAGGCCAGAGAGTCGGCCAATAGATAAAGGAGAAATGACATGCCAATCACACTCTATGAATCTGGCGAAGAAAGAAAGACAAATAAAGAAAAAACTAGCGTTGTAACGGGGACCGTGATTAATAATTGCGATCTCATAAAACAAGGAAAAATTTTGGTTAGAATACCGTCTCTTGATCAGGAACTCTGGGCGCGGTTAACAGCGCCTGGAGCTAGCTCAGGCGCTGGTTTATTCTATGTTCCTAGGCCGGACGATGAAGTGCTGGTTGTGCTGAGCGGTGATGAGCCTGTAGATGCCTATATCATTGGCGGGCTTTGGAACACCCAAGATAGTCCACCGGTATCAAATCCTCTGGAGGCGTCGACTAAACGGGTTATTAAGACAGGGTTGGCAGGAGGCGTTGGACATGAAGTGGAGTTCGACGACGGACCTGGTCAATCCATTTCTATAACCACTTCCACCCAACAGAAAATTATCATTGATCCGTTCAAAATTGAACTGCGCAATACGGCTGGCACACTCAAGATTACGCTTGATAACAAAACACAGACAATTTCTATTGCTGCTGCAGCCAGCCTCGAACTCGCTGCTGTAGGAAATATTAAGCTCAAAGCCGCAAATATCGAAATCGGCGATATCGTGAAGACAGCTAAGACCTCTATTAACGGGAAGATGGTCTCGATCAACTAATAGTTACTGGAGAAGTTACATGCCCACTGCAGCCAGAATCGGAGACATGACCAGCCATGGGACCCCCCTAACACCGCTTGTTCCAGGCGTGATGGGCAGCTTGAACGTGTTCATTGGGGGTCAACCCGCCTGGCGGGCGATCACGGATGTTCATGTATGCCCTGTCTCAAATGGCCCTCAGCCGCACGTAGGGGGCACAGTACTCAAAGGCAGTACCAGTGTATTTATCAATGCTTTTCCCGCAGCAAGGCAGGGAGATGAGATTGTAGAGGGCGGGGGGGGGCTAACAAAATCGCCCTGGGATTTCCCACTGTTCAGATTGGAGGATAAGAGAGATGAATAAAAGGCAAGCCGATCCAACGAAATCTTTCCTTGGAATCGGGTGGGCTTTTCCGCCTCACATCGATCTTGATGGCTCTGTGGCTGAGGCGGTTGATGAGGACGATGTCCGCCAGGCGATTCGTATTATCTTGGGCACCAATCCCGGTGAGCGAGTGATGCGGCCGGATTTTGGTGCGGGGCTTAACGCTTTTGTGTTTGAGGTGGTAGATATCACCATCAAGGAACGGCTTAAGAAACGGGTTCAGGAAGCCTTAATTGATTGGGAGCCGCGGATCGATGTGGAAGACATTAAAGTCACAATTGATCCTGCAGCGCATAGCACACTATTAATCGATATCCACTACCGCATTCGGGCTACCAATACGCTGCATAACCTGGTTTACCCGTTTTACTTGCAGGAAGGAACACCGCAATGATTTTTCGGCCGGGCATATTGCTCGATGATAGAGACGCGGCGCAGATCTTAAAGGCATTGTTAGCGCGACGGCTCGGTTATGTGCCAGAGTGGGAGCCGCAGGGTCCAGGGTTGGCGTTGGCCGAGGTTTTTGCCCGTTACTTGCAGACAATCATTCAGCGCCTGAACCAGGCGCCGGATAAAAATAAACTAGCGTTTTTAGATTTACTGGGTTTGCAGTTAATCCCGGCGCGGGCTGCCCGGACGCCGATCGTCTTTCGTTTGGCGGAGAATGCTCCTGATGGCAGATTACCGGCCGGCACGCGTGTAGCTGCTCCGCCCCCTCCAGAGCAGACCGATCAGATTATCTTCGAAACCGAACGATCGATCGGATTGATGACGGCAAGACTTAAAGAAGTCGTAAGCCTCTGGCCTGGTCGGGATCAATATATCGACCACAGTGCGGCATTTATCGCAGGCCGGCCCTTACAGCCCTTTAAAAAACGCCAGTTAGAAAATACGCCCCATATCCTCTACTTAGCCCATGATACGCTGCTAGCCCTAGCAGGAAAAAGTTTATTGAATGTCACGTTTGAGCTAACTAACACGAGCAGTGAACGATTGGACATTGTATGGGAGTACTGGGATGGCGAGGTCTGGCGTGAGTTTTTAGCAATGCGGCCGGCCTGTGATGAAGAAGAAGCACACAAGTTAGACAGTACTGACGGTCTACAGTACAGCGGCCGCTTCCGCCTGCAAGCAGACTGCGCCGAGACAAAAAAAACCATGGTGAATGGTGTCGACGCCTTCTGGATTCGCGGCCAGTTGGCAGAGCCCTTGCCCTTGGATCCGGAGCAGATATTACCTGAGGTGGAGAGCATTCAGATTGGGGCGGAGATCGCTTCTACTTCCCCTATTGAGGTAACTATCGAAGAGGCTATCGATATTGAGAAAGCTATCAAAAAGGTTATCGAGTCCAAAAAGGTTATCGAGTCGCCTGCAACGGGTGGTTTAATCCTAGACAAGGCTTTTTCCGATGCGACAGACATCGATGTGACTAAACCTTTCTTTCCTCTTGGCTTACAACCTCAGCCCGGTTCAGTGTTTTATTTTACCAATGCCGAAGTCTTCAGTAAGCCAGGGGCAAGAGTGCGACTCTATATCGGAAAAACAGTGACGCCATCCGATCAGCTCGTGACGAATTCGACGAGTGACGGGCTCAGAATGACCACTGATACAAATAATTCGCAATTGCCCCACGAAGTCAGCTGGGAATATTGGAACGGACGAAAGTGGGAAGTTTTAATAACCTATAGCAATGATCCCAATGGCTCCAGTGCTTTATCGAAGTCTCCACAAGATTTTAGCGATAGCGGCTTTATTGATTTAATTATCCCAACGGATATGGCCCCAACCACAATCAATGAGGAGGAAGGGCTGTGGATGCGGGTACGTTTATTGAGCGGGGGTTATGGCTTCAAAAGTTCTATTTCTACTGGCGACTCTTTAACTGAATTCCCCTTTATTATCACTCAACCCCCAGCACTCTCTAACTTTCTCTTGAGCTACACTTGGCAGTATGGGCCGTTTCACCCAGAGTACGTTGTTACTTATAACAATTTTCAGTACGAAGACCATACCGAAGAAGCCAAATGGCCTGGGCAGACCTTTCAGCTATTTAAGCCGGTTACCGATATTACTCCATCATTTTACCTAGGCTTTGATAAAAAGCTGCCAGTCGATCGCCTGGGTATCCTCTTCGATATTCTGGAACAGCCAACTGAAGCCCAAGGTCCAGCTTTGCTTTGGGAATACTGGGATGGTATTGCTTGGCAAGCCCTTTCCGCCGAGGATGGGACGCAAAATCTCCGTGTCCCTGGATTGGTGTCTTTCATTGGCCCACAGGACAGTCAGGCGCTGGCCCGTTTTGCCGCGCCATTGCACTGGCTGCGCGCACGGCTTAAAGAGGATGGTCCGCCCGGAGAACCCGTTATCCAGAGTGTTTTTCCAAACGCGGTTTGGGCAACTCAACAACAGACGATTGTTGATGAGCCAATGGGAGCCAGTACGGGTCAACTCCACCAGATTTTCTCCTTTCGCCAGATCCCTGTTCTCGCAGGGCAACAGATTGAAGTACGAGAGCTTGCTGGGGCACGGGCGAATGTGGAGTGGCGCCTGATAGCGAGGGAAATCTTGGGTAGAGAGGAGAGGGCGCTCAGTGAAGTTGAATCGATGCTGGCTCTTGAAGGTGCTCAAACTGACATCGAAAAAAACAATCTTCGTCTCAGGCGGGATCGTCGCAAGCAGGTGACCGAAGTTTGGGTGCGTTGGCAGGAGCAGCAGCATCTTCTCTTTTCGAAGCCGAGTGACCGCCACTATGTGGTTGACCGGGGGCAAGGGCAACTTTTATTCGGCGATGGGGTACGCGGCAAGATTCCGCCGTCCGGTGCGGCGATTTTAGCGCGACAATATCGCTCCGGGGGCGGTCGTAGAGGTAATTTACCGGCCCAGACGATAAAACAAGTAGTGGGTCCGATTGGCGGCGTGGAGGAAGCATTTAATCCGCTCCCTAGCGAAGGCGGTGCTGATCGTGAGAGTCTGGAGAATTTTGCCTTTCGTGGACCACAAACTCTCCGTCATCGCGGACGCTCCATAGGCTTAAAAGATTATGAGACATTAGCCTATGAAGCCTCGGCTGCGGTGGCTTTTGCCCGCGCGATCCCAACCCATAATCCAAGCGGTCGATCCATTCCCGGTTGGGTGACTTTGCTCATTATCCCCCAGAGTCAAGAGCCACGCCCCTGGCCCTCATTTGGGCTGCGAGAGCGGGTTCGAAAATATATCGAGGCGCGTGCTCCAGCCGATCTGGCCGCTGCCCATCAGATCTATGTTACCGGACCCGATTATCTACCTATAGGGGTGACGGCCACGATCGTACCCATTGATCCTGCTGAAGCAGGGGCCATAGAGCAACGTGCGCAAGAGGCGTTAGAGGATTTTCTCCATCCATTGCGCGGGGGACCTGAAAGACGCGGCTGGGCACTGGGGCGAGATGTCTTCGTTTCCGATGTGGCCGCGGTAATGGAGCGGATACCGGGAGTTGATTACGTGGAAGAATTGGGATTGTTGCTTAGGGGGGGGTTGCAGGGCGAGCGAATTAGGGTGGCTGAAGATAGGATTGTGGTGGCCGGAGAGATCCAGCTCAAGCTGAAGGCAGGGGAGAGACAGCGCTATGCCAGTACCATTGCCAAACCTAGATGATCGTCGCTGGGCGGATTTGGTTGAAGAGGGTCGGACCCTGATTCCTATTCATGCGCCAGAATGGACTGACCACAATATTCATGATCCAGGAATTACTTTAATGGAACTCTTCGCCTGGGTTGCAGAAATGGACATCTACCAACTCAACCAAATACCCGATCGGCACAAGCGAAAATTCCTCGCACTGGTGGGCATTGTGCCAGAGCCTCCATACCCAGCTCGCACTATGTTGCATTTTAGTTTGGCAAGCAGCAGTACCGTAGTGCAATTACCAGAGACGGTGGAGTTTGAAGGCGCGGATCCGTTTGGAGTAGCAACGGGCTTTCGCACCTTAGCGCCAATTTGTATTGCGCCAGGTTTTCTAAAGGCAATCCAGCTTAAGGATCAGAGGGGATTCCACGATTTCACCGACAGCTGGGTACGGGGTGAGAATTTCGCGGTGTTTGGAACTGAACCTCAGCTCGGGACAGAGTTATATTTTGGCTTTAGTGAAGCATTTCCCCAAGAGGAATTTGTCAGTCTTTTTTTTAGCTTTGCTCACCACCGTTCCGACGAAGCTGAGCGTTGCCGCCTTATTGATGAGAGCAGTGCGCGTCAGCGCATCTGCCGCACGCCACTTTCAGATTTTCCTTGCCCGAATGTAGCTCCATTGTCTCCTCCGGTTGAAGATAGAATTAAAAAAACCCTTTTACATCATGGCGTACGCCTGGTTTGGGAGATATTGATAACCGCTGATGGGGATTGGGAATTGCTGGAACCAGATCACATAAACGACGAAACGCGCGCTTTGACGTTAGATGGTCAAGTGCGCCTTTCGATTCCATCTGAAATGGCTAAAAAAAAGCTCGGTCAGGTGATAAATGAACTCTATTATTTGCGCGTACGGTTTGTAGCCGGTAGCTACGATGCACCGCCTTTTCTACATAGGTTGGCGTTAAATGGAATCATTGCTGAACAGGCAGCCTCCGTCGGTGAAATCAAAACCATAGATGATCAAGCTATCGAAGCTATTTTATTAGGGATCAGTGATGGTTCTCCAAATCAAAAATGGACCCTGCCGGAGGCACCTGTGCATGTGCCAAGCTTCCAGCTCTATATACAAGAAGAGGATAAGTGGCGGGTGTGGCGTCGGCGCTCTGATTTCGATGAATCAGCCCGCAGCGACTCGGATTTTCTGCTCGATCCTACCGACGGGGTAATCACTTTCAGTGATGGCGAGAAGGGACGAGTGCCGCCGAAAGGTGCCCAGATTTATGCGATTTATTGTGCCACTCAAGCCGAAGCGGGTAATTTGTCTTCAGGGACAATTCATCGTCTGGCTGATTCGCCTCACAATCGGCGCGTGCTAGGTAGCGATTACGAAAAGATCAAGGAAAGCCTCGCTGTTATTACCAATCCCATCGCCGCCACAGGTGGAGCACCTGCAGAAATCCTCACCCATGCCATTGGGCGTGCCATCGAGCAAAGGGAAAAAACACAGCGGGCTGTGACACTCCAGGATTATGAAGTGCTGGCGCTGCAGACACCGGGGGTGCAACTGGCTCGGGTGAAGGCATGGGCTAATTTGCATCCAGGCTTGCCATGCCTTAAAGCACAAGGGCTGATCACGGTGATCATTCTCCCCTATTTGCCTTTGGATAAACCAATGCCAAGCGTGGGGCTACGGCGAACTGTAGCCACTTATCTCAACCGCCGCCGGATTATCGGCACCCGCGTGGAAGTAGTCGGACCAACTTATCTGGAAATATCAGTGCGCACCAAGGTGCAGGCTTACGTCGGCGCCAACAAAGCTGCTTTGCAGCAAAATATTATCGAAACTCTGAATAATTTTTTGCATCCGCTTAAAGGCGGATCTGAAGGTACCGGTTGGCCTTTTGGCCGGGATGTGTACCGCACGGAAATCATGCAGGTAATCGACGAGTTATCGGGGGTCGATCATATCTTTTCCCTTGAACTTACAGCCAATAAAAATGAGCCGCAATGTGGGAATGTATGTTTAAACCCGATTATGCTGGTAACAGCGGGTCCACATGAAGTTGAAGTGATCTAAGGTGAAAGTTATGTCTAAATTAAATCAACTCGAACTTG
Organism: Nitrosococcus oceani ATCC 19707; assembly: GCF_000012805.1. Classification (GTDB taxonomy): domain Bacteria; phylum Pseudomonadota; class Gammaproteobacteria; order Nitrosococcales; family Nitrosococcaceae; genus Nitrosococcus; species Nitrosococcus oceani. The sequence continues at coordinate 2,118,656 of NC_007484.1, read as the reverse complement.
AGCGCCTGCGTTATTGGCAAGGGCAAACACTGCGTAGCGTTGATTTTCGTGATCAGCTGGCGATTGATGCGCAACTGCGCTGGTGGCATAACCGAGCATTGCATAATACCTTTGGGATAGCTAAGGGATTTGAAGTTGAGCAGATTAACCAAAATCATTCGGTAAAAATCCATCGAGGTTTGGCCTACGATTGTTTTGGTCGGGAACTGATTCATGCTGTGGATGCATGCCTTCCTCTTCTAACGGAAGGAGATGTAACGCTTTTAGTGCGTTTTAAGGAGGATAAGTATAGGGCTACGTGCGAAGGAGAAGTGGGAAGTGTTTACTCGTCTGATAAAATCGCTGGCGCAGATCAAATTGAGTTTTTTTGGAAGCCAACGGATTCCGTAGACGTTCAAGATGGAGTCCCCTTGGCTCGATTGAGAAAAAAGGAAATACTGGGTTCAAAGCGTTCCTTACTTAGACCTTTGGCTCGATCCAGGCCTTTGGCTCGGCCTCGTATGGCCTCAGGCGCGACTATTCCTGGAAATACTGCTTGGGAAATATGGGATAAACCGGAGGTACGCACCAACGCAGGTCTACTTGGGGTTCAGGTTACAATAGATACCTCCGCCGCAGGCTTTACAGAAGTTCCCTGTTATTTCGCTTGGTTACAAAGGCAACCAGTGGATTCAAGCAAGCCCGCTTTCTTTGTTTACTCCGAGCATGTCGATAAATCATCCATGAATAGTTTCACCTTTCGCCTTCTGTTCCCATCACTTAGTAGTGAGCTTCAAGGACGATTATTCGCAGTAAATAGGGGCAATGAACCACAAGTTTTAAAACTCATACAGGAACATTTTTCTGTCTGTTGGTTAGGCATCCAAGCAGGATCTGCCCAGAAATTTCTTGAAACCGAGGTGAATCATGGCAATTTTTGACGAGACAAGATACCTTGAACGTTTGCAATTTTTTAATGGGCAGCGACTGCTCGCCTCAGATCTGCAGGGTATAGAAACATTTAACCGAGAAATGCGTTGGCTGCACAATAAGAGTTTGCACCAGCCGGGCATAGGAAGTGGTTTTGCTATTTACGGCAAGAAAGGGAATCGCAAAGTTACTATAAATCCAGGCTATGCTATCGACGCATTAGGGCGTGAAATCGTCTTGACCCAAAGCCAGGAAGAGCCAATTCCCCCAATATCGGCGGAGGGCGACGGCAAATCAGTATTTTATGATCTTACTGTATCTTATCCCGATAATTCGGGACTGGAAGAAACCGAAACGCGCGAAGGCATCTGCCTGCCGCGCGGTGTGGTTAGATTACAGGAAGCACCCGTATTCTGCTGGGTGCGATTGCAGAGAGATGGGCAAGAGAACTTGCGAGTAAAGAACTCTAAAATAAAAGAGGACATTAAGAACGGGCTGAAAATTGTGCTTGCCCGAATTGAGGTCTTTAACTGTCAGTTGAAGCAAGATCCTTCTATCGCCCAACGGCGTAATGCACGGCCTGCTAAGCAACCTTACATTGCCTGTGGACAGGTTTTACCTGAATGGGAGTTTCCTGACAGTCAGAACCAACAGGAACAATTCCCTTTAAAGCTCAAAGCAACAATCGAGACTACCAAAGCTGGATTCCTTATTCCCCCATGCTATTCAGCACGCATTGAGGGATCTAGAACAGTCGAGATAAAAACAAATAAATCACCACCCGATACAACCTTATTTCTTGTTGAATTTATGCATATTGAAGAGAGGAAAGCTGAGGAGTTTACAGTCGAAGATTTTGTTTGTATATCTGGAATACAACAAGAGCATGAAGAGAAAGTAAAAGATCATATTAGATCTAATTGGAATATTGTTTGGATGGGCGTTGAGGGTTAGCTATGAATCAAGATCACAATGCAGCTTTTCTGTATTAAATCGAGATAATGAATGGCCCGACTTTCAATGGGAAGGACTGGAATTGCTCCAGGATGGTACACTGCGGCTCTATTCTATTCCACTGCTAAAGGAAAAACTGCCAGAAGAGATAGAAGCTATTGCTCCGTCCAGAGCGCCCGCTGGTATTACAGTCGATCTTGATGGAACTGTCTACTTTAGCGATCCAGCTGCACATAGACTGCTGAAAATTGACGGTTGTAATAGCGAGCTTAAGACTGTTCCCTGTATTGGTAGTAAAAACGGTAAACCGACTCAACTCAACGGCCCGCGTGGGCTATTGATTCCTCCCCATCGGCGCTCGCTATTGGTGGTGGACAGCGGCAATCACCGCATTCAGATATTCGATATTGCTTCGCTGCAACTGGTTGCTATATGGGGCCAGCAGGATCCCTTCAGCTTACCTCAACCAAGTGACGCGCCCGGATATTTTAACACGCCGTGGACTTTGGCAGCGGATACCAAAGGCAATGTTTACGTGGTGGATTACGGCAATCAGCGCGTGCAGAAATTCAATTTCTTAGGAGAAGTAATTCCTGATTTTTGGGAGACTCTGCAAGCCGCTAACTTACAACAACCCAGTGACATCGCAGCGGGCGCAATAGGAGAAGAGCTCTATTTTTATATTGTTGCACAAGATGCCAAAGGTGCCTGGAAAATTTTTGTAGTTGATAATAATGGCCATCCCGTACTCGATACTTCAGGTCAATCCATTGCCTTTGGTGAAGAATACCTTGAGCAGCCCATGGGCATTGCTGTCGACAAGGATACAATCTATGTAGGCGATAATAATCGGAGGCGCGTACTCACCTTCAAAAAAAAATCTGATACTTTCGAGTTTGCCGGTGAGGCACTGGGCTACGAGGGGCCAGTAGCTGCACTTGCATTGGATGGAAAAGAGGGTCTGCTTATCCATAGTGGTATTGCTCTTGCGCCGCTGCGCCTGACCCTTGACAGTGGTTATCGGAATAAAGGGATGTTATGGAGCCGTGTTATCAAATCGGCCGAGTCCAAAGTGCAATGGCATCGGTTACATACCATAGTTGATTCACTTGAATCCGGCGCGCATATTCAGTTCTTTGTGCATACCTCGGATCAGGAGGATGATCCGCCGCTTGTTGATCCAAGCAGCCCCAACCCATTTAGCGATGCGAAATGGCGTGCCTTGCCGCTCAATGTGTCCGACTTTTTCATAGGAGATACTCCTGCCTGTTGCCTGTGGATAGGTGCGGTGTTTTCTGGAGATGGATCGGCAAGCCCAATCATTTCCCAGATGCGAGTGGAATTTGATCAAGAAACTTACCTGAAACACCTGCCGGCAATTTACATCAATAGCGTCCACTCTCGAGAATTTTTAGTGCGTTTTCTCCCCCTCTTCGAAAGCTTCTTTAATGAAGTGGAAGGAACCATAGCCCATCTCCCCGCTCTGTTTGATCCAAATGCGATTCCCAAAGAAATGCTGTCCTGGCTTGCCGGTTGGTTGGCAATGGAGCTGGATGAAGATTGGGATGGAGCCATGCAACGTCAGGTGATTGTTGAAGCTTTCGAAAATTATGCTTGGCAGGGGACTGCTGAGGGCTTGCGTCGATCATTGCGCCTTTTTGCCGGTGTTCATGCCATTATCGAGGAACCGAATCTCAACTCCGCCTGGTGGGTATTGCCGATAAGAGAAGAGATGGAAGATAAAATATCTGATCCAAGCTATCTATCCTGGGGAAATGAAGAAAACTCGATCCTCGGGTTTACTACCAGGCTTGCGTCAGCTGAGCCACAGGGCGCAGTGGTGGGTACTACCACCATCTTAGATCAGTCTCATTTGATTACCAGTAAAGAGTTCGGGGCACCGCTTTTTGAAGATGTGGCCTATCAGTTCAGCGTGCTTCTCTATCGAGGCGAGCTGCGGTGCGCGGATACGCTATTGCGTGTACGCGCTGTAATCGAGCGGGAGAAACCTGCGCATACGAGTTATCAAGTTTGCATTATCGAACCTCGCATGCGCGTGGGTTATCAGGCACGAGTGGGTGTTGACACCGTCATTGCTGGTCCACCATCGGTTTCCAGACTTGGAGAAAATAGTGCTGGAGGGGTAACGCTCGGTGGAGAACCTGCCGGCCGAATTGGGGAACGAAACCAAGTTGGGTTGGCTACGCGTGTAGGTTAGGTATTTGAACAGTGATGTAAGAAACAAATATAGCGAATTGAATGGCTAGTTAGTAAACGCACTGTCTCGAGAGGAGGATAAGGGTATGGGCAAAGACTATTACCGGACCCAGCACGGCGGCCTTGATGCGCCTGCGCGTAATCATTTTTTTCATGGGAAGTTACTTGATGTTTTTCATTTGGAGTTGGAGACAAACTATTTTAATCAAAAGCGTTGGCTTTTGAACCGCCTGGTGACAGGCTATGGTGTAGTGTGCGGATTGGATGTCAAATTAACCACGGACAAAAAGGCGATTATTGTTCATCCTGGTGTTGCTGTAGACCGCTGCGGCAGAGAAATTGTTGTACCTCAAGCTACACAACCGGAAGCGCTGCCAGGTTTTCCATCTTACCCCGACGAAGAAGCTGAAGAACAGTCTAGATGCAAAGAAGAATACGCTTATTATGTAGGGCTATGCTACAGGGAATGTAAGAGCGATCCCGTGCCAGCCATGGTAAGCGACTGCGAGGTTGCCATGTGTGCTCCAGGCTCTATCCGGGAAACGTACGAGATCAAAATAAAAAAAGGGCATATTCCTGAAAAAAAAAGTACATTCCCAGACGTAATTGAGGGACAGCACATTAGTTATTGCGCTATCGTCGACCAGGTGACCAGACCATGCCGGCCCCTGCCTATGGATTGCTGTATTCCTTTGGCAAATATCCTATTGCGAGATTCGGGTACAGAGTGGGAGCCGAAAATCGATATCTATATTCGCCCTATTGTCTATACTAACCAACTGCTTTACGAACTCATTTTGTCACTGGTGCGCGAAGAAGAGCCTCAATAATAGGAGAAATCTTATGAAGACTGATACGCTATGCCGCGAACCGCTGTGCGATGATGCGCACGAACGTCCCCGTTTCTTTCCGCGGCAGCTCATAACTCCAGATGATCTCAATCTGGTGTTGGAATATTTCCGTAACAAGCTTCGCCGCCATAATCGCTTGATCCATGGCTGGGGCGTTGTATGCGGCGCGAAGGTGTGCCCGATAATGAATTCCGGGCGGAGCATCGAACCTTGGAAAGTCAGAATCACGCCTGGATATCTCCTAGGGCCCTACGGGGATGAGATCTTCATCGACTGTGAACGGATAGTGGATTTACGCACCAGGGGCGTAAATGGCGTCACCGGAGAGCCTTGTGTTGAAGCTCCAGATCCCTGGTGCAGCGAGGTATTTGTTCCATGTGAGGAAACAGGTCCTCGCTATATCGCAGTTAAGTATAAAGAAATGATGTCACGGCCCGTACGGGTGCAGCCGGTTGGTTGTGGTTGCGATGATACCCAATGTGAGTATTCACGTTGGAAGGATGGATACGAAATAGGAATATTGACCCGATGTCCGGAGTCTCACGAGGGGGAACCGCCAGATACCAAAAGGCTATTTAGTGGTCCAATCCCCGAATGCCCGTCCTGCCCCTCTGAGCCGTGGGTCGTTCTAGCAAAGGTCGAGATTGGAGAAGATGGCACAATTCAAACAATTGATAATTGTTCTTGTCGCCGTTTGGTGCGCTCCTTTGGCCATTTATGGTGGAGATGTGAAGGAGGTGAAGTAATAATTAATAGCGTGGGACCCGGAACGGAACGCTAACTCAAGGGCAAACACACGGTAAAGTTACAGTCAAGGGAGAGGGAGAAAGAGAAAATTTCCAGCAAGGTGCAAAAGTTAAGCTTGGGGAGGGTGTGACTGTTGAAAATGTTTCTGTGAATGAAAATAAAAAAGAACTTACCTTCTCTGCGACAATTGCTCTAGAAGCAAAACTAGGTAGACGGTCTCTCATTGTGATTAATCCGGATTGTAGTGTTGGTATGACAGACATTGAGATAATAGAAAAAGCAGGATAAAAGGCGCCTTCATCGCTGAATATTTTTGACTTTTCCAGAAAGATTCGAAAGAAAACCATGCCAGAAACTGCGCGAGCTCGAAGTAATAAAGGGAAAGAGCGGAATGCTGAAGGACGTGGGAATGGAAGCCCGCGGCCTCACGTGGAGGCGGGTCCTCGGCTAGATCCTTTAGCTGGCCTGCTTAACTTACAGCGCATGGCGGGCAACCATGCGGTGAATCAACTACTTGCTGGTGCTGTTGGAGGGAATGAATCACTACAGGGAGTGGGTGTGGAGCGAAAACCCAATTTCAACGGGATGTCGGCATTTGCACAAGCACCGGTAACAGTGCAGAAAAAATTAAAGGTGAGCAGCCCGGGGGATGGCTACGAGCAGGAGGCGGACCGGATTGCCGATCGGGTGATGGCTATGCCGGCACGGCAGAGGGCCAGCAGCGTTACACCCCGTATCCAGCGTTTATCTGGAGAGGCGAATGGCCGGACCGATGTAGTGCCCGATAGCGTAAAGCAAACGCTCGCCAGCCCTGGCAAACCGCTCGATTCCGCCACCCGCTCTCTCTTTGAACCGCGTTTTGGGCATGATTTCAGCCAAGTGCGAGTGCATACTGATACACTGGCGGCAGAATCAGCAAAAGCGGTGAATGCGCAGGCTTATACTGTCGGAGATCACGTCGTTTTCGGACAACGAAAATATAAACCGAGATCGCTTGGCGGCCTCCGCCTGCTAGCCCATGAGCTGACGCATGTAGTCCAGCAAGGCCATAGCCGGTCGCTTGTCCAACTTCAGCCTGCGCTAAACGTCGCTCCCGCGAACGATCAGATACGCAGGGAATTCGTTCGAGACACCATAAAATTCCTTGAGGGAAGCGCCTCATATTACCAGAGTCCCAATGTTCCAATCGATAGGGCTCTTTTCGATCGGGTAATCGACGGCTGGTACGCCGCGGTAGTGAACCAGGAAAGGATAATCGATAATGATCTGGGCGGCGACCGTGCTTTGAAGGCTGATCTGAGAGCCGCCTACATAAGCGCCATTCGCGTGCTGATCAGCAGGGCGGCGGCTGCCCTGGGAAAGAGCGAGGCCGAGTTATACTCGGAAAACAGCGGACGCATTCCGCTATGGGCGTGGCAAACTCCCCACCATATGGAGCAGTTCATCTCAACGCCCATTCCGGAGGGACGAGTGGCCGACAAACTAACGGGAGCGGTGAATTTTTCCACAAACGGCTTTGATGTGAGCATAATGCCGGATGCGCTAGATCCGGCTCTGGGAAACCATGCAGAGACGCGGCAAAACATCCAGGGAGGTAGGATCAATTATCAGCGGCAGTCCAGGAGAGGCCGGAGAATCGTCACAAATTTCAACGGCCCCGGCACGCCAGCCGTAACTATCCAGACGTTCTACGGGCGCGGCGTAACAGCGGCTTCCCCATCAGACTACGGCAGAGGCACTACGCCGGAGGATATCGCCGGAGGCAGAGTCACGCCCAGAAGCACAAGCCTCGGTCTTCATGAGGGCAGCCACGGCCTGGACTATATAGATTTCCTGGAGACTAACCCGGCCCCTCAATTCACCGGCGCGGTAGGGATGACGGAAGCCCAGTTCAGAGCGGCCATACGCCAGTATCAGCGAGACCTCAGGGACTACGCTAATAGAATGGAAGAGTTTTCTACAAGACGCACCGACTGCGTTGGGACGACGATTGATCAGTTCGACCAAGCCAACGGCGCGGCAGGAGCACAGGTCATTATACAATGCGGTCCGTAGAGAACTTCAGGGCGGATGTAAGACGAATAAGAAGAAAAAGCAAAAGAAAAGGGGCAGACCCTAATATACTAACTCAAGGGGATAAAAGTAAACCGGTTACAATTGAGGGAGAAAATTTCCAGTAGAATATAGGACAGAATAAAGGACACCCATTTAATTCATTCATCCACCGCAGTACTGCCTGCGGTGCCCGTGATAAAGGCCAAGCTCAAGCTCGGCGAACCAAACGACAAATACGAGCCCGCGCAGAAACCCATCAAATGGGTGGCGGATGATGGATATGATGGGTACAACGGCGTCGGTGGAAAAGGCATCGATAAATGACTGACCCATGGATTGTTAAACATGACGAATTACCGGCGTTACCGATTTGTAGCAGAGACGGCTTGGAAACCGTGTGACTGGAGAGAGATTGTTACGTGACACGGTTTGATCCGCACGCCGAGTTTCAAATCAAACGCCGAGGTATCTTGAAGTCGTGGATAGATGAAACATTGAGGGATTGGGATGAAACAGAAACCCGCGGTGGCAAGCGTTCTTTCCTCAAGTGTTATCCTGAACGTGGAAAGAAGTTGAGAGTCGTAGTTCGGGAAACTGACCACGAGTATGTCATTGCTGCTTATTTCGACCGGAGGAAACCATGCGCTTAAGAATTGATCAGCAATCTGATGCTTTGTATCTTGACCTGAACGATAAGGAGATCGACAGCAGTGAGGAAGTATCCGATGGCATTATTCTCGACTATGACAAGGATGGGAATCTGGTAGGTATAGAGGTCCTGGATGCCTCCAAAAAGGCAGGCGACCTTAAGACACTGCATCAGCTGAGTTTAGATGTTCCTCACATCGCGGTTTGATCAAAGCCAACTTGTGTAGGATGGGCAGAAAACAAAGAAAGAAAAAGACACCCATAAATTTGGCCCTTCCGCAGACAGGCGCTATTTTTTCTTTTCATATTGCACGCTTCCTGCACACTTAAAGGAGTCCCTTGATGACGCTCGCTCGCCGCCAACAAATCAGCCTGGAAGAAACACCCTTCTACCATTGCATGGCCCGTTGTGTGCGTCGGGCCTTTCTCTGTGGGGAGGATTCCCTCACCGGCCAGAGCTTTGAGCACCGTAAGCAATGGATCGTGGACAAGCTCAAGGCGCTGGCAGGGATCTTCGCCATCGACGTATGTGCCTACGCCGTGATGAGCAACCATTATCATGTGGTTTTACGGGTAGACCCCGTGCGGGCTCAAGGTTGGTCCGATGAGGAGGTTATTGACCGTTGGCGGCGGTTGTTTAGCGGCGGGGTGCTGGTGGAGCGCTTCCTCCAGGGTGAGACCGCCACCCAAGCCGAGCGGGATCAAGTCGCCGAGCTTGCCGTCCAGTGGCGCGAGCGCCTGTGGGACATAAGCTGGTTCATGCGCTGCCTCAACGAATCAATCGCCCGTCAGGCCAATCAAGAAGATGGGTGCAAAGGTCGGTTTTGGGAAGGGCGGTTCAAGAGCCAGGCCTTGCTGGATGAGCGGGCGCTCTTGGCCTGCATGGTCTATGTGGATTTGAATCCCGTGCGTGCAGGAATCGCGGACACGCCCGAAGCCTCGGACTATACTTCCCTGCAAGCCCGGATTCGGGCTTATGCCGAACAAAGACAGTTGCCGAACAATAGCGAGGGCGACACTCGTTCAGGGAAAGATAAACGCCCTCGCCGAGCGGTGTCTCCAGAGGCCGGTTCTCCGCCCACGCGGAATAGGCTCAGCGAACCGTCGGCGGCTTTACTGCCTTTCCGTGGGAGCGAGCCTGTCGATCAATCCTTGGCAGGAATCCCGTTGGCGTTTTCCGACTACCTTACCTTGACCGATTGGACAGGCCGGGCCATCCGCAACGACAAGCGTGGTGTTATCCCTGAAGACGTGCCGCCGATCTTGAGGCGTTTAGGAATTGATGAAAATGCCTGGGTTGAGACGGTGCGCGACTATGGGCGGCATTTCTGTCGAGTGGTGGGCCCGGTGGAGCGGCTGCGTCGGTTGGCGGGAAAATTGGGCCACCGATGGCTGCGGGGCTTGAAGCCGAGTGGGGTGTTATACCCGCGGCCTCAAACAGGGTCTCCGAGTTAACCACGGTCACTCTGGTCATTACTCCGCTTCGATAGGGAACCTTCCGAAGTCAAAGATAGGTTTGACGTAGATTTCCACGTGCCGGTTGAGACAGTTTAGCACCATGACCAGCCGGTCGATAGTAAATCCTTGTAAGATCGGCGTTCTTAATCCGAGAGATATCTAGCTGAGCCAGTTCCGCCCGCATTTGCCGAGCTTTGGCGTCTGCATAGCCCAAATTCCAAATCCCGGTAAGTATTTACGCTGCCGCGTACGGTTTCAATTTCTTCCCTCATTTCAACTGCTCCTTTAGCTGTTTTTAGCCGTTCGCGGATGAGCTCTCCTTAGCTGGGGTGTCTTGATGCCCTTCATCGGTTTCTTCTGAAAGGCATGAAGGATACAGATATCCTCGCCTTGATCCATAAAATTTTTCTTGGGGGTTCCTTCATGGATTTATGATAGTAAACATACTATCATTTTCAAACAAAAAGTCCTGACCTTGAGTAAAGTTGTGCGTTCTAAAACAGATTCTTTGGTTGAGCTCTTTTATAAACTTTACCGATCTACACCGGTGACAGAGGAATGTTTATGTGTCGTAGTAAAGAGCTTAGCGGACAAAGGCTATGATAGTGACGGGTTTATTAATAGCATTGAAGCGTCAGGTGCGGTAACGGTTATTTCGCTTGGCAAGTTCGATGATAGAGCTGGCTTAATCAAAGCTAAGAGACTTAGTTGTCAGATGGAGGGGAAAAATAGCGAAATTTAATAAAGTGGGCGGGTTGTCTAAAAAACTGACAGTCTGTAGTAAATGGGCACGTCTAATGGAAGATATTGTTTTATAGGAGAGGCATAGTGAGCGTTTTAAAAGTTAGTCCAAACTCGAAGGTAGAGAAATTTCTTAATGGTACAAAGCGGATGTACATTAATGGGGAATTTGTAAAAAGTAAATCGCAAAAAACGTTCGAAACGTATAATCCTGCAACAGGAGAAGTATTGGCAACTGTATTTGAAGGAGGACCAGAGGATGTTGATGTTGCGGTAAAAGCTGCTCGTGAGGCTTTTGATAACGGTCCATGGCTAAAAATGAGCGCTGCTGAAAGAAGCAGAATTATGTATAAACTAGCGGATCTGATGGAAGAGCATGCAGAAGAATTAGCACTGCTTGAAACATTAGATAATGGAAAACCAATCCGTGAATCTAGAAATATGGATGTGCCGCTTTCGGTGGAACATATGCGGTATTATGCTGGTTGGCCTACAAAAATTGTCGGTCAAACGATTCCGGTAAGTGGCCCGTATTTTAATTACTCACGTCATGAACCGTTGGGAGTCGTGGGACAAATTATTCCATGGAATTTACCATTGCTTATGGCGATGTATAAAATGGGTGCGGCATTGGCAATGGGATGTACGATGGTTCTTAAGCCTTCAGAACTAACACCCCTGTCAACTTTATACTTGGCAGAGTTAACGGAGAAAGCGGGGTTTCCTCCGGGTGTTTTCAATGTAGTTCCCGGTTTTGGTGGACCCGTTGGCGTACCATTAGTTGAACATCCGCTGGTTGATAAAATTGGATTTACGGGTTCTACACAGACCGGCAAAGTGATTATGTAAAATGCCGCAAAAACGTTAAAAGATATCACCTTAGAACTCGGTGGGAAATCCCCTAATATCATCATGCCAGATGCTGATTTATCTAAAGCAATCCCAGGTGCATTGAATGGAGTCATGGTCAATCAAGGTCAAAATTGTACAGCAGGCTCCCGTGTCTTTGTTCATAAAAAACATTATGATAATGTTGTGGCAGAAATGATTGATTATGCCAATAATATTAAACAAGGACCTGGAATTTATAATGATACTGAAATAGGACCTCTAATATCCACAGGCCAGCAAGAAAGGGTATTAAGTTATATTGAAAAAGGGGTTAGTGAAGGGGCAGAACTGGTTGCTGGTGGTAAAAAATTTCAGGAGGAAGGATACTTTGTAAAGCCAACCGTGTTTGCCAATGTACGCGATAAAATGGTCATTGCTAAGGAAGAGATCTTTGGACCCGTTCTTGCCGCAATTCTGTTTGATGACCTGGATGATTTGATTGAACGTGCTAACAATACGCCGTATGGCCTAGCTGCCGGATTGTGGACACGGGATGTGACAAATGCGCATTATATTGCAGCAAAACTCCGTGCCGGTACAGTTTGGGTGAATTGCTATAATGTTTTTGATGTTGCTACACCATTTGGTGGGTTTAAGCAATCTGGCATTGGACGCGAATTAGACTCATACGCCCTGAATAATTATACTGCGGTTAAGAGTGTTTGGATTGCGATGGATTAAGGCAGGGTGAGTTGGATAAATTTCATCGCAATTGTTTGTAATTCAAAAAATTAGGGAGTTAACTCTCTTGCCGTTATATCACGCGACCAGAGATTGTGAATGAACGGCTAATACTCAATAGTGCAGGGAAGGCGGTGCCGATGCTAAAGCCGTGAACTTATCGAGCCTGTTTAATTCAAACCCATGCGCGTCTTTTACAGCTCCTTTAGCTGTTATTCTCCGAAGCACCAAAACGCGACAGAGACTTTTATTTTCCGGAATGCAGTTATTTTTCGCCAGCGTTCAGTACATTTCACCGGCAGTACCTGGACCTTATATTTACCTTGATATTTATTAAGAGAGGGTTAATGGGGTTTGGGTTCCGTCCGGCTTTGGTCCAAGACTTGCCTAATGGCGTTGATTACTGCCGCACGCACTCGGGACATATTTGTCCGGTGGCTATTTGTCCACCAGCGTGCCCGGATGGTGACTTTGTCTTCGGTTAAATCCCAGGCTAGGGCCTCAGGAGGCGGGTTGGTTTCAACCTCTGCAACCTGGGCGATAGCACCCCGTATTCGCTCGCACGTCTCTCCAATACTATTGGCACTATTATCATAGTTTATATTAATATCGTATTGGCTGCGGCGTTTTTCATAAGCTGTTTTTACTATCACTGCATGGGTGTAAATGTAGCTGTTTGGGATAAGAATCCGCTGCCCATCATAAGTTTTAATAATCGTTGCGCGGGTCTCGATTTGTTCGACGGTACCCTCATGGCTATCAACTTTGATTTGATCGTCAACCTCAAATGGCTGGCGTAATAAAATCAGTAACCCGGCAAGCCAGTTTTGTAATATGTCTTTGAATGCAAAACCGATGGCAACAGAGCTGACGCCTAACCCCGCTATCAAATCACCAGGGTTTAAAGTGGGCAACACGATAGTTGCCGCTAGCAAAAAACCAGATAAGATAACCGCCCATTTCGAAAAACTGCCGAGCATTCTTCCTAGGTTGTGGCGGCCCCGGCGGATTGATTGGCGCTGAACGAGCCATCGGACAAGTACAGCCAAGCCATAGAATAATATCATTACTACGAGAGCCAAAAAGATATTCGGCAATAATCGGATAGCGCCATCGACCCAACTGTCGAAACGTTCAACAGCCATGCTAAGGTCGTAATCAATTTGCTGAGGTAGGTCCTGTATTGCGTCAGAGCCTATGCTATTTTGCTCGGCCATATTTCTTTCTCCAATGAGTGATTTCCAATTCAGCGTTTGCTATAGCTTAGGAAAATAAGCGCTGAGCAATAAATCAGGCGGAGTATGCGCCACGCAAGAAAAGTATACTTCGCCTGTAAGCAGTAACTTTAATATGGCAAGTTGTAAGAATTGAAATGCAATCATATGATATTCTAGACCAGCCTGTACTTTTTACCTTTTCTTTTTTTGCTGTGGGCTAATCTAAATGGATGGCACCCTCAGCTCGACTTTATCCGTTGTGGAGGGTGGTCGCGGGCAAAGCCGAGGGCGGGTTAAGCTGTCATTTTTCTACTCTAGCAGGAGAGGATGACGATGTTTCATGTGCTTGGGTGTGTCATTATATTCCTGGATCAATAAGTGAGAAGGGGAAAATAGGCGATGCGCACCACCCTCAATATCGATGATCAGCTTAAAAGCCCAGGCGGCCGCTTCGGGAGTGACCCTGGCTCAACTCATTGGAGATGCGCTTCGAGAATCGTTGAGTCGCCGAGAGCGTGTTGAGGAACGCGGGCGAGTGCAAATCATCACCGAGAAAGGAACGGGAACGTATCCGGGCATCGATCTGGATCACAGTCCATCACTAAATAAAGAATTTCTGCGCTTCCCCGGATTGCGCGCCCGCCACCCCTTCCGAAAAACCTTGTAAGCTGAGGCCGAGAAAACCCCGCCTCTACTAAAAACTACAAGGCTTGTATTGCTATTTAGTAAATTCTGTACCATAAAATATAGATACTATACTTTATATATAGGTAATGAAAACGGCTTGAGGGTTGCCTTCGTGCCTGGGAGATAGAAGATGAGCTATCTAGGGTTAAAAATAGGGTTATTGAGTCTCTTTCTATCATTATTGGCAGGATGCGAACAGCGGGTACCCGTCGTTGCCAGCGAAGGCCAGCAGAGCAGCTTTGCCGCTGATTCGGCCACGACGGCGAGCGAAGATGCGCCACCGGGAGATATTGATCCCCTGTTGGATAATCTGGGCGATCATCATCATCCCGTTACTACCTCTTCTTCCCTGGCTCAGCGTTATTTCGATCAGGGCTTAACCCTTGCGTTTGCCTTCAATCATGCCGAGGCTATCCGCTCCTTTAAGGACGCCGCCACAATCGATCCGGATTGCGCTATGTGCTATTGGGGGGTTGCCCTTGCGCTCGGACCTAATATTAATGCGCCCATGGAGGCGGCGGCTGTCCCGCAGGCTTATGAGGCCGTTCAGAAAGCGCTGGCGCTGGCGCCTAAGGCCAATAAAGCGGAGCAAGCCTATATCCAAGCGCTGGCGATACGTTATGGGCCTACCTCTGGAGCTGATCGGGAAGGACTGGATCGGGCCTATGCCGATGCCATGAGGGAGCTGTCGCGCCGTTACCCCGATGACTTGGATGGGGCAGTGATTTTTGCCGAGGCCCTGATGAATCTCACGCCATGGGAGTACTGGACTCCCGCAGGGGAGCCGACGGCCCATACCCAGGAAATCATAGCCACCCTGGAGTCGGTATTAGAGCGCGACCCCAATCATATTGGGGCTAATCATTATTATATTCATGCTGTCGAGGCATCCCCGGCGCCGGAGCGGGCCCTTCCTAGCGCCAAGCGGTTAGGGCAGCTAGCGCCGGGCGCTGGTCATCTGGTTCATATGCCTGCCCATATTTACTGGCGGGTGGGGGATTACCATGCAGCGGTGACCGCCAATGAACATGCTATCCATACGGATGAAGAATATCTCCCCGACCCAGATGCCGAGGGGTTATACCGGCTCGGTTATTACCCCCATAACATCCATTTCCTATTTGCCGCGGCGCAGATGGAAGGCAACAGCCAGCTGGCCTTGGAAGCGGCCCGCAAACTAGTGGCCAGTATTCCCGAAGAATCCTACTCGACCTTACCTCAATTGGAGGAATTTAGGCCCATGCCTCTCTACGCCTTGGTGCGGTTCGGGAAATGGGATGAAATTCTCCGTGAACCCAAGCCCGGTGCCTTCTTTCGATACACGCGGGGAATCTGGCATTGGGCCCGGGGCATGGCGCTCACGCGTCTGGGTCAGCTTGATTCCGCAGCCCAGGAATATGAACAATTAACCAAAATCGGGCAGTCCCAGGCCATGGCTCAACTAGTTTTTTGGTCTGCTTCTTCCGGCTCAACCTTGCTAGAGATTGCCGCCCATATTCTCGCCGGAGAATTAGCCGGCGCCCGGGGCCAGACCGAAGCAATGATCGCCCCCCTCAGGGAAGCGGTGGGCATTCAGGATAATCTGCGGTATATCGAACCGCCGGCTTGGTATTACCCGGTGCGCCATAATCTGGGCGCGGCGTTGCTGAAGGCGGATCGGGCCGTAGAAGCCGAAGCCGTTTACCGGAAAGATTTAAAGCAATATCCCCAAAATGGCTGGTCGCTCTTTGGCTTGGCCCAAAGCCTCCGTGAGCAAGGCCAAACCGAAGCGGCGGCAACGGTGGAAAAGCGCTTTGAGGAGGCTTGGCAGCACGCCGATGTGGACTTGAGGGCTTCCCGCTTTTGAGCGGATATAACAATCGTTAGTGGCGCGATTAATCTTATAAGAATGCATTCTTAATGCTCTCTTTGGGAGCATCCTGCGATGTTGTTGCGATAAAGTTTAACCAAGAGCAAAAGGAAGGGGTCATGGCAGAACGCTTAACCAAATCCGCTGCACGCAATATCTTTTACGGTGGTTCTTTTTTCTTTCTAGTGATCTTTTTGATCCTGGGAATAGACAGTCACCTCTACATTAAAAATACTTCGACGGATGAATCAACGCTGACGGAATCGGTGGCCCGGGGCAAGCATGTATGGGAACGTCATGCCTGTATCGATTGCCATTCCTTGTTAGGTGAAGGGGCCTATTTTGCGCCGGAGTTAGGCAATGTTTGGGTTCGTTATGGCGGGCGTGAAAATCCTGAAGGAGCGCGGATGGCCCTTAAA
The DNA here is from genome assembly GCF_000012805.1 of Nitrosococcus oceani ATCC 19707. Taxonomy (GTDB): domain Bacteria; phylum Pseudomonadota; class Gammaproteobacteria; order Nitrosococcales; family Nitrosococcaceae; genus Nitrosococcus; species Nitrosococcus oceani. The sequence goes on along the minus strand of NC_007484.1, from coordinate 2,102,332 downwards.
GCTTGGATGAAGGTGCAACCTACCGGGGTTGAGGGACGGCGCCAAATGCCGCAGTTTAATCTGACGGAGCAGGAACTAGACGATCTGGTTGATTTTCTTGAATGGACGAGTCGCATTGATACCCTGGGCTGGCCACCCAATAATGCTGGTTAATTAGTGTGTGCCCTTTGTCTATGGAGATTTCTAAATGAAATATCAAACGCAGCAGCTTGCCTATCCTTATTTCGTGGCCGCTTTGGCTTTGTTTCTAGTGCAGCTCGTGGCGGGGGTGCTGGCGGGCACCATCTATGTCTTCCCCCATTTTCTCTCTGAAGCCGCCCCTTTTAACATTATCCGCATGATACATACCAGTGCCTTGTTGGTATGGCTCCTGCTCGGTTATTTTGGTGCTAGTTACTTCTTGATACCCGAGGAATGTGAGCGTGAGATTTACAGCTCCAGGCTGGCTTGGTGGCAGCTTGGAATCTTTGTTTTTGCGGCGCTGGGGGCGGTCATTAGCTATCTGTTCGGGGTCCACGAAGGACGCGAATTTCTGGAGCAGCCCCTTTGGGTCAAAATTCTCTTGGCCGTTGCCTTTGTGATATTTCTCTACAATGTCACCATGACCGTGCTCAAGGGACGAAAGACGGTGGTTTCCATTGTTTTGCTGGTGGGGTTGTGGGGGGCAGCCTTGTTTTATCTCTTTGCTTTTTATAATCCCAGTAATTTAGCTCTCGATAAATTGTATTGGTGGTGGGTGGTGCATGTCTGGGTCGAGGGGGTGTGGGAACTCATCATGGCGGCTATGTTGGCTTTCCTCCTCATTAAATTAACCGGTGTGGATCGGGAGGTGATTGAAAAGTGGCTTTATGTCATCGTGGGCCTTTCCCTGGTGAGCGGCCTTTTGGGCACCGGCCATCATTATTATTGGATTGGTACTCCCAGTTATTGGCACTGGATAGGCGGCGTGTTTTCGGTACTGGAAGTGCTTCCCTTTTTCGCTATGGTGCTATGGGCTTTTTATCTGGTCCATGAAAGCGGTCGTGACCACCCGAACAGGGCCGCCATGCTGTGGAGTCTAGGCTGTCCGGTAATGGCTTTTTTTGGCGCCGGGGTGTGGGGGCTCATGCACAGTTTCTCCCAGGTTAATTTCTATAGCCACGGTACTCAAGTAACGGCTGCCCATGGCCACTTGGCTTTCTATGGGGCCTATGTGATGCTGAATTTAGCTTTCTTTACCTATGCGCTACCAGCCCTGCGGGGGTTGCAGCCCTTCAACCAAATCCTGAATATGTGGAGTTTTTGGATCATGACCGGGTCCATGGCGTTCATGACTTTTACCCTGACTTTTGCCGGAGTCATTCAGACTCATCTCCAGCGTGTGCTCGGCATGGATTTTATGGAGATTCAGCAGCAAATTGACCTTTTCTATTGGTTGCGCCTAGGCTCGGGAATTTTCTTCGTAATCGGCGCTCTGCTTTATATCTACGCGGTGCTAGGCCCGGTTCGAGGACAAATGGTAGCGCCTCTGGGGGCGCAATCGGCCACTAAGTAAGGGGCGGGAGATGAAGGCTTCCTGGTTTCCGCAAGAAGCGCAAACTTCTCGCCAGGCGGAAGAAGAAATCCCTTTTTATCTGCCGGTGGGCAATGAGTGTGCCTTGTTTGAAGCCGCTTATCGCTACCGGCTCCCCCTCTTGCTCAAGGGACCCACCGGCTGTGGCAAGACCCGTTTTGTAGCCCATATGGCGGCCCGGCTGGGCCGCCCCTTGTTGACCGTCTCTTGCCACGATGATTTGACAGCCTCTGATCTGACCGGGCGCTATCTCCTCAAGGGTGGGGAGACGGTGTGGGTGGATGGGCCGTTGACCCAGGCTGTCCGGGAAGGGGGCATTTGTTATTTGGATGAGATTGTGGAGGCCCGCAAGGATGTCACCGTAGTACTTCATCCGCTGACCGATGACCGCCGCATCCTGCCCTTGGAGCGCACGGGGGAGACCTTGAAGGCTCCCCCAGGGTTCATGCTGGTGGTCTCTTATAATCCGGGTTACCAGAATATCCTCAAGTCCCTAAAACCTAGTACCCGGCAGCGTTTTGTGGCCCTTAGCTTTGATTTTCCTGCCAGTGAAGCGGAAGTTGAAATCGTCGCCAGGGAAAGCGGCTTTCCCCGGGAACGTTGCATTCCTCTGGTTAATTTGGCCAACCGGCTACGGGCATTGAAAGGGATTGATCTGGAGGAGGTAGCCTCCACCCGCCTTTTGGTTTATTGCGCTATTTTAATGAGGGAAGGGATAGATCCTTTTGAAGCCGCCCAGGTGGCTTTGGTAGAACCCCTTTGCGATGAAGTCCAGGTCAAGGAAGGACTGCTGGAACTGGTTCGCGCTACCTACGGTTAAATTTCCATGTGGCAATTTCTGGAGCTGGAAGAGCAGATTGGTCGCTGTTGGCACCGCCTGGTGGGGCAAACCGCCAGCTATCCTTATCATCCGGAGGCTGCGGTGGCCCTGGATTCGGTGCGCGCTTCCCTCAGCGTTTTCTTCCGGGGGCTGGGGGGAACGCCGGGGCTGGCGCTGGCGGCAGGGGGAACCCGGACCTCGGGGCATCGGTTGGGCTTACGGCAACGCCTGGGCCTGGATCAGGAACGCTTGCCACAGGCGGAATGCAGTCCTGAGCGGTTATTGTTGCCCGTTTCCATTGCCTGTTTTCCGTCAGTTTCTCTGAACCGGCGTCTTTATTATTGGCTGGCTGCTTTTTTTGCCCTGGCGGAGTTACCTTCTCGGCAGCGTCCAGTGGATCCGCTCCAGGCCGATCTGGCCTTTTTGCATCGGGCCTACTGGACTAGCTTAACCGTTTGCCGCCACTATCCAGGATTGGCGCGGAGCTATCAGTTGCTCGGCGAGGCTTTGCGGGCGTTGCGGCCACTGCGCTCCTTACCGGAGCAAGAGCAAGCTCTAGAAGTTGCGATTCTGGCGCTACTGGGGGACAAGCGTGCAAATCATCCTCTTGGCAACCGGTTTTTAAGGGCGATTATGCAGTTAGAGCCAGATTTTACCCACTGGCGTGCTGCCAAGCGTTATCATCCTTTCTTGCCAATACCCTTGTGGGGAGAGGTGAGCGGCAACCCAAAATCCCCGGCTTCCCCGCCGCCCTCTTCCGAGGAGGATGGGGGTGGCAATCGGCAAGAAGAAGAGAATGGCCTCCGAAGGCAGGCCCAGCGGAGCAGACAGGATCAATGCGAGCGGGATGACCCCCTGTTGTTGAACCGTTTTGAAAAGCTCATCAGTTGGGCCGAGATGGTGAATGTGAATCGGGCGGTGGAGGATGAGGAGGAAGAGGCTGCCAAGGAGATTGCCGACACCATGGAGGAATTAACTCTGAGCCCCCATCAGAAAAGGGCGGCCACCAAGCTTAAATTTGATCTCGACCTGGCACCCGAGGATGTCGATCCTGCTGCCTTGCTCGCCGAACTTACCTATCCAGAGTGGGATTACCGCCGCCAAGGTTATCATGATCGCCATTGCCGGGTTGTTGCCCAGATTGCTGCGGAAGAGGGAGAGGCATGGACGCCCGATCTCCAAGCCAGGCGCCGCCTTCGCCGAATCCGGCGTCAGTTCGAAGCGCTGCGTCCCAGGCGTGAGATCTTACGCTGCCAGCTTGATGGCGCCGAGCCAGATATGGATGCGGTGGTGCGGTCCCATTGTGATTTAATAGCCAGCGGAAATGGTTCTGAGCGGGTGTATCTCATGGCTCGCCAGCAGGCCCGAGATTTAGCCGTGGCTATTCTGGTGGATGTTTCCTTATCTACCGATAGTTGGATTGATAACCGCCGGATACTGGAAGTGGAAAAAGAAGCTTTGACTGCGCTGGCTGCCGGTCTGGCCACCTGCGGGGATGCTTTTGGGATTTATACGTTTACCTCGCGCAAACGGCATTTTGTCCGTGTAGCCACGGTGAAGGATTTCACGGCGCCTTTCAACAGTCAGGTTTTGCGGCGTATTGCAGCCCTGCGGCCTGGTTATTACACCCGCATGGGTGCGGCTCTGCGCCATGTTCAGCAACAATTGGCCCCGCGCCCCGAGCGCCACCGTCTTTTGCTTTTATTGAGCGACGGAAAACCCAATGACTTGGACCGCTATGAAGGCCGTTACGGAATTGAAGACACCCGGCAGGCCATTTTAGAAGCCCGCCGGGCGGGGTTATCAGTGTTTGGCATTACTATCGACCGCAAGGCCCAGGATTATTTTCCTTATTTATTTGGCCAAGGGGATTATGCTATCGTGGGTCAGCTTGATCGTCTTACCCAGGTCTTGCCTATGCTTTATCAGCGGTTGGTAAGCTAGCCTGCTAAGGAACAATCGCCTATGAAGAAAATCCGTTTTTCCTCTCCGAAAATAAAGAGTTTGATGGGTGCCCGCGCCCTCCCTGGTGTGTCCCCTGGCTCCATGCTGCCCCCCCTTTGCTTTAAACTTATTTTTGGACTAAGCGCTGGTTTTGTTAAAGGAGCAGGGGGGCTGAATGAACTCCTGAAAAGGGATTAAGTAAGTTTTCCAATTCGGTGCTATCCCAATATGCTGTATAAATATTCGATGAATGCTATGCTTCCCACTCCTCCAAAAGGTAATAAAATAGCCCTGACCATGGGCTGCTGAATAAAAGGCACATAGGCTCCCCGCTGAATATTTCTGAGATCTTCAATGAGAAGCTGTAGTTGTTCGCTGCGATAGTTAGGAGCGGCGGGATCTCCTTTGATGCCAATATGCTTTTCCATTAGCCAATCCCTAGTCTGAGCGCGGGCGTTTTCCGCTGCCCGCTCCAGGGTGATAGCACAGATAAGGACATAAAGGAATAAGAGCAAAAAAACAATAATCAGTCCCATGGGGATGGTCCAGTTATCGAAATAGGAGAGGCGGGATATAATCATGAGGGCCAAGATAATAAATGGATAGATGATCAGCCGTGAGATTACGATAGTCTGATCCGCCACTAATCTGATTTTGAGCACCGGTCCAAGATAATCCTCTGTAATCTGATACCGTTGGGAAAGAAGCGCCAGTTTTTCTCTATTCCAAGGAAGTTCCTGCGTAGAGAGATGATCGATAAATTGGGCGCATAGACGGGTGGCATCCACGACCCAAAACACTAGAATTAACATAAATCCGACGCTGAACAGCAATACCGAGAAATTAATCCAGCGGCTGAAATCGCCGCGATAAGGGTGGTTGGGATAGCCAAGCAACTCCATTAAAGAAAAACCAAAGCCAAGAAACAGGATTACGTAGAGCATAACCCGCTTCAGGCGTGGCCATTTGGCGCTAAGGGCAAGATGTTGTTGCCAGAGGGTGGTGACATCTCGTTGGCCTGAAACGCCCGCTTGCTGCCATCTGTGAATCAGAATTCCCATTCTGGTTTTTTTTAAAACATTTCTCGCTAATTGACCGTTGGGTTGCTGCGGTAACAAAAATGCTTGCGTGAGGGCCTTATTACTATTTTGGATATCGTGGGATGCTTTACGGATAAATAGGAAGGCAAGCAAGGCGGCAGTTATTCTGAGCAGTTCACTGGGCCAAATGCTGATTCCTTCGAACCATAATACGGGATCTTCCTCTCGCCACCATCCTTCCCCCTGGGCGAGGATTATGGCGGGCAGTAGCCATAATAGGAGTACCGTGATGGCTGCGGCAAATAAGATAACTCCCAGAAAGGAGCCAACAGGATGGGTTCTGATGCCTTTAAAAATAGCGTGGATACCATTCATCACCGGATCGCTGGATAAATATAATAGGAGCGACAACAGCACCAAGGCAATTATGCTATATACAGGGTGAGGCTGAGTAAAAGGATTTTCCCGCGGTACATGTAAGTGAGAGTCTTGCACACTAAGATCGACAGGGCCGCTATAACCGATTTCAAAGATTCGAGGTTTAAGTAATTTTTGTAGCCTGTCTTGGCTTAGTTGCCTCTGGGTAGGCGACGAAGAAGAAGGCGCGGGTCCAAGGAGTTTTTGAAAAAGATCCTGCCGTCCAGGATGAGCATGGGTGATGGCAAGCAAGGCGGCATAGAATAGTGACGTCTGATAAGCACTTCTGAAAGGTGGTATGTCTTGCTGTAATTGAGGGTTTAATTGGAGGCCGAAAGACGAAGCGACGACCAAATTTCTAGCCCATTCATATTCGGCGGGGTGAAAGAGGCGGGCATCGAGATCGGTGGTAAAGAATATAGCGTTTGGAAAACGGTTTTTGAGGGCCTGTAATATTAGCAATTTATCGTAGACGTCACTGCCCAGGACGCCGATGGCTTTGATCTCTTTATTGTCTCGCTGTAATTCTTTTTGGAGCCTGTAAATCTGTCGGGAAAGCCGGTGTATATAGTCGAATTGGCCTCTTCCCACTGGCCGCTCAATTTGCTTTTTCCTATCTAGGGTAATTGTTTCGATCGAGTTGTTTTTTGCAGTCGGTTGAAAATTTTTTGTGCTTCTTGGCTGCTGTTTGCCGGGGAGTTGTCCATCAATGCCACGAAGGTAGCTGAACCGGTGAATCCATTGTGTTTCACAATGCTGTTTGATGGGTGATTTTGTCTGAGGGAGATTCGTGCTTAGATGAACGTGCCGAGCTGCAATCGCGCATTCAAAATATTTTGGTAGAGAGCGTCCATAAAGTGTATCCCATTCGGCAATAAGTACGATATGATCCGTGTGTGCTTCAAGTGTGTCTTTGCTGTCAGCTAAGGTGGCAGAACCAAGGTTGTTTCCCGTATTATATTGATTATTAGGTATTGGCTGGCGGTGATCCTCTCCGGGATCGCAAATAACATTGATTCCTCGGCGCTTTAATTCGTCTATTAACGTTAAGGCAAGGTCCCAATCATGATTAATCGTTCGATAAAAATTTATTCCAATTTGTTGGAATTGCTTGGCAAGGGATTCTTTTATTTCAAGCATTGAAAACGGTTTGCCTGCTATACCCGTTGATACCGTGGCGGAAGGTGAATAGATTGCAAAGGTATTCTGAGAGGGCTTATCGGTGGGCAGCTCTGAATGCTCGGCTTGCGCCGGTGATTTTATGCTATTGGGCTGTTGCCATAAAAAATTTTCGATTTCCTTTACCATCGTCAGCAGGCTGCTTGAACCCGTCGGCCCTAGAATTTTAAAATGAAAGTTATAATTATTTTCTTGCTGGAGCAGGCGCTGTAAGGCAATCAGCCTGCTTAAGGGGTACTTGCCGAAGGCGCCGTCATCAAGCCAAAGCACCAGTAGAGGAGGGTGTTTCTCATTGTCAGCAGGGTAAAACCATTCATAGGGAATAATACGTGGGAGCTTGGCTGCCGGACAATTTTCTATATTTTCTTTTGAACAACTGCTGCTTTTCAGCAGGTCTACGAAGCCAATATGCTCAGAGTCTTTGGGGATATAATTTGCTCTGCCTAGCGCAGAGACTACCGTATAGCGGCTACGTAACCGCCATTCGCTGCTTTCAGCATAAGGACCGCCGAACATCATTACTCCCATTACGATGAGTGGGGTTGCCGCGGCATCAGCTCGCTGCTCCTTTTTAATTTGGCAAAAAAGCTCGAAAAGGGTGTGACGAAGAACAGGTTTATCAGACTGACAGGGTGAAATATCCTTCTCCGATGGATGAGTATCATCCTTGCGGATAGAATTGCGTTTCACTGCGGCAAAGGGATCTTGCCACAGGCGAGCTGGCACATCTTCGATGCCTTGAACAGAGAGTCCTTCCTGGAATTCCGCCGTTGGGCGTGATCCTTGTAAGGGAGTTTCCTGATAAACGACCGCGCTAATAATCGCTAATAAGAGCACCATCCCCGAAAGAGGTAGCACGGGGCTTTGCTGTTCTGCCATCTCCCTACATTCCTTGCAAGCAAATGAAGCGCTGGTTAGGCACTGGGATCGGATTGAGCTAGGAGCGCGCCGCTTTCCTCGACGTTGATTTCATATTTTTCTAATTTCTTGGGAATAATCTCATGGGGCTGTAAAGCAGATTCTGGAACTTTGCGAGTTACAAAAACTTGGATGATCTCCTTTCCTGCTTTTTTTCCGACGCCAATGCCTGTGACATTCGGTAGACCCATCAACTGCGCTTCATACTTTTTTATGAGGGCTGAAAGGCTCATTTTATTTGGCTCCTAACATTATCTCTCCGCGAATTGATAGGGATGAAGGCATCAAGGAAAGTTTAATCCTATTGAGTCTCGATAGGTCCAGTGACTTCTATATCAAGTTGGAATCCCTCAATTCGTTTAGGTAATTGCTGTTCTAATTCAGGGGTTTTCTCCTTTATATAGACCTTGATGCAAGGAGTCCCTTGACAATCTCCGATTCCTGTTCCCACGACACCTGGAAAATTCATGATCCAAGGTTCATGTCGCTCTTTTACGGTTACGACAGTTTCCGAGGAAAATAGGAAATTGTGATAGCCGAGGCTAACTAGAATCAAAACTATCGCAAAAATTCTGTTTATATACTCATGCAGTTTATACTTCACTGAACCATCTCTTAAAATAGGAATGGTTTTTTTAACTGAACTTAACACCACAGGATCTAATCTTTCACAGAATTTGTTCCGCGACTTCCACTCGCAATAGCGAGCGCACGTTCTCAATTTGATTTACGATGGTTGCTACTGAGGAACCGGCAAACAGCAAACCGACCGCAATATTGTCCAGAGTTGTCACTAACGAGCCAGAATCGCCGCCTGCGGACATAGGTGTCGTAATGATCTGATCCCTGAACCGCGCCACCTTGCCACCGCCATAACCGACGTTAACCGTGGCGTTTATCGCTGTTATTCTGCCCATGGTGAAATGGGTGGTGCGGCCAGTTTTTTTCACTGGCATACCTACTGCTACATCACGTTTCTGGCGCCAGCCTCGAACGTCGCCAATCCAATAAATTTTTCGATCAGCATCCTGAAATTCCACTTGGGCGATAGCGGCATCTACAAGGTTGTTATGATCTCCTTGAGGCACCGGAGGGTCAAAGGTGATGGGGATAAAGCGGCTCAAGCTTGCAATACGATCCGCCGGGTCCGTGCCTCCATCGTAGGGACCAGGTTGAAGAATGGAATCGCCTAAAGAAGCGGCGTTACTGTTGGCGAGTACATGGTTGTTGCTAAGGAGGTAGTAATTGGAAGGAATACCAATCCCCTGGGAGGGTGGGCTTACGCTGCCCTCTGGCAAAATATCATAGACACAAGTAGCGATGGTGCCCGCAGTAATATCTTTATGTCCCACGCTATAGCCGCCTTCTGCTGGACGGACCCGGTTTCCTAAGGTCTGAATACTTGTCTTCGCTTGACCGGCTAACGGGTACCCTATGGCAAGGACATCGGTTTGCATTTCCTGGAGCTTATTGGGGACCATGTTAGATGGGCTTAGCTCATTTTTTGCTAATTTTTGAGTAACCAGTACTACCAATGCGGGTTTTCCCGTAGGCTCGCCCTTAGTCCATTTTACGCCTATTCCCATGCCAATCACATTGGCTAGCTGTTTCCGAGGATCTAAAAAACTTCCCACCACAGCGCTGTATGCTTTTTGGGCACTGGCTATATCCGTGGGGCTCAATACCATCTTTTTTTCATCTTTTTTCATTGCTTTCTCCCGCTTAGCTAGATTTCTCCAGGGCTAGAAAAGGAATTTAGCGTGTACTTAAAAGAAACAATGCCTTAAAAAATGACTCCCTATCTAATAGTATAGACAAGGATTTCAACCTTAGGATTAGGTAATATTACCGAAATATATATTTAGCCGATGGGATAATAAAGAATGAAAAGCCAGTCGCTGTTCGTGCTGTGAAAAACTTGATTGGCTTTACAAGCTTTACGGGAGGGAAGACGTTCTGGGAGGCTAGGCTAGGATTTTAATAGCATTGGAGTAGAAAGGGAGGAATGGCAGGATTTAGAATTGTAATCGCTTACAGCCATGATTGGTATGGCAATAGGTATTGAAGCGCCTTGTCGCAGGTGAAACCAAAAAGAAAAGCTACTGTTTTTTAACCCTGCGTAAGTGAAGGCGCCTGCCATCGTTATTTCTGCTATTTGATGGGCATAAAAATTGCCCCTCAAAGTTACCCATGATCCACCATGGAGATGCCTATAAGATAGCCGGTTCAAGGCTAATAGTGATGAAATATTTACATAACGCCTACCCTTCTTACAATAGAACTAAGAACTTTACACAAGGTTAGTTGCCATTTATTTTCGTAAGAATAATCCGACTAAAAAGGCGATACCTATAAAAGCAATACTTGCGCTTGCCACCGGATGTTTTTTAATTTCCCTATGAGTTGCTATAGTTGCCTGCTGGCCACTTTCACGGGCAGATAAGTATGCTTTATTTAGTTTTTCTAGCATTTCATCTAGTCTTTCTTCGGCCTTGTTTTGGGTCGTCCGGGCGACGCTTTGGCTGCGGCTCTTAATTTCTGAGATTACCCCTCCCATTTCTTTACGGAGTTGATCTAGTTCTTTTTTTAGGCTGTCAATTTCTTTTTGTAAGGTAGTGTCTGTCATCTGAAAATAACCTCTTAGCTATTTGAAATTATTAATATTATAACGAGAAAATAAGCAGCGCTTGGAATAAACATTATAGGATATTTTTTCTCCCCTACTATTTTTTATCATTTTAGTTTGCCGCATTACCCTATCAATATAGATAGATATGCTTGTACCATTAAAATAGCACATAAACGAAAGACTACCACTTTTTTGTTGCTACTTGTCTGCTATTGTATAGGTATAAAATTACTCTCCTATTACTCTTATGATGGAAGTCTCTGCAAAACGGTAGGCGCGAAATTAGTAGTGATGAATTTTTTACATAATAAAGATGTAAAATTTACACTAACGATAAGGACATTTAAGTTAAGCATCACTGGCTTGCGTCGCTTTATTCGTCTTTAGTTCTGTCGCTGGTAGTTGCGATGCCGAATAGGCCAGGCAGCTTTTGAAACAATACCGTGAGAGACATGGGATAGGCTCATGCTATTTATGGGATCACTGGTAAGGGGTTGTTTATCCACTAGTACTAGTGGATGTTAGGTGCAGTAGAAAAATTATAAATACTATTGTGGTGATCAGCGGTAAAGGAAAATTGTTGCGTATTTCAGAACGTAGAAATAAATACTATTTCAAGGTTGTTTTGATGATCATGCTTGCTACTTTGGCCGGTAAAAGAGATTCTTTTAGTTCCATATTTAGAGTTAGCTCTTAAAGGAAGTACTATGAATAGTTTATTTCAAAAAATTCATCATATCAGCCGTAAAAAACCATTAATCACCTTCTCTGTGGGGATTATATTAATTTTTATAGGCTTATACTTTTTTTGGCCTTCCCTTCATGATTCAATCAATCGTTTTTTTAATATCTTGTTCAGTGGTGATCGGGAAAAACTACATGACTTTGTAGAACAGTTTGGATTCTGGGGACCTATTATTATCATTTTATCCATGGTGGCCCAAATGTTTTTGGTGGTTATCCCGTCGGTAGTTATTTTTGTTGTTTCGATCCTTGCTTATGGCTCTTTTTGGGGTGGAACCGTGGCTTTAATCGCAGTTTTAGTGGCTTCTACCGTAGGCTATTTTGTCGGCCGTTGGTTGGGTCCCATTACAGTGGATAAATTAATTGGATTGAAAACCCGTCACAAGATAGAAGGATATGTAGAAAGGTACGGTTTCTGGACAGTTATTGTTATTCGATTTTCTCCTTTTCTATCCAATGATGCTATCAGTTTCGTGGGTGGGCTGTTACGGATGAATTATTGGCGGTTTATGGCCGCAACCTTTATTGGTATTTTACCGCTTATTGTTCTTCTGGCCTATTTAGGGGAAACAAACGAGCGGTTACGGACAGGAATGTTTTGGGTTTCAATAATAAGCTTGATCGTTTTTATAGCCTATATCATTTATGACCACCGTAGAGGAGATGATAGTTCCACGCGGGTAAAGCAACGGAATTCGGTACAAAAAAGGTAATTTAGAGATTAAATTTTTATTTCTCTGGGGAAAGGAAAATGATCATGATTAGGAGGGGCAGACGCTGCTGTGAGTTTATTGGGGTTGCGTCGCTGTTTGTGATAGGGGGCTTACTAGAACAGCGCCTGCGAATAGATTACCGAGGGAATTCCTAATCTTCCCGTAGTATGGGGGAGGGTAGGCAAATAGTGTGCCGGATGATATCCAGAAATGCCCGCTGTATTGTCATTTCTCTAGGCGTAAATAGTGGCAATTCTGAGAGCTGCTCTTCCGTGTGGCTATCCTGCTTGATTATTCATTTACCTCAGCCGTCCTTCGGGCATTACTTTGTAGTCTTCTCACTCATTTTTTCTAGCTATCTATGTTTATTGCTAGCAATATACAGAACTAAGGACATATATCCCTAGTTGTTTAGTCCCACGGTGCGGTGGATCAGTTATGCTGATTTACCAACCTAAGCTTACCTATCCTAGTTCCGTGGCTGCTTTGGCTTTGTTTCTAGGGCAGTTGCAGGGCAGCCCTCGATATGAACGTATACCTTGCAGCGACTCCTTGGCAAAGTGAGCTACCGCTTTTTTTAAGATCTCTCGTTCTTGGCAGGTATCCGCTAGTTTCTGACGCAGTCGCCCGACTTCTGTCGTCTCCAACTCTGCTACACCCATGCTTCCGGAGCCGCTGACGGTGCGATGAAGTTCTCGTTACCCATTGGATAGCCGGGAACGGAAACGATCTCGTCCAGTGTCTCGGAGCGCGGAATGAGTCACGAGATAAAGCTGAGGTAGACTGGGATACCGAACGTAATCTGGCGGACGGGATCGACGGCAACGGCGCCCCAGTTGAGAATCCCGAAGCTGCCGGGATGAGTGAGTGTACCTTCCAGGCCCGTCGGCGTGTACCGGCCTTGGTAGGGAAGCTGGGCTAGACTGATGCGGCGCATCATTTGGTCAATGGACAATCATCTATTCAAAGGCCGTGGAAGAGCATTGGCAGCCTGGAAGCACAGAGAGGCTACAGGAGAAAAAAAGTAGCTAGACCGAGAAAAGTAAAAAAACCAAGGGCATCCGTGGTTGCCATGAGTACTACCCCACCAGCGAGAGCCGGGTCAATGCCTAGTTTGTACAGGACAAAGGGTATTACGGCCCCGGCCATGGCTCCGTTCAGCAGATTAATAGCCAAAGCTGAGGAAAATACCAAGGCCAAATTGCTATCCTGATGCCAAATCATCATCGTAGTGGCTATCATGAAAGCAAACAATAGGGCATTGATTGTAATCACCCCCAGTTCTTTTCCCAATATTCTGCGTATATTACCGGGCCCTATTTGATCCAGCGCGATGCCTCGAATGACCAGGGTCAAGGTTTGGGTACCGGCAATACCGCCCATACTGGCAACAATGGGCATCAGTACGGCCAGCACCACGAGTCGTTCAATGGAACCTTCAAATTGCTCAATTACCCAGGCAGCGAGGAAGGCATTGATCAAATTGATGCCTAGCCAGACTGCCCGCCGTTTAGCGCTCGTGACGATGGGCGCGAAGATATCGCTTTCCTCTTCCAGTCCCGCTGCGCTCATTAGCGCGCGGTCGGCTTCCTCACGGATCACATCCACCACATCATCCACGGTAATGCGACCAATTAATTTGTTATCCTCATCCACTACGGGGGCGGAGAGCAGATCGTAATCCTCAAATAACCGCGCCACTCTTTTCGCGGATGCCAGAGCGGGAATAGGACTGAGCTCGGCGCGCATGACCTCTGAGACGGTGCGGTTTTCTTCCAAGGAGACTAGATCGCTGAGGGAAAGCATGCCTATATAGCGGGAAGCGCGGTCAACCACAATGATTGCATCCATATGCTCAGGAAGTTCTCCCTGTTGGCGCCGGATTCTGCGCAAATAGCGCAGCACCGTATCGAGGGTGGCATCGCCTCGGACCGCTACTGCATCCACGTCCATCAGACCGCCAGCAGTGTCATCGGGATAGCGGCGCACGGCCTCAAAGCGTTGCCGCCGCCGCTCATCCATGGCTTGCAGAACGGCCGCCCGGACTTTTTCCGGTAAGCGCTCATAGAGATCAGCCAAATCGTCTATATCGAGTCCAGAGACTGTTTTAACCAAATTCTCTGGGAGCGATTCTGCAATGAGTCCATCCTGGACTTCTTCATTTAATTCGATGAGTACCGCGCCTTTAGTTTGGGGGGTAAGCAGCTGCCAAATTTGAAGCCGCTTCTCCCAGGGAAAGGCTTCCAGGATATTGGCGATGGTGGGGGGGTCGCTGGTCTCTAGGCGAGTCGTTGCTCGAGCCAGATAGCCAGCGTCTAAAAGCTCTGCCAGGTCAGCGGCGAGTTGGCGGTTATCTTTGGAATTAAACATGGATGTTTAAGGACCCCCTAACGAGGGTGCCTGCCTGCAGCAGGCAGGCCCGCAGACAGGCGAAGTGAAACGGGGTATCGAGCGGGAGGGCCAAAATTGCTTGTTTTTTGCCATGAATGGGCGGTAGTACACGCTTGTTTACGGAACCTAGGGTGGAGAGCACCTGAAGTGAATGGGCGAGGAGTAGCGCAAACCAACGGAGGCCAAGGAAACCCTTTCGCCGAAGGCTGCGAGGAGCCGCGCATTCTCCAGGCGGATGAAGGTTTGTAGGAACAAAATTGAAATCAGTCATGGCGAAACTCCAATTTGTTACCTTGATGTGCCACGGGAATTTTTCTTAGAGAGGGGAATACCTCTTTCCTTCAGGATTGTCCTAGCCTGAAGTTATTCTTCCTGGGGAAAAGGGAAGTTATTGAGCACCCATTTTGGAATCAATGCCTAACCAGGCGATCCATTCATTAAACAAGCTCTCTTCCAGGGCCGCGGCCACTGAGCGCGGCTCCAAGGTAGCGCGGAAGACAGGTTCCCCCGCTAAACTTAAGGCATGGCCGCCCGCTTCGCTCAGTATTAAACTGCCTGCGGCGTAATCCCAGAGCTTTTGTCTGCCGTGGAGGTATACGTGGCCATGACCGGCGGCGATCCAGCACCAGTCCAGGGCTACCGAGCCTAAGCTTCGCTGGGAGCTATAGGGTGGCGCCGTAGCCAGGCGAGTGGCTAATGCTGGGGGGAGGCGTTTAAAATCGACTAATCCGATTCCTTCCTGCAGGGAAAAGCTAGGGCGGCGGCGGCCAAGCAGGTTGCCGTTGAGCCACGCTCCCTGGTCTTTTTGCGCGCTGAAGCAGTCACCACGCAGGGGATCATACACCAATCCTAGCACCACTTCCTGTTTTAAAATCAGGGCTAGGGAGACGCCGAAGCAAGGAATGCCAGCAGCGAAATTACGGGTGCCATCAAGCGGATCGAGGCACCACACTCCTTTATCGGTGTTTGCGAGTAGGCGGGTTTGTATTTTCTCATCCATTTCCTCGCTGAGAAAGTCAAATGCCGGCCAGCGGTCGGCCAAAAGATTACCTATTTGGTTTTGCATGGCCAGATCCGCGTCGGTCAACAAGCTCCCATCGGCTTTTTGCCGGCTGCCTATTTCCGCGAATCGGGGTAGCAACTGTTCTTGGGCGGTGTTGATGACGATTTCACTAAGTTGTTTCAGATCGGGGAGCATATATATTCTATCCGTTATTAAAATAGTGCGTGATTAGAAGGGTAATCCGCTGAGGCAGGCAGAATTCCAGAGAGGTTTTGAAAGCAGGTCTCCCGCGCTAATTGGATAAAATCCTGCATGAAGAATCGCTCCTTTTCCTCCGCCCGTACCGCGGTAAAGAGAGTCGCCCATAGTCCCTCCTTGCCTAGGGGGAGGGCTTTTACCGCGCCTTGCTTTATTTCCTCGACAATGGCCCAGTTAGGGAGCGCGGCCACGCCTCGATTATTGGCTACTAGTTGCAGGATCATGAGGGTAAGCTCCGCGGTTCGCTGACCGGCGGGTTCGATGCCAGCCGGATCTAGAAAATGAGTATAAAGGCTCAGCCGATCCCGGCCCACGGGGTAGGTAATCAAAATTTCCTTTTTGAGATCAGCGGGTTCTACCCAAGCCTTGGCGCCTAGGTGGTGGCGGGGGGGGACCACCAGCATGCCTTGAAATCGGAATAAGGCTTCATAGCTAATATTGGGTAGATCGAGGGGATCGGAAGTTACCACCAGATCGATATCGCCCCGTTCTAGGGCCGGTAGCGGTTCGAAGTTAAAGCCAAGGGAAAGATCCATTTCTACCTCCGGCCAGCGGTTACGAAAGATATCCATGGAAGGCAGGAGCCATTGGAAGCAGCTATGGCATTCCACAGCGATATGGAGCCGTCCGGCGCGTCCATCCGCCATGGAAGCCAGTTCCCGCTCTGCCGCTTCCACCTGGGGTAAGATGGTGGTTGCCAGTTCTAGCAAGCGCTGACCCGCGGACGTTAGCCGTAGGGGATGACTTTTTCTGGTAAACAAGGGGCATTCAAAATGTTCTTCCAAGGCTTTTAGCTGGTGAGAGACCGCCGATTGGGTTAAATGCAGGCGCTCGGCAGCTTGACTGACGCTACCCGTTTCCCGGAGACTGAGTAAAGTTCGGAGATGACGAAGTTCGATAAACATAGTTAAAGTATGAACTACTTTACTTCGCCAGGGAACTACCCTTGTGGCCTGTGGAGAATATAGCGTTTGCGTGGTATTCCGTTGTAATTGATTTTGATAAAAGAATAAATTACGGCCTCTTGGTGATAGCTTAGACTTACGAGAGGACGTAAGGGTATCTGTTGTTGTTGGGCCTGATTGCTGGAGGAGGTGCTAGTCTACTGCTAATCGTTCATCGCTTACGGCGGATGGGATTATCTTCTGTCTCCTTTAGCTTAGCAGATGGAGAGTGCATGGCCGTGCAGGGTCCCTCTGGTGCCGGCAAGAGCTTGCTACTGCGCGCCCTTGCTGATTTAGACCCCCGTGAGGGCGAGATCAGCCTGGATGGTAAATCCTGGGACTCTATTCCCGCGCCCCAGTGGCGGCGGCAGGTGGTTTATTTACCTTCCGAACCAGGCTGGTGGGGTGACTATGTGATTGACCACTTCCCCGACTGGGAGGCTGTAAATCCATGGTTAGAAGCCCTGAATTTGCCTAGGGTGGTCAAAAACCGAACCGTAGAGCGTTTATCTACTGGGGAGCGCCAGCGTCTTGCCTTAGTCCGAGCACTGGCTTTGGAGCCGCGGGTATTGCTGTTGGATGAACCCACCTCTGGATTGGATAATAACACCACCTGCGCAGTTGAACGGGTTCTTAGGGAATGCCTGACGATAGGCACCGGTATCCTTTGGGTAACCCATGATCCAGCCCAGGCCCGGCGGGTCGCCCAGCGTTGCCTTTTTTTGGAAAAGGGCCATGTCCGCGAGGCGTGGCTTTGAATTATATTTCTCTTGGCGTTTTCGATCTGGCCATTGCCTCGGTATTGGTGATTCTCAATGGTGCTTTGTCCTTTTGCTTGAATCTTGGACTGGAACGGCAACTCCTCATCGCCACCTTTCGCATGATTGTGCAGCTAGCTCTTGTAGGGTTAGTGCTCAAAACTCTTTTTGCCCTGTCTTCGCCGGGCTGGACCGGCCTCGCCGCCTTGGTCATGATTCTTTTTGCCGGGCGGGAAATCATGGCTCGCCAGGAACGCAGGATGAGCGGGTTTTGGTCCTATGGTCTGGGGACGGGATGTATGCTGCTGGCGGCCAGCCTGGTCACCGTTTTTGCCTTAACGACGCAAATCCGGCCCGATCCTTGGTATGATCCCCGCTATACCTTGCCCCTGCTAGGCATGATTTTGGGAAATACCATGACCGGGATCAGCTTGGGGCTACATAGCCTTTTAGCCAGCTTGGTGCGGGATCGTAATGCTGTGGAAGCCCAACTGACCTTGGGGGCCACCCGCTGGCAGGCTACCCTTCCTGTGGTGCAGACTGCCCTGCGCAGCGCCTTGATGCCCATTATCAACACCATGGCCGCTACGGGCCTGGTGTCTTTACCAGGAATGATGACCGGTCAGATTTTGGCCGGCGCCGAGCCCATGGAAGCGGTGAAATATCAAATGTTGATTATGTTTTTGATTGCTGGCGGTACGGCGTTCGGATCAGTGATCGCCGTTTTGGGGGCTGTTTACTGGTCGACAGACGCCAGACACCGGTTAAGGCTGGAGCGGCTAAAATCTCCCTAATATTTCTTAATAGCGGGCGGGTAACCGGGCGACCTCCTTCAGTTGCCAGGGGTCCGGTTCGGTGGAGGATTCCAATTGCTCCTCCAAAGTGTCTTCTAGTTCATGGAAAAAATCAAAGCCGGTTTGCTTTTCCACGTCATCAACACTGACCAGAAATTTATCTAGGGGCTCTTTACCCCGCACCCCTTCTTGCTTCACGATAAAGGCAAGCATTTTCTCATGCGAGGGGGCGAAATAGATTTTGTAAAAGGCATCGGGTATTTCCACCCGGTATGAGGATTTAAGCCGCTCGATATTAGGATCGAAAATTGGACCGGTGAATACCCAAATCGTTTTGAACCGCTTGGTGAAATGATTAATTTCTACTTCTTCTAGGCGCTGCCACAATTTTTGATTCAATTTGGGTTTTTGCGGAGTGATATTGGTCATGAGAAAAGTATCCAGCTGAGCCTGTTCTCCATAAAGCCGGCTAATCGCATAGTTGGGCGCCATGTGGCCCCGGTCGTAGCCACTGTGGCGGTAATCATCGTGGGCGATATGGGTTAGATTGCGCCAGTCGGCGCTGAACCGCTGAGGGCGTTTATAGTAAGGCGCGTTATCGGGTATGGTTTCGACCTTGTAACTGACCCATAGGGGGTTACCCCGCAGGTCCGAATAGCCCACCATAAAGCCATCATTACGGAAAATTCGGGTCCAGGTATGGGGCTGTTTCCAATTTTGAGCTTTGGGAACCCCCATGTATACCATTCCGGGGCGGGCAATATACAGTTCGTAGCCATACCAGAATCCGCTTGTCAGCACCAGTAGTAGCAAAACAAGGGGGCGCTGACGCCCCAATTGCCAAACGGTAAGAAAGACTTGAAAAGGGTTTATTTTTTTTTGCCTTGCCATGGGTTGCCTGTGAATTTATGGTGACAAAGAGAGAATAAAGCGAGCTATTTGCTCAGAGCCATTAGGGCCAAAACGCTCCCGGGAAGGTAAATTGAGATAATAAGGTAATTGGGAAATCCAATCGCCCCTGTTAAATTGGGTTTCATTCATGGCAAAACCGTCCATCTCTTTTTTCGCAAATTTATCGAGTATCTCTGATTCCCGGAAATGGGTTCGGATGATATAGCCAAATGGGATGCCCGCCCAGTAGGTTTCGGCCAGGGTACTGTAGCCTAGCTTTCCCAATACCAGATCCGAGGCTTGGATTAAATCCGGATGGAAAAATTCGGAATGGTGGGGTAAAAAAACTATATTTTCATGACGTTGTAGACTCTCACCCACCCCGGGAATGATAAAAAACAGGGCTTGCTGGGCAGCTATTTGCGCTAGAAAGGGGTAGTGTCCTGGGGGAATGCCGCCCATGCTAATTAAAATAACTGGAGCATTCTGAGGCAGGCTGAGTTTGCTTCGAATTTGTTGCCTAAAAAGTCTGGCTTTTCGGGAAACGGGCGGAGTGGTTAAATCAACCGGTGTGGGGTGGCAAGCTGGTTGAGTTTGAATATGATAATCCGCTGTTTCAAATAAACCCTTAAAAAAATCAATATATTTGCCGATTTCTGGATGCTGGCTAAGGTAACTTTGGTAAATCCAATCCCAGGTGAAGTTTTCAATGAGAACTGCCGGTATTTCTGCTTCCTTGGCTACTGTGATTCCCAAAGGCGAGATATCGCATAGCATAAGCTCACATTGGTTTTTTTGGATTTGCTTGGCAAGTCTAACCACTTGAGAGGGGTTAAAAGGAAGGAAGCGGTCAAGAGCATGTAGCGTGTGCTTCAAATCTTCATGTAAGGGCGATTTCTGAACAATGCCAATATCGGTTAGCAAGGCATGATAATTAAAATTTCCCTGTAGGGAGCCTTGGAAGAACCAAGGGGGAACCTGAGTATAAATTTCAAATTGGATTTTAGAAAGATTTTTCCGTAATGCGTCCATGACCGCGCAGGCTCGCGCCGCATGGCCAAAACCATGGGAGGTGATAAAGTAAGCGATAGTTTTCACGCTGTGGGCCTATCTTGTAATCAATATATCAGCAGATTAACCGATAGTGTAAAGGTATAAGTCCTCATTCGGTAGGGGAGCCTCTTATGGGTAATATCTATTAGGGGGGATTAGCTCTTACTTAAGGATTAGTGAAAGGATTCGTAGAGGCGCTTTAGCATTATTATTGGTTTTCTACAAAATATTTTTTACATATAGAGGTCTTTCAATGGGAATGACGGGTATTATTGCTTTAGGGGTAATCGTAGCAATGATTTTGTATGTCATTGTGATTTACAATCGACTAGTAGCCTTTAAAAACCGCTATAAAAATGCGTTTGCACAAATCGAGGTTCAGTTAAAACGCCGCTATGATTTAATCCCTAATCTAGTAGAAACAGCTAAAGGA
Organism: Nitrosococcus oceani ATCC 19707; assembly: GCF_000012805.1. GTDB lineage: Bacteria > Pseudomonadota > Gammaproteobacteria > Nitrosococcales > Nitrosococcaceae > Nitrosococcus > Nitrosococcus oceani. Next base: position 2,081,851 of record NC_007484.1, on the reverse strand, counting down.
TACTTGCAACACGAGCGAAAAACCCTGGAGGCGGTCATTGCTGCTAGAAACCAGGCGGTGACAGATTTGAGGCAAGCTGCTTCTGATCCTGGCAGTGGGGATGCAATTAATCGGTTATCCCATGCGGAGCAAACGCTTACTGGTGCGCTTGGTAAGCTTAATATTGTTGTGGAAGATTACCCCGATCTTAAAGCCAACCAAAATATGATGCAGCTCAGCGAAGAGCTGACGAGTACAGAAAACAGAGTTGCCTTCGCCAGACAATCGTTTAACGATGCGGTCATGCATTACAATACTTATAAACAATCATTTCCGCAGAACATGCTTGCTGGTATGTTTGGCCATGGTCCGGATTCGGCATTATTACAGTTTGAGGATAGCCAAGCTATTCAGGCCGTTCCAAGCATTTCATTTTAATAAAAGCCTTTCCATTGAAATTGGTGTCCCATGGATTTTTTTCAAGCGCAAAATGATGCCCGTCGGAATACAAACCGCTTTGTCCTGCTTTTTATTGTTGCGGTAATGGTATTGGTCCTGCTGACCAATTTTTTGGTGATGGCATTTATGGGGGCGTTCTCGGCCTATTTTGGTAATGATTTGGTAATGGGCCGTTATGCCGATAGCCTTTTAGCAAGCGGTGGCAATTCCGCGGATATCCTTTCATGGGCTTTCTGGAAAGCCTTTTTGCGCGTATTCGATTGGCAAATGTTTTTTGGCGTTGGGTTTATAGTCACGGCTATTGTGGCTGCGGCGAGTTTTTATAAAATTATGGCGCTTTCCTCTGGCGGTAAAGTGGTTGCGGAAATGTTGGGCGGACGTTTGATTCGCCCAAATACCGAGCTACCATCGGAGCGTAGAGTACTTAATATCGTTGAGGAAATGGCAATCGCCTCTGGTACGCCCGTGCCCCTTGTTTATGTCTTACCAGAGGCAGGGATTAATGCTTTTGCTGCTGGTTTTACGCCAGGCGATGCAGTAATTGGAGTGACCGAAGGTAGTATACGGCATTTAAACCGCGATCAGCTACAGGGAGTGATTGCCCATGAATTTAGTCATATTCTTAATGGCGATATACGACTCAATATTAGATTGATGGGTTTGCTCCATGGCATATTGATAATTAGTATTATCGGTTCTTATTTATTACGTTACAGAAGTTCCTCTCGAAGGAGGCGGAGCGATAGTACAGCTGCCACCGTTGTCTTGGGGCTTGGGTTAGTGGCGATTGGTTCTGTTGGATCTTTTTTTGGCAGTCTTATTAAAGCATCGGTAAGCCGCCAACGGGAATACCTTGCCGATGCTTCCGCCGTGCAATTTACCCGTAATCCGGATGGTATAGCCGATGCTTTAAGAAAAATTGGAGGTTTTGCTGAAGGTTCAACATTAGAAAGCCCCTCGGCAGCAGAGGTAAGCCATGCCTTTTTTGCTAATGGTGTTCGTTCAATGCTAGCTTCCTTTTTGGCAACCCATCCTCCTTTGGGCGATCGGATTCGTCGTATTCAACCCCATTGGAACGGGGAATTCCTGGAAGCCGGACGCCAAGCCGATGAAATAATCTCCACGGAGACCCCAGAGCCAGTAGCGAATCAAAGCTTTCCTTTTCAGGGTGCGATTTCTCCAGCAGTGGCGGATATTGCTTTTGCCATGAATAACGTTGGCCGTCCTCAGCAGCAACATCTGGAGTATGCACATGCCCTTATTGACCAAGTCCCTAATGAGCTTATTGAAGCAGTGCGGGAACCTTATGGCGCTAGAGCCTTAATTCATGCCTTAGTTATAAATAAGGACTCCGAGGTTCGAAAATCGCAGTTAGAGCATTTAGAAAAGCAGGGAGATCAAGGTGTTCATGAGTTAACGGCTCGATTATTAACCCTCGTTGATGCCTTGGGGAATCAATTTCGGTTACCCTTGATAGAAATCAGCATTGCTTCAATGCGCCAGCTATCGCCATCACAATACCAATTATTTAAAAAGAATCTTTCCGTATTGATTGAGGCAGATAATAAAATTAGTATTTTTCAGTGGGCTCTACAGAAGATTGTCTTCCATAATTTGGATTCTGGGTTTAACAAACCTTCAGTATTTTCCGTTACCGGGAAATATTCCGCTCTATCTCAGTTAGAAAATGAAATTGGTATTCTATTGTCTTTATTAGTTCATGCCGAGCATGATAATTACAAGGATGCTGAAAAAGCTTTTAATGCAGCAAAAAGACAGTTGGATAATATCCATATAAAGCTACTACAAAGTTCAATCATTAATTTAAATGAACTTGATACTGCAATTGATCGATTAGCGTTGCTCAAGCCATTGCTCAAACCCCGTGTTTTGAAGGCATGTGCTGCTTCTATTACGGTAAACAATCATGTTTCTGTAATAGAGGCCGAATTGTTACGCGCCTTCTCCGCGGCGATAGATTGTCCCATGCCCTTGTTACTCAATCCCTTAAATAAGGGGTAAAATTGCCTAGGGATATTGTTACTGCCGTGGAGCTTATGGTGTCGCCTTGCTTACCGCTTCGTGGATCTCCTCAAATTAAGCCCGTCTCTAATTTCTTCTAACCCTTGGCTGAGATGGGTAAAGGCGTGGTTGAAAATCCCCGGTGTCTGTTTTTTGACTTTCTGGAGAGGGGAGCGGGCGAGTAGTTTACGGAGTGTTTTCTGAATATCGCTGATTACCCCGCTATCCTCAACATTATGTAGAGGAATGCTTTGCCGGTCTGTCCTTATGCTGACATCGTTTGAAATGCTTCTTGATATTTTTTAAGATCCTTTTCAGAGAAACAGACGAAATAGATTTGCTTGATCCCGGGATTTTGGTCAAGAAATGCCTTCACCTCCTGAAGGGCGATCCGGCAAGCCCGCTCAAGGGGAAAGCCGTAGGCGCCGGTGCTAATAGAAGGAAAGGCAAGTGTTGAAATCTTCTTTGCTAGCGTAATCTTTAGGCTATTTCGGTAACATTGGGCTAGAAGTTGATCCTCGTTATGCTGACCTCCCTTCCAGATAGGGCCGACCGTGTGAATGATGTATCTTGCTGGGAGCTGGTATCCCCTGGTGAGTTTAGCTTCTCCCGTCTTGCAGCCGCCTAGGCTCCGGCATTCCTCCTTGAGTTCTGGCCCAGCGGCCCGGTGGATGGCCCCATCCACGCCTCCCCCCCCTAAAAGAGTTTGATTAGCGGCGTTGACAATGGCATCCACCTCCATTTTCGTAATATCACCTTGCATGATGGTGATGCGTGGATCATTCATTTCGGTTCTCCTTTTGAATTCAGGTTTTTTGACGCCTTAATTGCTAGAGGATAGCGAAGCGGCCGCCAGAGGCAAGTTGGTCCACCGCCAAGGGGAGCAGGGGCAGGGTTATTAAAGCCTCTTCTAGGTTAGATTTACGTTGAAAAATACGAAAGAGATTGGACAGCCTCGCTCAATGTGGCACGATTGCAACGCTGGCAAGGCCGAGCGACAATAGCACAGAGGACGCCTGCCAAATGCTTCGCTGCTGGGCCGGGGGAAGATAGTTGGTGGTCTATGGAAGCTTTTGGCGCAAAAGGCCAGGGAAGCTGGCCTAGCGAGGGGTCTTTTCCTGATCTTAAATGATTATGGGTAAATAGGCCTTGGGAAAGTCAAACTCTAAATTATTATGCTAAAGAAGGTAATTAATGGACAGAAAGAAGAAGAGTATCAGCAGTGCCGACCTCAGCAAGTTAATGAGGATGTGGCTGCTAATTATTCCAATAATAGTCGCTATTATTGGCTCGGCAACGCTTACTAGTATGTGGTTAGCTTCACGGTCGGACTCCTCGACTACGATACATAGCCGAATTACTGATATAGATAAAGATCTGCTTAACAATATTGGAAGGGATTTCCGTAACACCTATCTCCAATTTCTTAGAGTCAAAATAAATCCAGGTTCCGATCCGGAAAGGGTAGAGCAACTGGATGAAAGGCTTACTGAACTGATGTTTCAAGAGAGAGAAATTATCCAGAAATATGACCCTTTCTATGCTACCGAGCGGCCTTCGACCATGGAAATTCTTTTTGAGATAATAGCGGAAGTTCCCTATCCTATTGTTTTTACTATTGCTGTAGTGGTAGGTATATTTTTGTTTTTGATTACCAGATATCTGGCACTTTTTATCATAATGAGGCGATACACGCCCAGTTACGTTAAGGAAGTATAAGGAAGGTGCCCTAAGAAAAAGCGCTAGCGGCTGGCTAGCTAATATAGAAAAAGGCCCTAATGATTAAATCTTTTTTCCATGCTGGGGTTGTTGCCGCCATTTTTCTTGGTTTAAATGGTTGCAATGATCCCACTCCCCAACTTTCGGAACCGCCGCCGCCAGAGGTCACGGTTGCCCACCCTATCCAACGGGAGATCGTCGAATGGGACTACTATACAGGGCGTACCGAAGCGGCTAAGACCGTAGAAATCCGCGCTCGGGTCAGTGGTTATCTTGATGAAATTGCTTTTGAGCCAGGCAAGATTGTTGAGAAAGGGGATTTGCTGTTCGTCATTGATCAACGTCCTTACCAGGCGGTGCTGGCCCAGGCCCGGGCGGGTTTGAAGCGGGCCCGGGCCCAGCTTACTTTGGCGATAACGGAACTTGAGCGCGCCGAGCAGTTGGTGGGAAGAAAACTGATTGCCCGTGAGGAATACGATCAACGGCTTGCCGAGCGGCAGGTTGCCCAAGCAGAAGTCATGGAAATGCAGGCTGCCGTTGAATCTGCTCGCCTTGATCTTAACTTTACCGAGATCAGGGCGCCCATAGGGGGGCGTATTAGCCGGCAGTTGGTGGATGGGGGCAACTTGATTATCGGGGGAGGCGAGGGTAATGCTACTTTGCTCGCCATCTTGGTTTCCATTGATCCCATTTATGTTTATATCGATGCCGATGAACGGGCAGTGCTTAAGTATAGGCGCTTGCACCAAGAAGGTAGTCGGGTGAGTGCACGCTATGCGCGAATTCTAGCCCAAGTGGGCCTTGCGACAGACAAAGACTTTCCTTTTCAAGGGATTATCGACTATGTTGCGCCCCGGGCAAACCCCTCTACCGGCACTGTACGCGCTCGGATTGTCATCCCTAATCCGGATGATCAGTTAAGCGGTGGTTTTTTCGCCCGGGTGCGAATACCTGGAAGTGGCCGCTATCGGGCCACATTGATTACGGATCGGGCGATTAGTCAGGACCAGGGGCAAAAATTCGTTTATGTGGTAAACGATGAGAATAAGGTCGCCTACCGCCGGGTTGAGTTGGGTCCTATCGTGGATGGTTTGCGCATTGTTCGTGCTGGTCTGGAGCCGGAGGAGCGGATCATTATCAAAGGCGTCCAACGGGCCCGGGAAGGTATCGAAGTTAGCCCCCAGTTGGCACCCATGACGGCCCCGGAGGCTTCTACCCAAACCAGCGCTAAGCCACTTATTTTGGAGGCTGGCAAAGAATTTTCTCCCGGCCAAGGTTAAGGGTACATCGATGAATTTTGCCCGTTTTTTCACGGATCATCCGGTATTCGCGTCGGTACTATCGATCCTAATTATTATTATCGGCAGTCTTGCTATCCTGACTCTTCCTATTGAACGCCATCCCCAGATTGCCCCGCCGACAGTCGTCGTAAGCACCACTTATCCTGGCGCCAGTGGAGAAACGGTGGCTAAAACCGTCGCCACTCCCCTTGAGCAGGAAATCAACGGCGTTGAGGACATGCTGTATATGTCTTCCCAGGCAACTAACGATGGGGCGCTTCGGCTCACCATTACCTTTGAATTGGGCACTGATCTAGATAAGGCTCAGGTGCTGGTGCAAAACCGGGTGGCGTTGGCGGAGCCTCGGCTGCCGGAAGAGGTCCGCCGGATGGGGATCTCGGTGCGTAAGAGCTCGCCTGATTTGAGTTTGGTTGTCAATATTATTTCGCCGGATCAACGCTATGATCAAATCTACCTCAGTAATTATGCCCTTATCCATGTTCGCGAGGCCCTGGCGCGGTTGCCGGGGGTAGGAGATATCGCCCTGTTTGGAGGTCGTGATTACAGTATGCGGGTCTGGCTGGATCCGGAGAGTCTTGCTTCCCGTGAACTGACAGCAATGGATGTGGTGCGCGCCATTCGGGAGCAGAATGTGCAGGTTGCTGCAGGTACTTTAGGCGAACCCCCCATCCCTGGTAGCACCGATCTGCAACTGACTGTTAATACCATGGGGCGGCTTACCGAGGCCGAGCAGTTTGGCAAGATCATTGTTAAAACCGGCACTGAGGGGCAAGTGACCTATGTTCGTGATATCGCGCGTATTGAACTGGGCGCCGCAAGCTATGCTTCTAACCTCTATCTCGGCAGTCAACCTACCGTTGGAATCATCATTTTTCAGCGGCCGGGCAGCAATGCCCTGGAGACCAAGCAGGCTGTGATGGAAACCATGGAACGGTTAGCCAAGGATTTCCCTCCCGGAATCGCCTACCGTGTGGTCTATGACACCACCACTTTTATTGAAGAATCGGTGAAATCGGTGGTCAAAGTACTGTTTGAAGCAGTGCTCATCGTGTTGGTGGTGGTGCTGGTGTTTCTGCAAAATTGGCGTGCGACCTTAATTCCCATGCTGGCGGTTCCTGTCTCTCTGATTGGCACCTTTGCGGTATTGGCGGCCTTGGGGTTCTCCCTCAATACCCTGACGCTAGCGGCGATGGTACTGGCCATTGGCATTGTCGTGGATGACGCCATTGTGGTGGTGGAAAACGTGGAGCGTAACCTGGAGGCGGGCCTGCCGCGCCGGGAAGCTACCCTCAAGGCCATGGGGGAGGTGTCGGGAGCGATCATTGCCATGGCTTTGGTGCTAGGGGCGGTGTTTATCCCCACTGCTTTCATCTCGGGGGTGACGGGGCAATTTTATCAGCAATTTGCGCTGACTATCGCTGCCGCTACTATTATTTCGGCCATTAACTCGTTAACTTTGAGTCCGGCTCTAAGCGCTATTTTTTTGAAGTCTCCGGATGAAAAGAAGGATTTTTTACAGCGTTGGCTTGATCGGCTTTTTGGCTGGTTTTTTAAGGGATTTAATTGGGTTTTTGGCTGGTTTTGGACTAAATATACACTGCTTATTCGCCGCCTCGTGCGGATGAGCGTGCTGATGCTAGGAATCTACGGCGGGTTGCTAGGGCTCACCTACCTGGGGTTTACCCAAGTGCCGACCGGTTTTATTCCCCAGGAAGATCAGGGCTATTTGATTGTCTTTGCCCAGCTTCCGGACGCAGCTTCCCTGGAGCGCACCGATGCGGTGCTTCGTCGGGCCAACGAAATTATTCTCGATACGAAGGGTATATTGAGTACCAATGCGGTGGCGGGATGGTCAGTGATCATGCGCGGGAATCAGCCTAATGTGGGCACTATTTTCGTCATTCTAGATCCTTTCTCCGAGCGCACAGAGGAAAACTTGGGTGCTAACGCTATTGCCGAAACGCTCCAGCAGCGGCTCGGCGAAATCCAGGAAGCCTTTATCGGGGTCTTTCCTCCTCCCTCGGTGCGGGGTATCGGTAACCTCGGCGGATTTAAGATGGAGATCCAGGATCAAGGAGGACGTGGGTTGCATGCTCTGCAAGATGCGGTGGAACAGGTGATTATCACGGGAAATCAAACCCCTGAATTGAGTGGATTATTTACCACCTTCCGAGCCAATGTTCCCCAGATTTATTTGGATATTGACCGTACCCAAGCGCGCTCCATGGGGGTGCCCCTTAGTAATGTTTTCGATACCCTGCAAGTTTATCTGGGCTCCCTCTATGTCAATGATTTTAATCTTTTTGGCCGTACTTTTCGGGTTGTAGCCCAGGCGGATGGAGCGTTTCGCGACCAGCCTGAAGATATCTATCTGCTGAAAACCCGTAACGTGAGTGGTGAGATGGTGCCCCTTGGCGCCTTAGTGGATATTCAAGAAACTACGGGTCCTGATAAAGTCAATCGTTACAACCTATTTCCTGCCGCAGAGGTAAATGGCGATGCGATGCCTGGAATTAGTTCAGGACAGGCTATTTCTTTGATGGAAGCCATTGCCGAGCGTGAATTACCCCGGGGATTTGGTTTTGAATGGACGGAACTGACTTATCAGCAAATCCTGGCGGGCAATACCGCCGTTTATATCTTCCCCCTCTGTGTGCTGTTCGTTTTTCTCGTGCTCGCTGCCCAGTATGAAAGCTGGTCGTTGCCGTTGGCGGTGATCCTGATTGTGCCCATGTGTCTGCTGTCTGCCATTATGGGGATCTGGTTCATGGGTATGGATAATAATATTTTTACCCAAATCGGTTTTATCGTGCTTATCGGGCTGGCGAGTAAAAATGCGATCCTAATCGTTGAGTTTGCCAAGCAATTACAGGATAAACAGGGTTTGAACCGGTATAAGGCCGCAGTAGAATCCTCCAGGTTGCGCTTGCGCCCCATCCTCATGACCTCTTTTGCTTTTGTTTTTGGGGTATTGCCCCTGGTGATCGCCGAGGGGGCTGGAGCGGAAAGCCGGGAACTCCTTGGAGTGGCCGTTTTAAGTGGTATGCTTGGGGTCACCTTTTTTGGCCTTGTGTTCACACCCATTTTCTATGTTGTGGTTCGCACATTTGTAGAGCGCCGCCAGGTGCGGGTGCGAGCCGAGATGCCTAAGCCAGTTCATAAAGAGGGGGATATTGAGCCGCTAACCCCTGGTAACTCAGATTAACGAAGGGGCGTTGATTTTTGCTCCCAGGCCCTTGCTGCTTCAAGCGAGCAATCCGCGTACGGTCTAGAGTAAAATATTATGACCTTGACTCTTCCCCCTCCTATCCGCTTTGGCCGGGAAATCTGCGGCGACCTTGCACAGGGAGAACGGCGTGAGTGGTGGCTGACCAATAGCCTTGGCGGTTACGCTGCCGGCACGGTGGCGGGAACCCTGACGCGGCGCTACCATGGTTTGCTGATTGCCCCCCTAACACCACCCCTAGGACGTTTTCTGGTTTTCGCCAAGGCTGAGGCAAGTTTACTTTACCAGGACCAGGTAATCCCCCTATTTACTAACCGCTGGGCAAGTGGCGCAGTCGATCCAAGGGGTTATGTCCATTTGGAATCCTTTGAGCTTCAAGGCCGGATGCCAGTTTGGCGTTTTGCCGTGGGTGATCTAGCCCTGGAAGCGCGCCTCTGGCTGGAACCAGATGCCCACACTACTTACTTGGCCTATCGGTTGGTAAATCCATCGTCTTCCTCTTCCTCTGGGGGCTCGGTTCGCCTTCGCCTCAAGCTGCTGGTGAATGCCCGGGATCACCACGGTACCGCCTCGCCTGGAGCGTTGAGCCCAGTGATGGAAGGGGAGGCGGATCGGCTGCGGGTGATTCACCCCCACTGGTTCAGTTTGTATTTTCGTGCTCAAGGAGGTTCCATAACCAGAGAGTCCTCCTGGATTGAAGATTTTGATCTTTCCCTGGAACGGGAGCGGGGCCTGCCGGATCGTGATCGCCATCTTTGTGTGGGGCAAGCTGAACTGAGTCTGTCTTGGAAAGGTTGGGTAGGCATGGTAGCCAGTCTCCAGCCAGAGACTTCTTCCCTGGAAGAAGCCATGGAGCGTTTTCAGGCTCATGAATTAAAGGTGTTAAGGCGGGCTAGCACCGGCGTTAAAGAGGAATTTAAAGCGCCCTCCTGGATTCGGCGGTTAGTGCTAGCGGCGGATAGCTTTCTTTTTGCCCGCCCTCTCCCTAACCACCCGAAGGGGGAATCGGTCATCGCCGGTTATCCCTGGTTTGGGGATTGGGGCCGGGATACCATGATCGCCTTGCCGGGACTGACCCTGGTGACGGGTCGCTTTGAGAGCGCCCGCCGGATTTTGGAGACCTTTGCCGAGTTTATCGACCAAGGACTATTGCCGAATTGGTTTCCAGGCAAAGGCGAGACGCCGGAATATAATAGCGCCGATGGTGCCCTTTGGTTTATTGAAGCCTGGCGGGCTTATGTGGCGGCCACGGATGACCGAATGGCGCTCAAGCGCTGGTTTGGGGTGCTCGAAGAAATTGTGCGGAAATACCAACAAGGGACTCGCCATGGCATTGGCATGGACCTGGCGGATGGGTTGATTGCTATCAGGGCACCAGGATTGCAGCTTACCTGGATGGATGCCAAGGTGGGTGAATGGGTGGTCACGCCCCGCCAGGGCAAGCCAGTGGAGATCAATGCCTTGTGGTTCAATGCCTTGTGGGCCCTGGCCTCCTTGGCGGAAGCACTGGGCCAGTCCGATTTACCTTACCGGGACTTGGCTAGGAAGACCCAGCGGGGCTTCCAACGTTTTATAAGGCCGGAAGGGGAGGGTTTATTCGATGTCATCGATGGACCTGAAGGAGCGGATAGGGCCGTCCGGCCCAATCAGATTTTGGCGGTGAGTTTGCCCCACAGTCCCCTTGATGCCACCGCCCAGGCTGGGATAGTGCGCCAGTGTGGACGGGAGTTGCTGTGCTCCTATGGACTGCGTTCCCTCTCTCCCGCCCACCCGGCTTATCAGCCCCACTATCAGGGGGATGTTTGGGCCCGGGATGGGGCTTATCACCAGGGGACGGTATGGGCCTGGCTGTTGGGCCATTACGCCCTGGCCCACTATCGAGTCCATGGGGATGGAGCAGCGGCCCAGAATCTGCTTGCGCCTGTGGGGGATCACCTTCTGGACGCTGGCCTTGGCACGGTGAGCGAAATTTTCGATGGAGCGCCTCCCCATCGGCCCCGGGGGGCGCCCGCTCAAGCCTGGTCGGTAGCCTGTGTACTCCAAGCCTGGTGGCAGCTTGAACAGACTAAAGATTAAAGATAAATCACTAAAATAACGGGAGCGCCCCATGGCCGAGAAAAAAATAATTCCAGCCGAACAGCAGCGTCTTGCCGCTCAGCGCCAGGGCCAGGAGAATTGGTCCCTGTGGGGACCTTACTTGGCCGAGCGGGCCTGGGGCACCGTGCGGGAAGACTATAGCCCAGCGGGCACCGCCTGGGAATATTTTGACCATGATCAAGCCCGCTCCAGAGCCTATCGCTGGAGCGAGGACGGCATGGGCGGTATCTGCGATGAACAACAGCGGTTGTGTTTGGCCCTGGCCCTGTGGAATGGCTGCGATCCTATTCTCAAGGAACGGGCCTTTGGTCTGACCGGTAACCAGGGCAATCATGGGGAAGATGTGAAGGAATACTATTTTTACCTGGATGGAACCCCTAGCCATAGTTGGTTGCATTATCTCTATAAATATCCTCAGGCCGAGTATCCTTATGCTCAAATCGTGGCGGAAAACGCCCGGCGAAGCCGGGAGCAGCCTACGTTAAATCTGCTGGATATGGGGGTTTTTGACGATAGCCGTTACTGGGATGTGGCGGTCCAATATGCCAAGGTAACGCCGGCGCAGATCCAGATGCGGATCCTGGCCCACAATCGTGGTCCAGAGGAAGCCACCCTCCATCTCTTGCCCACGCTATGGTTCCGGAACACCTGGTCCTGGGGTGGGGAAGAGGAAAAACCCCGCTTGCAGGGGATCCCGGCTCCAGGGGGCGCAGAGTGGGCGGTGCGTGCCGTGCATCCCACCCTGGGAACCTATTTTCTCTATGGACGGCAAGTTGCCCAGAGTCTCTACACGGAAAATGAAAGTCATGCCCAGCGTTTATGGGATCAGCCCAACCCTTCGCCCTGGGTAAAAGATGCTTTTCACCGCTATGTGATCCAGGGGGAGGAAAAGGCAGTTAATGAAGCCGGGGAGGGGACAAAGTTTGCCGCTTGGCATCAAGTGACAGTGGTAGGCGGAGGGCAAGCAAGCATGGAACTCATGCTCTCGGCCCAGCCCCTGGAAGCTCCTTTTGCCGGGTTTTCTGAAAGGTTAACCCAACGGCAAGCCGAGGCGGATGATTTTTTTCGGCAATTACTGCCGGAGGGGACTGGCGAGGACCAGCAGATTTTGCGCCAAGCCCTGGCAGGGATGATTTGGAACAAGCAATTTTTTCATTACGATGTAGCCCGCTGGCTGGACGGGGACCAATTTCCGCCACCGGCAAACCGGAAGAAGGGACGTAACCGGCGATGGCGGCATTTCAAGGCGGCCGATGTGCTTTCGGTCCCCGATAGCTGGGAATTTCCTTGGTTTGCCGCTTGGGATCTCACCTTTCACTGCGGTGTGCTGGCCTTGATGGACGTGGATTTTGCCAAACGGCAGATGGAGTTGCTATTGCGGGAAGATTATTTACACCCTAATGGGCAGATTCCTGCCTATGAGTGGGCCTTTGGCGATGTGAACCCACCGGTCCATGCCGCCGGCGCCCTCAAGGTCTTTCGGGCCGAGCGGGTCCAACGGGGCCAAGGCGATTTGGGCTTCCTGCAACGGGTGCTACACAAACTCCTGCTGTACTATGCCTGGTGGCTCAATCGCAAGGATAGTGAAGGAAACGGTTTGTTTGAGGGCGGGTTTCTGGGACTGGACAATATTTCGGTCTATGATCGTTCCCAGCCCCTGCCGCCGGGCTATCGACTGAAGCAAGCGGACGCTACGGGCTGGATGGCCATGTTCGCCTTAAATCTCACGGTCATGGCTTTGGAAATTACCACCGAGGACCCGGGTTACGAGGACATCGCCATTCAATGTTATGCCCAGTTTCTGGCGATTGCCAATGTGATTGGCGGCCATAGTGCCGATGGCCCCTCCCTGTGGGATCCCAAGGACAATTTTTTCAAGGATCTTATTCTGGAGCCAAACGGTCAGTACCGGCGCATTGATGTGTTTTCCTGGGTGGGACTCATTCCCCTTTTTGCCTGTGAGATTGTCGATTCCCGCTTGCTTGCCAAGGCGCCCCGCTTTCAGGCCCTATTAGAGAGGTACCCAGGAGGATTTTTTGATGGCCATACGATTTGCGCTTGCCCAGCGCGGGTTAATGATCGGGGCGAGCATCTTTTATCCCTAGTGGACCACACCATGTTACCCGCTCTGTTGCAGCGGTTATTGAGGGAGGAGGAATTCTTATCTCCTTATGGTATCCGCAGCCTGAGTCGTCTCCATGCCACCCAGCACGATCTGGGGATGCTGCCGGGGATTGGCGAGGCGCTCATTAAGTATGAGCCTGGCGAGTCGCGATCGCCCCTATTTGGCGGCAACTCCAACTGGCGCGGGCCAATATGGATGCCTGCCAATTATTACTTGCTCCAGACCTTAGAAAAATTTCACCGTTATTTGGGGGATAATTTTAAAGTCCCGGTGCCATGCCTCGGAGGCCAGGAATTGACCCTGCAAGCTATTTCCCACCTGCTCGCGGACCGTCTAGCGAATATTTTTCGCCGCTCACCCCAGGGCAACCGGCCTCTCTTTCCGGCGGATAGCCCCTTCCAAAATGATCCCCACTGGCAGGATTTGCTGCTATTTTGTGAATATTTTCATGGCGAGACCGGGCAAGGTTTAGGCGCGGCCCATCAGACCGGCTGGAGCGGTTTAGCCGCCAATTTAATCCTGCGCCACTACCGCAAGGACATTCCTTTGTTCTGGCGTAAAAAAGAAATGGAGCGTTGAAGGAGTGTCCGTAAATACATCATCAGTATTTGGTAAAGGAAATATTACGGGAAAGATGATAGAGAATAGCTGTTTGGTAACCCGCCAATCTCTTACCCGAGCAGGTTATCTCTTGTTGGGGCCCCAACAGCCCTTGTGGCCCTGCAAATGCGCCTCGAACAATCTTACCTCTTGTCTGAAATATCATGCCTACGATATGATGCCGCCATATAAGCTTTCCCCATTTCTTTACGGAAATTCCATATTTTTTCATGACTACATTATCTAAGGAGAAGGTAAATGAAATCAATTACGCTGCTATTGCTTGTCGGACTTGGAGGCTTCGTCCTCTATGGTAACGCTTATGCCCTAAACGCGCATGCCTATAATGGCAGTTATTGTGATAATTATCATGGTGCTGAGGTGGGGGATTTTACTCGCGGCTTCAATGGAATCAAAAATAATGCCAACGCTGGTCGATATATTTCCTGCCCCGTCCTAGTGGATGAAAGTGGCAATATTGATGGTACTGATAAGGTAGCACTGTATTACACGGGGACGGGTACCGTTAGTTGCGTCCTGTTTAGTCAAAATGCGGATGGTTCGACGCGCCAGTCTAGAACAGCTAGCCGCACTAATAGCGGTTGGCTCTCGATTCCGAATATCACCGACGATGATTATTGGGGCAGTTATTCGATGTATTGTTACCTTCCCCCCCAAGGTGTCTTGAATACTATCTGGGTAGGTGAGACGAATGTCAACCGGTGATGATTATTGGGGTAGCTATTCGATGTACTACTGCTATTTTTCCCCAAGGTGTCTTGAATATTATCTGGATAGGTGAGAAGGATTAGTGGATGCATCATCCGGGTGATATAAAGGGGGAGAGTACCTATTGAAAACATTCCACCTCTTGATCGTTATTAGCGGTCTTGCTGTGCTATCTATCGGCGTTTATATCACTTTGTTTAGTACTCCAGACGATGTAACTTCGCATTCGAGCAACATGATATTAACGGAGGAGGGCGTAAGGAATGATGAGGGGGATGAATCTGTTCCTTCCTTAGTGGCTTTAGAGCAAGAGATGGCTCTACTCAAGATGGAGCTGGCTGCCTTAAAGCAAACAAGTACTAGCTCAAACCGTTTGCAACAGGAAATAGTGAAGCTAAAGAAAGAAGTTATGGTTTTGCGGGGAAGAGTTGAAAGCCTTCCTGGTAAAGGCGAATACGGTAGTAATGTAGAGAATGAAGGGGATTCCCCTGCTTCGGCGCAGCTTACTGAGCAAGACATGATCGCGGCGGCCGAGGAAGAGGATTATAAATATCGTAAGCGCATGGAAATCATGGAGCGTGTTTTTTTATCAGAGAATATTGATCCTCAATGGTCAACTAAGACGAGCGGCCTGATTACTCAGCATTTAGAGAAAGGGGAGCAGACAAAAACTAACTTAGAAGATGTGGATTGCCGCGCAACATTATGTCGCGTTGCTGTCAATCATCAGGATGCCGCCGTCGCTGAGGAATTTCAACTTCAGTTTCCCATGCAAATGGCTGAGGCGCTTCCTCAGATTAATTATCTCTATGAACAGCAAGCGGATGGAAGTGTCAGCATGGTGATGTATTTAGCCCGAGATGGCTACGACTTGCCCCAAGTAACACAACTCGACCAACAAAGAGTTCAATGACAATGTCATTCTTAAGAAATCTGCTTCCATCCTTCAGGAGATAGGTAGCTCTAGTTATTTCGCTTATGCGGAGCAGTAGCGGGGATCGGTATAGCTTGATGGGCTTGGAGAAACCTTTTGGAGTTTACGGCTAAGTCTCACTCGTTTGTTCCCAACAAACTCGCTCGCCTTGCTACAATCCGCGTTTCGCCGGAGGCCATAGGCGGTAATCATACGGTTACTGCCTCCGGTTTGTGTACCCTTCCACGCGGATATCTTCCTGGCCTCCTGCTGGTAGCTAAACTCAAAATATTCCTGGCCGCATTGATATTCCGATTATGGGTAACGCCACACTCACAACTCCACTCTGACTTTCAATGGCATGGACTCTTGCATGGTTCCTCACACCGAACATACTTTACTTGTGGGTGTCCACCTGGAAGAACTCTTGGCCATACCGCTTGATCTTAATATTCCAAGTGGGGTGGTTGGCCTTGGCGCATTTTCAGAAGGGGCAAAGCCCTTGGGAAGAGGGGATGATGCTCCAGGTCCATGAGAAGACGGTGCTAAAGTGGCTCAGGCATTTTAGGGCCGAGGGTGTAGAGGGAATGGCCGAGCAGCCGGGTCGTGGAGCTAAAGGGCGGTTGAAAGCTGAACAGGAGCCCCTCCTAGCCCAAGCACAGGCGAAGGGCTCGGGTGGACGGCTCAGGGGAGAAGAGCTCCGGACCTTGCTCGCTGAACCCTTTGGCGTGGCGTACTCCCTTAGCGGGGTGTAGGGGGTAGTGCACCGGGCCGGGTTCTCCTGGATCAGCGCCCGTTCCAAGCACCCCAGCGAAATTCCCAGGCGCAAGAGGCGTTTAAAAAAACTTCGCTGATTCCGAGCGAGTGTCCGAAGGCCCTCATGCGGTCGTCCTCGTCGATGGAACGGGCGGCCGAAGGGAGGAACAACCTTTCGCTGCTAAAGCTCCCGCCCGCTTCCCCGGAGCTCAACCCCGTGGAGTTGCTGTGGCGACAACTTCGCCAGCGTTACCTTGCTAACCGATGCTTTAAGAACGATGAGGACTTTATGCAGGCCTGTTGCCAGGCTTGGAATGGGCTCACCGCGCTCCCCGGCACACTCCACCAGTTGGGTACGCGCTCCTGGGCTACTTGGGAGCCCTAATTATTAGGAATGGTATAAGTCAGCCATAAGCTTATGGAGCCGTTCTGTTGACTGCCTTCAACCTTGCGCGATAGCTGCCGTTGAACCTTCCTTTTGAAGCAGGGGTATTTTGCCCTGCCTACAAAGAAAATTTTGAACGCTGTATTTTGTCCCCTAGCTTCTGACTGAATACCGTCGGGGCACTGGCTTTTTTCAAGCATTCATAGTACTTATATTGACGTGCATAATAATATGCTAGATAATGTAAAAGCTAATCATTAGCAATTAATAATTACTTTCTATATTTCTAAAAACAAGATGCCCAAAATATTTCATTCCAATAATAAGCGGCGTATTTTACCCATCGTTAATTTTTTGCTTGTGGGGGGGATTCTTCCAGGTAGTGCACTGGCGCAGAACGCTCCAGAGGATGAGAGCGTGGGGCTGGAGCAGATGGTGGTCACGGCGACCCGTACTGAAACCCCTATCTCCCAACTGACTCGTTCAGTAACTGTGGTGACCAACCAGGAAATCCAGCAACAAGCGGGCCTAGCCCGGAATTTAGGTGATGTCCTAGCGAAAACTGTGCCGGGCCTTGGTCCTAGCTCGGAGGCGCTGTCCTCTTTTAGTCAGACATTACGGGGCCGTGATTTCCTGGTGTTGATTGATGGTATTCCCCAGTCTACCCCCTTGCGATCATCCAGCCGGGATCTCAACACCATTGACGTGGACGCGATAGAACGCATCGAAGTGATACGGGGAGGGACCGCAGCCTATGGCTTTGGCGCGGCTGGGGGGCTTATCAATATCATTACCAAGAAGCCTGCTAAAGAGGCTCTGGCGGGCTATTCTCAAGCTAGCGTCCGCGTTTCAACCGAGCACCTGGATGATTCCGCCGCTTGGCAAACCACCCAGCGAGTTTCCGGCACCAAGGATAATATTGATTACTTGGCTTCCGGAACCTTTATTCAGCGCAATGGCTACTTCGATGCTGATGGTGATCGCATTCCTCCCGATCCCCTCGGCAACCAGGGTGGACTAGCGGATACTAATGAATACAATATATTAGGTAAATTCGGCTTCAATTTCGATCAAGATCGCCAGCGTTTGCAGTTTTTTGTTAACCATTTCAATATCAAGCAAGACACGGATTTTACCTTCGCCTTCGGCGATCCGAATCAGGGTATTAAAACACCCGCTGTGCCAGGCAGTTTCAACGCTGCTGATCCCGGTACTACCAATACCCTTGCTAGCATGCACTACATTAACCGTGACTTGCTGGGTAGCCACGTTAAGCTCAATGCTTACTATGGGGATTTGACTGCGCGTTTTTCCAAATTTCCTGGTTTTGCCCAGACTGAAATTCAGTCACAGAAATATGGCACCCGCTTGACCATTGATACGCCCCTGGCTGTGCGAGATTATGATTTTAGCCTCATTTGGGGGATCGACTTTCTGCGGGATGAGACCGTTCAGGCGGGTATAGATGGTCCCACGGTGGTTCCGAATATGCAGGAAAATGCTCTCGCGGGCTTTCTGGAATTGGAATTGCCGTTGAGCGACCTTGGCCTGCTGCGAGGGGGGTTCCGATATGAACATATTTCAGTGGATATTGACGATATAGTCAATCGGGGCGGCACGCTTGTGCGAGGTGATACCCTAAATTACGGCAAACCTCTCTTCAATGCCAGCGCCGTATTTTATCTGACTGATGAAATTGAGGCATTCGGGAGTTTTTCCCAGAGCTTTTCGGTGGCAGATATTGGTCGCGCTATCCGGGATGCGAACTCATCCATTACTAGCGCTGGCCAACTTGAATCCAATGCACAGAAGGTCAACAGTTACGAAATCGGCTTGCGGGGCGGCAGAGGCCCGCTACAAGCTTCCGCCGCTGGTTTCTACAGCACCTCCAATAACGGGACGACTTTTAACCAGGATCTGAGTATCGTGAAACAGCCTGAGCGCATCTGGGGCGCTGAGGGCACTCTGGCTTACCGCTTCAACTCTCAGTGGAATACCGGTGGCACTGTTACCTGGGTAGCCGGTGAAGTGGATCTCAATGATGATGACGACTATGAAGAAGATTTGCCCAACACCCGTGTTCCACCGGTGAAATTAACCGGTTTCCTGGAATATAGCCCTTGGAGGTGGTGGGATAACCGGATGCAGGTGCTGTATGTGGGTGATCGAAGCCCGGATTCGACTCAATTCGGCGGCGGTGAGGTGGATGACTACACCATCGTTGATTTGATCAGCCGCTTTAAAGTGGGGCCAGGTTATTTGGGCGTGGCGGTGAAAAACTTGCTCAATAACGATTATTTCCCCCTTGTTAGTCAGGCTGGCCGCTTACCCTATGCTTTCTCTACAGGTCCGGGCCGCACCGTCCGCATCAGTTATGCGCTGAATTGGTAGAAAAACACACGTTTATTTACGAACATGTATCGTTTGCTGCAGAAAACGCATCTCTGGATCGGGTTGATGGCGGGAGCATTATTTTGTATCTCCGGACTCTCCGGCAGCGTGCTGGTATTCGATGATGAACTCGATGCTTATTTTAATTCGGAACTTTGGCAAGTCGAACCCCAACCTGGCCCCATTCGGCTCAATGAAGCAACCACTAAGATTCGGTCTGCGTTTCCAAGTTCTGTTTTGCTCTATGCGCGTTTGCCCCGCGAGCCCAATCACAGCATCGAATACTGGGTAAAGGACGAGGCGCTGCAGCGGGTTTATATTGATCCTTGGCGTTTGGATATTCTCGGCGTTCGAGGAGAGCATGCCGGGCTGCTGGGATTTCTACATGATCTGCATGTGCATTTATTAGCAGGAGCACAAGGTCTACTCGCTAATGGCATACTAGGCCTGATCCTGCTGTTGATGGTTGTAACCGGGCTGTGGCTTGCCTGGCCTGGCTGGCGGCGGTTATTAAAAACCTTGCGTCTGCCTCGTACGGAAGCGCGGGTAGCCCGTTGGTTTGCGCTCCATCGTTCGGTGGGTCTAATTTCGTTATTGCTGCTGTTTAGCAGCGCTCTAACGGGAGCGGCCATGGTTTTTCATGAACAAGCCAATGCCGCACTAATTGCCCTGTTTGGCGGTCCGAGTCTACCGGAGCCGCCGCCCATTAAAGCTTCCCCCTTGCAGTCCGTATCGAAATCGCCAGCCGAGTTACTCAACATAGCGGAATCGGCTGTGGGGGATGAAAGGGCTACCTGGCTCCAGTTTCCGGCTCAGCCCTCGGTGCCTTTTATCGTCAGGCTAAGGCATCCAGATAATCCCCATCCGAACGGTACCAGCTATGTGGCCTTGGATGCCACTACTGGCGAAATACTCATGGCCCACGATGAGACACGCAGCGGTCCTGGCCAGCAGATAGCAGATCTCAAGTATCCTCTGCATATCGGGACTGCTCTGGGCTTGCCCGGCCGTTTAGTCATTCTGGTGGCAGGTATGATGCCGACATTGCTGTTTGTCACCGGGGTCTATACCTGGTGGCGGAAGAGGCAGAAGCGCCGGGCCCGGTTAGGAAAATCACCCTCGCCATCGAACGCTTGAACCCCTCGCTCCGATAGATTACCTCTGAATAATGGCCCCGCGAAAAGAGCCCTCGGATCTGCGAAGAGCGTTTGAGGTTTGCAAGGGATCCTTTTTTTCGGTGGGTTTTTTCAGTCTGTTCATTAACCTGCTCATGTTAGTGCCGCCCCTTTACATGCTCCAGGTCTATGACCGCGTCATTGTTACCCGCAGCGAAGAAACTTTGCTAGTACTGACCCTGGTGGTGATCTTTCTATTCTCTATTCTGGGCGGACTGGAGTTGGTGCGTTCGCGAATTCTCATTCGTATGGGCAATCGTCTGGATATCTTGATCAGCGGGCGGCTCTATCGCGCCATGTTCCAGCGTAGTGTGCTGAGCCAGGGGCGGCAGACGGCCCAACCACTTAGCGACTTGACCCAGCTTCGCCAGTTTCTGAGCGGCTATGGGCTGTTTGCCTTTTTCGATGCTCCCTGGGCGCCTATCTACCTGGGAATACTCTATCTTTTCCATCCTTGGCTGGGGTTTTTTGCTACCGGTGCGGCTATTGTTCTGCTGTCCTTGGCCATCGTCAACGAAAAGAGCACCAAGGCACTGCTGGCCTCGGCCAATAAAGACCATATCAAGGCCCAGGAGCTGGCTAACAGCAATCTGCGGAACGCAGAGGTGCTCCATGCCATGGGCATGTTGCCGGGCCTTATGGGACGCTGGGCCGGCAAGCATCACACCTTCTTGGCCCTGCAGTCCCAAGCCAGTGATCGGGCTGCCACACTGACCAATCTCTCCAAGATACTGCGGCTGTTGTTTCAGTCGCTGATTCTCGGTTTGGGGGCATGGTTGGTGCTTCAAGATAGCCTGACCCCCGGGATGATGATTGCCGGCTCGATTCTCATGGGCCGCGCTTTGGCGCCCATTGATCAGATGATGGCCAGTTGGCGAAGCTTCGCTAACTGGCGTAGCGCCTATCAGCGTCTCAATGATCTCTTTGAGCAGACACCCAGGGAATCCCGCCCCATGTCTTTGCCAGCGCCCCAGGGGGAGATTGTATTGGAAAGCGTAACGGCTGCGCCGCCCGGCGTTCCCATGGCGACTCTCCGTGGCCTCAATTTTGCCGTGGCCAAGGGGGAGCATATCGGCATCATTGGCCCTAGTGCCTCTGGCAAGTCAACCTTGGCCCGGGTGCTGTTGGGTATCTGGCCAGCGCAGGTTGGCAAGGTGCGTCTCGATGGGGCTGACATTGCCCAGTGGAACCGGGATGAACTGGGTCCCTTTATCGGCTACTTGCCCCAGGATATCGAGCTGTTCGACGGTACTATCAGCGAAAATATTGCCCGCTTTGGTGAGGTTGACTCGGGCAAGGTGGTGACCGCGGCCAAAAAGGCCGGCATACATACCATGATTCTTAAACTGCCCAATGGCTATGATACCTATATTAGCGCTTCTGGCGGGGCGCTCTCCGGGGGCCAGCGCCAGCGGGTGGGTTTGGCGCGCGCGCTTTACGGCAACCCTGTTTTGGTCGTTCTCGATGAGCCCAACTCAAACCTTGATGATACTGGCGAGCGCGCCCTGGGGCGGGCTCTCACGGAGCTTAAGGTCGAGGGGGTCACGTTATTTGTGATCAGCCACCGTCAGAGCATTCTTAGACAGGTGGATAAGTTGCTAATGCTCCGGGAGGGGCAGTTGGGCATGTTTGGTCCCCGGGATCGAGTGCTAGCCCAGCTCGCCAAGGCCAACCTGGCGAAAGGCGGAAAGCCCACGGTCAGCCATTTAGCAGCCATTCAGGGCAGAAGTATAAGCAACGCGGATTCCTCGTCCCAGGAACAGGATTAAAGACTAAATGGAAAACACTCCCTTACCCACGCTTGATATTGTTCCCCCCTGGCAAGAGGCAATCACCCCGTCAGCATCAGACCGGCAAATTCCTATCTCTGACAAATACTACCGATGGTTGGGAATGGTCATCCTGCTGCTTGCCTTTGGCGGTTTTGGAGGCTGGGCCCTCACCGCCGATCTTGCCGTTGCCGTGGTTGCTACGGGGGCGGTTTCCGTGGAATCGTTTAAAAAAACTATCCAGCATCTTGAGGGGGGAATCGTCGAAGAAATATGGGTTCAAGATGGTGATCATGTGGAAGCTGGCAGTACTTTGCTGATCCTGGATAAAACCCGGGCGCTCTCTCAACTGCAAATAGCGCGCATGCAGTACTTGACCAGCGGAGTCGCCAGGATGCGTTTGTTGGCCGAGCAGCAGGGGGCCGGTTCCATCGAGTTCTCCGAAGCATTGCGCCATAGTCATTTTCCCCGCGTTAAAGAAGTTTTGGCTGTCCAGAAGTCCCTGTTCCAGGCCCGTCGTGAAGCGCTTGCGGAAACGCTCCATGGGTTTGACGAGCAAATTGTGCAGATGGAGGAGCAGATTGACGGTCTGCAATCGATGATCAAGGTGAGCCAATCCTTGGCGGCTTCACTGAGGGTAGAAGCCAAGGACTTACGCCACTTGTTCAAGGAGGGCTTTGTGAGTAACCAGCGGCTGCGCGAGCTGGAGCGGAAAATTCTGCAGATTCAGGGGGAAGTTGCCCAGTATCATTCGGAGATCCTGCGTCTGCGGTCTAAGATCAGCGAAAATCAGACTCAGAAGCGGCTCAAGCAGCAAGAATTTCAAAAAGAGGTTGGGGAGCAGTTGCGCCAGGCCCAGGCTAATATTGCCGAGGCCGAAGAACGCATGAGCGCACTTAATAAACAAGTCAAACGCACGACCATCACCGCGCCCGTTACTGGCACCGTGGTTGGGATGACGGTGCATACTCTTGGCGCCGTAATTCACGCTGGCGATCCCATTATGTTTATTGTGCCTTCAGGAAGCGGTTTCGTGGTCGAAGCGCGCATTCCCGATCGGGATATCGATAATATCTACGCCGGTCAGTATGCGGAGATTCGCTTCAGTGCTTTTAATCAACGGTTGACCGATGTCATTGAAGGTGAAGTCGTGCATATCAGCGCCGACGCCTTTGAGGATGAGATCACCGGCGGGCGTTACTACAAGGCGCGTATCAAGGTGACGGCGGCAGGTAAGCAGAACATGAGTAGCAATATACAACTGCTTGCCGGCATGCCCGCTGAGGTCATGATCAGGACGGGTGAGCGAACCTTTGCCAGCTATGTAGCCAAACCTATTGCCGATATGTTAGCGCGGACTATACGGGAAGAATAACGATAGTAGTAAGGGATTTTATTTAAATAAAAAATATTAATGCAAATGTTAATTATTATTGTTAAAATTATTATTGCTGCGGAGGAAACAAATAATTTTAAAGCGATCTGGTGGCGCCATGGCGCTTCAATCTTCGCGGCATTACTAGCTATGGCATGGTCCCCAGAAAGCATTATTTTATAAAACTAGGAGTTAACAAATGGCTGATTTTTTGCAAGAAGGTAGCGGTTTGGTTTTTGGTTCTGAAGAAAATGATGTGATACGGACCTCTGGACCCTCCGTAGTATTTGCTGGTGCTGGCGACGATGGCGTTAGAATGGGTTATTCCAATGATATTGCCTATCTGGGAGAGGGCAATGATGTGGCCTATGCGGAAGCGGGCAATGATCTAATCTTCGGCGAAGCCGGTGATGATCTTATGTATGGAGGCAGCGGCAATGATTGGCTTGACGGGGGTGAGGGCAATGACTTCCTGTGGGGCGGAGAAGGCAGTGATCAGCTTTTCGGCAAGGAGGGAGACGATACGATCTATGGTGTAACCGGCACCAATGCCCTCTATGGTTCTACGGGTAACGATCTAATTATGGGGGGTGATCAATCGGACGTTATCTTTAGTGGCGAGGACGATGACGTGGTGCTGGGAGGCGATGGCGGCGACTGGATTTCCGGCGGCTCGGGCCATAACCAAATTTATGGTCAGGGGGGTGATGATATTATTTATGGTTCGGGTAGTAATGACGATGGCGACCGCTCCAATGAAATCTTTTATACTGGTAATGATGGCACTGATACGGTGAATCGCTTCAATGCGGAAAGCGATCAGTTCGTGATTGCCGCCGACATCAATGGTACGGGCATCGCAAGTATCGACGATCTCTCCTCCCGCGTGAGCAACTTTACTGACGAAGTTGGCGAGCCTGGCGCCGTGATTGATTTGGGCGAAGGTAGCAGCATTCAACTGGTTGGCGTTGAGGCCAGCGAAGTTACCGCTAATCTTTCCGATTATTTCACTGTGGCCTGATTGGCATAAAGGCTTGGCGCGATACTTTCGCGCCAAGCACCTAATTTAGGTTTTCTTGAAATACATTTTCCCTGGCCAATAGAGCTTTTTTTGTAGCCGCGTGCAGGCTATTTAGTGCCTTCCAGGGGCGGCTGGGGAGCAGGGAATTAATCCTTATTATTGCTCGCCAAATTTTTTTGTCGAATTATTTATAGATAGCTTGGGTAGTCAAGGCTCGCCGCAGCCCCGCCGTGGCTGGAATAGCCATAAGCGCGAGGACCGCTGCGGTAACAAGGGGCAGGTGGGTGGCGACTTCAAACAGGGGACCTGCTGCCGTGACGCCAAGCAAATGCCCAAGGATGCGGGCGGTGTAGAGATCGGCGCCCGCCTGTGGCTGAGTATGCAGGCTGCGGTTAGCGGCAGCGCCAGCAGCCGAGGCAGGCAATATTAGCGCAAGCGCAACTGCCACCAATGCCAAACCGGCAGGCAGGGCCAGCGGATAGACAGCGGCCAGGGCCGTGCCCAGAGCCATGCCCACCGGAGCCCATACCAGTAGAGAACAGGGATTGAGGCGGTAATGGAGGCTGACGAGCTGAGCAAGCACCATGCAAGCAGCTATACCTGCAAGGAGCAGGGCTGTATACGCCGGTGCATGGCTAAGGGCGATATTCCACTCGGCGGCCAAATAGGGGCCAATGATAAATTCCGCAAGCCCCACGCTCATGTGAATGAGGACTATCGGCAGGGCAATCGTTGCCTCCGGCCATCGATTTGTCGGTGCAGTGAGTGGCACATCCTCTTGGGAAGCCCGTTCATGGGGTAACAACAGCCGAGCGATAAAGGGCAGAATCACCAGCAAGGTAAGTATTCCCTCCGGCCAGTACATAGCTAGTGCCGCCGCCGCTAGGGGAATGAGCACCCGACCAGTATGCACGGTAGCGCTCATGCGTGTTAGGGCGCCATGACGAGCATGCCCAGGGTATTCACTGGCCGCCCATGCCTGGGCTGTGGGAAACACGCCTGAAGCGGTAAGCCCGTAGGCGAACCGGGCAACGAACAATAGGGCTGCTAACATTGCCGTCCCGATCAGCTCTAGCGCACTAGCGGATAAGGCAGCAATAAACACCACCTGGCTGACAGTAGCAGCGAGCAGGAGCCGTTCTAGCAACCGACGACGGTGCCCCGGTATTACCCGCCGTGGCCAAGCGTAGCCGCCCACCAAGAATCCCAGGGCCGCGATCCCCAATATCGGGCTTAGCTGCCCAATCTCTAGCCCCGTAAGGGCGAGGATAATCGGTAGCACTATCACGAGCAAGCTTTGTAGGGCTCCGGTACAAGCACCAGGCAAGGCAAGGGCGGTGGGCGAGACGGGGGGCGTGATGTATTGACTCATAGGCGTATCCAGATTTAAATTAAAGACTATAGGTATAATACAAATAATTTGTATTAGCAATAAACTAGTGCTAGTATTCGTACCTAAAATAGATTAAAGCAGCGTCTCGCATGATCTTTAACGGCAGTCTCTTGAGGGTTAAGTGAAAGAGAATAACGAGTTAAATAAACTTGCTGAAAAACACTCCGTTACCGCTCTTATAAATTCTTTTTTGAGAGAGTGTAGTGATTTTGAAATAGAAAATAACGAAATCATATTTAAAAATAACGAGCAAACCTTGAGCATCGTGCTTGAGAATTATTCAAGGGTAGGAAATCATTCTTATTTAAATATCTTTTATGAAATTCTAGGAAACAAAAAGAAATTCTTGAATTTTGAAGATTTCATTCGCGAATTTCTTAGGTGGGTAAATAAGAATGATGAAATGCCAGGACTTTACCAAAGAATTATGGAAAGCCATAATAATATTGCTCAAATACTAGACTACAGAAAGCAAGATTATAAAAAGCTTTTTAAAAAAAATTCCTTGTCCTTTATTGAAGCGGAGCAGGCGTTATTACTGGGACATAATTTCCATCCGTGCCCAAAAAGTAAAGAGCAATTTAGCCAAGAAGATCACCACTTATATGCGCCAGAATTTAAAGGAAATTTTAATTTAAAATGGGCTTTCTTGAATAAAGAACACCTTATTCAGAAAAATTCTGAGTATTTCAATAATATAGATTGGTATGCGGATCTTTTTAAACAAGATCATGAAACAGTCATTAAGGACGGTTATATACCATTCCCTTTTCATCCTTGGCAGTTTAAATCTCTAAGCAACCATAAAGAAATTAAAGAATTAATAAAGGACAAAGATTTAATACCAATTGAAAAGGAAGGGCGTTTAAAATGGAAGGCGACAAGTTCATTAAGAACTATTTACTGTGAAAATAGCCATTATATGCTCAAATTTTCTCTGTCGCTGAGAATCACGAATTCCATCCGACATTTGCA
The DNA here is from genome assembly GCF_000012805.1 of Nitrosococcus oceani ATCC 19707. Classification (GTDB taxonomy): domain Bacteria; phylum Pseudomonadota; class Gammaproteobacteria; order Nitrosococcales; family Nitrosococcaceae; genus Nitrosococcus; species Nitrosococcus oceani. The sequence continues at coordinate 2,055,441 of NC_007484.1, read as the reverse complement.
GGAAGTTGAAATTGTTAGAGGGATTCAAGTTCATGATGTGATTAATTCTAGTAATGGAAAAGATTTCCTTAACAAAAATAAAAATTTTCACATCTTATGTGAACCCTCATTTCTTGCTATTAAGGGAAAATCGAGCAATCTCATTATAGAAACAATTGTGCTCATAAGAGCCAATCCTTTTAGAGGACAAATGTGTTCTGAAGCAATTGTTTTATCAACTATAGCGCAAGCTGATCCCTATCTGGAAAAAGGTTTTTTCTCATCACGTAACATTGATGCTAAAAAATGGTTCTATCTTTATCTTAACTATGTGCTTGATCCATTTATAATGGCCCAAGCTAACCATGGCATTCTTTTTGGCGCGCACCAGCAGAATATAATTGTTCAGTTAAATGATAAGAGCTATCCCTTTGGGGTTATTTTTAGAGACTGCCAGGGAACAGGGTATACCAGCCTTGGTTATGAAAAGATGAGGCAAGAGGTACCTTTGCTGGATCTGGACAATGGAAATATCCTAGATAGAAAGATGGCTCATATACTTCTTGGATATTATCTTATTATTAATTCGACATTTAGTTTAATAAATGCACTAGCAATACAAAAAAAATGTAATGAAGAAGATCTTCTTCATATGCTTGTTGAATATTTGTTAGACAAAAAAAATAGCGATATTTTAGACAAATCATTTCTTGATTATCTTCTTGATTCAGATTTAATAGGACAAAAAGGAAATTTTTTCTGTTGCCTAAAGGATATTAACGAGAACACTGAGAAAAATCCTTTGGATATTTATAATTTTATTCAAAATCCCTTGTCTTCAAAATTTTAAAAAACCGTGATAGATAAAAAAAAATTAAGAGTTAACGATATTCTTTTAGATAAGGAAAAAGAAGAATTTTTAAAAAATAAATTTATACCTGATGTTAAAGAAGCAGAAATAAAGCCAGGTGATAAAAAAACAATAATCAGCAGAAACGAGTTTTTCCAAATTCCTCCTTATTGGCTAATGAATCCTGAAAGAGGACTTTACCCCGTAGTTTGGACAGAAACTAACAGGGTTTCTCATCCAATAAGGCATAATCCAGAAAGGGGAACTCTGCTCTACAAAAGGTTTGTCTACGAAATAGATAAAACTATTTCTTTTCGGGTCATCGATCCAAAAAATGACATCGATACATTTTCGAGATGGCACAATCAGCCACGTATCTCGGAATTTTGGGAATTAAAAGATACAAGGGAAAATCATCTTCAGTATATAGAAAAAAATTTAAATGACCCCCATATCATTCCTGTCATATTAGATATTAATGATGAACCTACTGGTTATTTTGAGCTTTATTGGGTTAAAGAGGATCGTTTAGGAGCCTATTACGAAAGCGGTGATTTTGATAGAGGGTTCCATTTCCTGATTGGGGAAAAAAAATTTCTGGGATTAAAAAATACAGGCGCTATGCTAAAAAGTGTTATCCATTATCTTTTTCTTGATGAGCCCAGAACTTTAAAGATTATGGCTGAGCCGCGATCCGATAATAAAAAGGTGTTGAAATACGTTGATTTTCTTCCTTTTTGGAAAAGAATTAAAGAATTTGATTTTCCCCATAAAAGAGCGGTCCTCCTAGAGTGTACCCGGGAGAGGTTTTTTACAGGCGGCTACTTATGAGTTGGGAAATAGCCAATAGGAATCTTATTGCTAAAGCCATAAGTGAACTTTATTTTGAGGAGATCATTTCTCAGGAAGTACGGGAAATAAAAAAGGGATTATATGCGTTAAAAATAGAGGAAAATTTAACTTACATTTTTGAGGCATATAAAAGTGTCTGGTGCCACCTTGTTATAGATGAAAGATCATTAAAGAGAAGTGATGGTTTAGAACTTGATGCTGCAAATTTTTTTAAGGAAACACAGCATCTTACAAAAATGAATGATATTACCTTAGCTAATTTTATGGAAGAAATGCTACATACGCTTTATAGCGATCAAACTATTTTGAAAAAGAAAATATCTTCCCAGGAAATGTCCCAACTTGGTTTCTTAGAGGTGGAAAGTTATCTGGATGGGCATCCAAAAATTATTTTAAACAAGGGAAGAATAGGCTGGTCTCCAGACGATCTCTCCATGTTCTCGCCAGAGCATGCTAAAGAAATCCAATTCTACCGGGTAGCTATCAAAAAGAATTTAGTTACGGTAAATCACCAAAAAGAAAAATTTTTTAGTGAGATTATTTACGCTGATCTTGAAAAACGGGAAATTAATTTATTAAAAGAAAAATTAGCGAATAAAAAATATAACGCCGAATCTTATTACATTATTCCCATACATCCTTGGCAGTGGGAAAATAGAATAAAAATCTTCTTCCAGAAAGATATCAGCAAAAATAATATAATTTTTTTATCTAGTGCCGGCGATAGCTATAAACCCTATATATCCCTAAGAACGTTTTCTAATTGCAGCAATCCATACCTTTGTGACGTTAAACTGCCCATTTCAATTTTAAATACTTCTTGTATACGAGGAATACCTGCTCGCTATATTTCTATTGCTTCGGAAATATCGGAAGGCGTTGAAGCTATTATTAAGCAGGATGATTGTTTATTCAATGCTAATGTGGATTGCTTAAAGGATATTGCAGCTTTTAGTTATGTGGAGCCTTCCTATAAGAATATCCCAGGTGCTCCTTATCAATATAAAGAATTCCTTGGGGCAGTATGGAGAGAATCGAGTGTAACCAAGCTTAAAAGCAATGAGAAATGCTTGATGACAGGCGCGCTTTCTTATTTGGACGGGAATAAAAAATCGTTGATTGGTTGCTTAATAGAAAATTCTTCTCTAACCATTGATGAATGGCTGGAAGAATATTTTAAAAAAGTTGTTATTCCCCTTTATCACCTTCAGTCTCACTATGGAATTGGCTTGGTTGCACATGGTCAAAATACCATACTAAAGCTAAATAATAATGCCCCTTCAGGCTTAATTATTAAGGATTTTCATGGTGACTTACGTTTAAATAAAAATTTTCCAGCGGAAACAAGGAAATATTTTTCCGATAAAACGATTGAAAAATTAGATATTTTACCCTCTGATCATATTATCTACGATCTTATCACGGGGCATTTTATTTCAGTTCTTAGATTTATTTCGCAGGCGCTTTTTCTCTCTCATGGCTATAAGGAAAAAAAATTCTATAGTGTATTAGGCACGATAATTCATGATTATGAAAAAAAATACCCAACAAGATCAAAGACTCCAAGCCTATTGACGCCCAATTATCATCGTGTTCTTTTAAATAAGGTCCGCTTTATCATTGGCTATCAAGATACGGCCCAGAGACCTAAACCACAGCTTGGAAATCCCCTGCTAAATCCGCTGATAGAAAAAGATTATCTTTATGCGTGATGTATTTGATTTAGTCGGTATTGGGATTGGCCCGTTTAATTTAAGCTTGGCTGCTATCTCAGAAAAAAATAAAGAATTAAAAACTCATTTTTTTGAACAAAAACCATTATTTCTTTGGCATTCGGAAATCATCTTTCCAGACTCGGATATGCAAACGGCTTTTCTAAAGGATCTGGTAACGGGCGTTGATCCTACGAGCCCTTATTCTTTTCTAAATTATCTTGTCATGAATGGGTTTTTTCATTCATTTATGAATACCAAAAGGCATGTTATTACTAGGAGAGAGTTTGAAATTTATTGCCAGTGGGTTACCCGGCAAATGCCGGAAAAATTATCTTTCAATTCAAAAATAAAAAATCTCTATTATGATGGAGAGAATTTTATTATTGAGAATCAAAAAGAAAGATTTAAAAGCAAAAATATCTGCATCGGAACAGGAGTTAGCCCTAAAATTCCGTCGTTTACCGTGCCCTATATTGGCGATACTTTCTTCCATGCGAAATCAGAATCAATAAAAAATCTGGATGTCAGTGGCAAGCGTATTGTTATTATCGGCGGTGGGCAAACAGGCGTTGAAGTTTTTAGAAATGCTCTTAGGAGAAAATGGGGAAATGCAAAATCCCTAACTCTTGTCTCCAGCAGGGCAAACCTTGAGCCTTTAGATGAATCGCCTTTTACTAATGAGTATTTTAGCCCCCATTACGTAGAAGATTTTTTTTCCATAAACCCTCAACTCAAAAGAAATATTGTAGATTACCAAAAATTATCTAGCGATGGTAATACCCCCACCTACCTGCAAAGCCTTTATAATGATCTTTATTTCATTCAAAATGTAGAGCAATCACCGATTGATTTTAAAATACTTCCTTATCGAAGGATTCAAGGGGTAGAGAGCAATGGAAAAGGTTATAAATTAACTATTTCCAATAATTTTTCTCAAAAAGAAGAATCCATGGAGGCTGATATTGTTATTTTGTGTACCGGGTTTGAGAACAGAATTCCAGGATTTATTGAGCCTATAAAACATCTTATTGAATTTGATGAAAATAAATGTTTCAAGGTCAACAAGGATTTTTCCATACGATGGAAAGGGCATGACAAAAACAGAATTTTTGCCCAGAATTTTAGCAGGTATGAACACGGAATTTTTGAACCGCAAACCAGCTTAATGTCTTGGAGATCGGCGGTAATTACCAATGCTGTTTCTAAAAAAGAAATTTATCAGATAAAGAATGTTACTCCTAACTTTTTAAGTTATGGGAATATTGCATAATCAGACCTTGGCCTCCATACTCTACGAGCACGTTCGTTGCTTCCTGCGTGGCCTATCCATATAGATAATGACCGTAACAGGTTTGTTGTTTAAAATTCCGCTGTTTCTTGTCCCAATGGTTGCTCCGGGTTGGCTGCGCGCTACCTGGCGAGCCTAAGTTCTGACTATCCTTCCCCCAGATCCAGAGTATTTTCTTGCGGTATAATAAATTGCATTAAGGACGGTGTGGCTGGCTTGATGGGATAAGCCTGGTGTGCTCACGAGAGCTAATTTTAAAGCAAAAGATTATGCCTACTACTCTAGGTGACAAATTGGTTGTTGCTATCTCTTCACGGGCCTTATTCGATCTGGACGAAAGCCATCGTGTATTTGAGGAACAAGGGACCGATTCCTATTGTAAATACCAGATTGAACAAGAAGATGTACTTTTGGAGCCAGGGGTGGCTTTTCCGCTGGTGCGTAAGCTCCTGGCTCTCAACCAGAAGCGTCCGAACCCACCACGGGTGGAAGTGATACTGCTGTCGAGAAACAATGCGGATACCGGCCTTCGGGTGTTTAATTCCATTCAACATCATGGGCTTGAGGTGACCCGGGCGGCATTTACCTCCGGGGAAAGCCCCTACCGGTACGTTTCCGCATTTGGCGCCCATTTGTTCCTCTCCGCCGATCCAGAGGATGTCAAAAAGGCACTGGAAGCGGGCGTGGCCGCGGCGACGATCGTGCGCTCGAAAGCAAGCCTCAATACTCACTCGTCTCAGCTACGAATTGCCTTTGATGGGGATGCGGTCCTCTTTTCCGATGATGCGGAGCGGGTTTTCAAGGAGCAGGGCTTGGCGGCCTTTCAAACAAGCGAGCAAACTTCGGCCCGGCAACCCCTTCCGGGGGGACCATTCCGCAATTTCCTGGCGGTGCTACAGCGGATTCAAAGGGAATATCCACCGGAAGAATCACCCCTCCGGACTGCCCTCGTGACGGCTCGGGGAGCACCGGCCCATGAGCGGGTGATCCGCACGCTTAGGGTCTGGGATATTCGCATTGACGAGGCATTATTCCTGGGCGGGTTGGATAAAGGAGATTTCTTGAAGGCTTTTGGCGCTGATATCTTCTTTGATGATCAGCAGGACCACTGTGAATCCGCTAGCCGCCATGTCACCACGGGCCATGTACCTCACGGCGTTTCCAATCAGGGCTGATAAATAGGCCGCTATCTCCTTCAGGCGCGAGGAAAAGTGGCGCCTTTTTTACCTCTTCTCTTGTTAAAACGTCATTTATGAACGATACGGAACAGCAATTTCTCAAGTCCCTGGACAATAAGCTCTGGAAGGCCGCCGACAAGCTGCGCGCTAACCTGGACGCCGCCAACTACAAGCACGTGGTGCTCGGGCTTATCTTCCTCAAATACGTCTCTGACGCCTTTGAAGAGCGCCAGGAGCAACTGCTGGCACTGTTCAAGGATGAAAGCAACGACATCTACTACCTCTCTCCCGAAGACTACGACGGTGACGCCGACTATCAGCAGGCGTTGCGGGACGAGCTGGAAATCCTGGACTACTATCGCGAAGCCAACGTATTCTGGGTGCCCAAAGCGGCCCGCTGGAATACCGTGAAAGAAAAAGCCGTGCTGCCCGTGGGCACCGTGCTGTGGCAGGACGATGCGGGCAATGATGTCAAGCTGCGCTCCGTCTCCTGGCTGATGGATAACGCCCTGGAAGCTATCGAAAAGAGCAACGCCAAGCTCAGGGGCATCCTCAACCGCATCAGCCAGTACCAGTTGGAAAACGAGAAGCTGCTGGGGCTGATTAATACCTTCTCCGATACCTCTTTCACCAAGCCGGTGTACGGCGGGGAGAAGCTACACCTGCACAGCAAAGACATCCTCGGCCATGTATACGAATACTTCCTGGGCCAGTTCGCCCTGGCCGAAGGCAAGCAAGGCGGCCAATATTACACCCCCAAGAGCATCGTCACCCTGATTGTGGAAATGCTCGAACCCTATTCGGGCCGGGTGTACGACCCGGCCATGGGCTCCGGCGGCTTTTTTGTCTCCAGCGACAAGTTCATCGAGGAGCACGCCAAGGAACAGCACTACGATCCCGCCGAGCAAAAAAAGCATATCTCCGTCTACGGCCAGGAATCCAACCCCACCACCTGGAAGCTGGCCGCCATGAACATGGCCATTCGGGGCATCGATTTCAACTTCGGCAAAAAGAACGCCGACACTTTCCTGGACGACCAGCACCCGGATCTGCGGGCCGATTTCGTCATGGCCAACCCGCCCTTCAACATGAAGGATTGGTGGAGCGAATCCCTGGCGGACGATGCCCGCTGGCAATACGGCACCCCGCCCAAGGGCAACGCCAACTTTGCCTGGATGCAGCACATGATTCACCATCTGGCACCCACCGGTAGCATGGCCCTGCTGCTGGCCAACGGCTCCATGAGCGCCCACACCAACAACGAAGGGAAAATCCGCCAGCGCCTGATTGAAGAAGATCTGGTGGAGTGCATGGTGGCCCTGCCGGGGCAGCTCTTTACCAACACCCAGATCCCGGCCTGCATCTGGTTTTTGACCAAAGACAAAGCCGGTGGAAAACACCCCTCTCCCTCCAGTAGGGGAGAGCCAGCAAAACACTCCTTTCCCTCTAGCAGGGGAGAGTCAGCAAAACACCCCTCTCCCTCCAGCGGGAGAGAATCAGCAAAATACCCCTCTCCCTCTGGGAGAGGGGCAGGGGGTGAGGGTAAAGAGGGCAAAGAGAGCAAGCGGGACCGCCGCAGGGAATTCCTGTTTATCGACGCCCGCAACCTGGGCTACATGCGCGACCGGGTGCTGCGGGACTTCACCTTGGATGATATTGCCAAAATCGCCGACACCTTCCATGCCTGGCAGCGTATTCCCCCCCTTCCCTTGGGAGAGAGCCGGGGTAAGGGCCAAACCCCACCCAAGCTATTGCGATTCGCCCGCGAGCTAAGAAAAAACCAGACCGATGGGGAAAATCTGCTTTGGCAACTGCTGCGAAATCGCCAGATGGCCAATGCCAAGTTCCGCCGCCAACAGCCCATTGAGGATTACATCGCGGACTTTTATTGCCATGAACACCGGCTGGTGGTCGAATTGGATGGCAGCCAGCACCTGACGCCTGAAGGAAGGCAGCGGGATGCCCGTCGGACACAACGTCTCCAGGAAATAGGGATTCAAGTGCTGCGTTTTAACAACCGGCAGGTTTTGACCGAGACGGAAGGCGTACTGGAGTCCATCTACAACACGCTCACCCTTTCCCTCACCCAAACCCTCTCCCAGAGGGAGAGGGCTTCAACACCCCGCGTCACCTTGCCCCGGGGCGACGACCGGGGCAGCGAGGCCATTCCGGCAGGGGAGAATCAGCATATCCTTCCAGCAGGGGAGGGTCAGCAAAACACCCCTCTCCCTCTAACAGGGGAGAGCCAGCAAAACACCCCTCTCCCTCTAACAGGGGAGAGCCAGCGAAATACCCCTCTCCCTCTAGCAGGGGAGGGTCAGCAAAACACCCCTCTCCCTCTGGGAGAGGGGCCGGGGGTGAGGGCAAAGAGTGCAAAGAGGGCAACCACCTACCAGGACATCCCCGGCTTCTGCAAATCCGTCAGCCTGGACGACATCAAAAAGCACGACTTCGTACTGACGCCGGGCCGCTACGTCGGCGCACCGGAACAGGAAGACGACGGCGAACCCTTCGCCGAGAAAATGATGCGACTGACCGAGCAACTGCGGGAGCAATTTGCCGAGAGTGATCGATTGGAAGCTGAAATCAAGCGGAATCTGGGGAGGCTGGGATATGAGTTGTGAGTGGCCTCTCGTGACATTATCGAAGTTGATAGAGATTAAGCATGGCTGGGCCTTCAAAGGAAAGCACATGGCTGAGAGTGTGATCAAAGGACCTATCGTTGTAGCAATTGGAAACTTTGATTATTCCGGTGGTTTTCGTTTTTCAAGCACTAGAATAAAGCGGTACACAGAGGACTACCCCAAAGAGTATCAACTTCAACCTGGCGATGTTCTTCTTGCAATGACGTGCCAAACCCCAGGTGGTGAAATTCTAGGACTGCCGGGAATAATTCCAGAAGACGATGAAGTGTACCTTCACAACCAACGGTTGGGAAAGCTCATAGTAAAAGAGCCCAAAAAAGTTTGGGCGCCTTTTTTATATTGGGTCTTTCTTTCTTATGACTTCAACCGTTATTTGGCGGGAAGTGCCACTGGCACAAAAATATTGCACACATCGCCAAACAAAATAACTTCATACGAAACTAGAATACCGCCAATTAACCTGCAACAGTCCATTGCAAATATCCTTTGGAGCATTAGCGACAAAATAAGTCTAAACCACCAAATCAACCAAATCCTCGAACAAATGGCCCAAGCCATCTTCAAAAGTTGGTTTGTGGATTTCGAGCCGGTCAAAGCCAAAATCGCCGCACTGAAAGCCGGCGGCAGCCAGGAAGACGCCCTGCTTGCCGCCATGCAGGCCATTTCCGGCAAATCCTCGGAACAACTCACCCGCCTTCAGGCCGAACAGCCCGAGCAATACGCCCAACTCCGCACCACCGCCGAGCTATTTCCGTCGGCCATGCAAGATAGTGAGTTGGGGGAGATTCCGGAGGGGTGGAGTTGCCGCGCACTCGATGACATTGCCAAATACAAAAACGGCTTAGCTCTTCAAAAATTCAGGCCAGAGAATGAAAATGACTACCTGCCCGTGGTTAAAATCGCACAACTGAAAAAAGGCTATGCAGATGGTGAAGAAAAAGCGTCTCCAAATATCAACCCCGAGTGCATCATAGATAATGGCGACGTAGTTTTTTCGTGGTCAGGCTCACTACTCGTCGATACATGGTGTGGAGGCAGAGCAGCCTTAAACCAGCATCTATTTAAGGTTACCTCCGAAACACACCCCAAATGGCTTTATTATCATTTCACCCAGCACCATCTTGAAGATTTTCAGCGTATTGCAGCTGACAAAGCCGTCACCATGGGGCACATTAAAAGAGAACACCTGAAGCGTGCTCTATGCGCTATTCCCTGTGAGCAACTTATCTCGGACGCGGGTAACTCTTTACGTAACATCCTGGAAAAGCAGATTGAGCTTCGGCTTGAATCAATCACATTATCTACATTACGCGACACCCTCCTACCCAAACTCCTCTCCGGTGAGCTTTCGATATCGGACGCCGAAAGCCGGGTATCCGAAATGGATGTCAGCGCTTGCACAGAGGACAGCCTCCTCTGACTGGCCTCTGAGCCGAATAGCTAACCTAATCGGCTCACAAGAAAATTGGATAAGGTAATCCACACAAGCACATTCAAGGAAGAAAGAAATAACTTATGACGCATCAACAAATACAGATTTTCACCTCAAACGATGGCTAGGCCCAGTTGGAAGTGGCGCTGGAGCAGGAGACAGTGTGGCTCATCCAAAGTCAGATGTCAGTATTGTTCGATACCTCGACAGACAATATTGGCTTACACCTGAAAAACATCTATCAGGAAGGTGAGCTGGAGGAAGCGGCAACTACCGAGGATTTCTCGGTAGTTCGCCAAGAAGGAAAGCGGCAGGTTCGCCGCCCCATCAAACACTACACTGAGTGTGGCATCGAGTTTGAGCAGGCTACGGAGGCCACTGTGTGACGCCAACACCTAAGTCATGGAAACCCTTCGGGGAGCAGCTCGAAATCCTCATGGAGCGCGGGTTACAGGTGGATGATTGCGAAGCCGCCAAGAGCTATCTTCAGCGCATCGGATATTACCGGCTCAGTGGATACTGGTATCCCTTTCGACAGCTTGAGCGCCAGCAGGGTGACGGGGGGAAGATTTCTGATCGCCGCAGTAACGTCTTTGTTGCAGGCAGCCATTTCCGGGAAGTGGTTCAACTCTACGTATTCGATAAGAAGCTGCGGCTGCTGGCGCTGGACGCCCTGGAACGCATCGAGATGGCTTTGCGGGTGGATATCGCCCACCTCCTGGGAAAGCAGGATATCCATGCCCATGAAAATCCTAACTGCTTTCATGGCCATTTCAGCAAGCAGATTCAGCGTAAGGGTTACGCCAAGGGCAAGACATGGCATCAGGTGTGGCTTGAGAGATACCAGCAGAATCTGCATCGTGCCCGGCGCGAGCCTTTTGTGGAGCATTACCTCAAAAAGTACGGCCAGTTGCCGATTTGGGTGGCTGTCGAGGTCTGGGATTTCGGCATGATGTCTAAGCTCTATGCGGGGATGAAACCAGCCGATAAGGGCCGGATCGCCGCCAAGTACGGGGCAACAGATGGTGGTACCCTGGCCGAGTGGGTGCGTAGCCTGAATTTTATTCGTAACGTATCCGCCCATCACAGCCGCCTGTGGAACATTAACGTGCTGGAGCGTTCGGCACCGCTGGTCGATGATTCATATTGGCAAACGCTGAGCAACGCCCGACCGTTTTTCTATTTCTGTCTGATCCAGAAGTTGTTGCGAAATATCTGCCCCAATTCGACGTGGGCACAGCGCTTTCAGGCATTGGTGCAAGAATTTCCCGCGACTGTGTCGGGCACCGTGAGCTTACAGGATATGGGAATGCCAGAAAGCTGGGAGACGTGGGAGCTATGGCGCTAGCGAGAGAAAAAAGGGCCACAAACGAGAGCCGACGCGTACACAGAAAACTGTGAAGAGGCGCCGGGCATATTAAATTGAAGTATAGGGATATTTTGATAAGTGTCAACAGGGAGATTGTTGGTGGTTGTTAGCCTAGAGGCGCTGACTTTCCATTCTATCTTTGGCCCGATAAGGAGATGAGGCCGCGAACGATGAATGACCAGCAAATACAGATTTTTACCTCAAACGATGGCCAGGCCCAGCTGGAAGTGGCGCTGGAGCAGGGAACGGTGTGGTTGAGCCAGGCGCAGATGTCAGTATTGTTCGATACCTCGACAGACAATATTGGCTTACACCTGAAAAACATCTATCAGGAAGGTGAGCTGGAGGAAGCGGCAACTACCGAGGATTTCTCGGTAGTTCGTCAGGAGGGCACGCGACAGGTTCGTCGCCGCATCAAACACTACAATCTCGATGCCATTATCTCCGTGGGTTACCGGGTCAGCTCCAAGCGCGCCACCCAGTTCCGCCAATGGGCCACCCAAGTCCTCAAAGACCATCTGGTACAGGGCTACACCCTCAACCAGCGCCGCTTAGCTGAGCGGGGCATCGAGTTCGAGCAGGCGGTGAATTTGCTCAGCCGCACGCTCGCCAACCAAGGCATGGTTTCCGCCGAAGGCGAAGCCGTGGCCCAAGTAATCAGCGATTACGCCCGCTCCTGGAGCCTGCTGCAGGGTTATGATGAACAACATTTGACAGAGATCGGCATTAAGCAGACCGATATGCTGCCGCTAGCGCTGGATGAGGCGCTGCGGGCCATTAGCGAGCTTAAGCAAACTTTGATCGCCAAGGACGAAGCCACCGAGCTGTTTGGTCAGATTCGCGGTGATGGGTTGGCCTCGGCCTTGGCCACCATTGAACAGGGCTTTGGCGATGAGTTGTTCTACCCGAACGTGGCAAGCCGCGCCGCCCACTTGCTCTATTTTGTGATCAAAAATCATCCCCTGGCGGACGGTAATAAACGGACAGGCTCATTTTTGTTTTTGTGGTATCTGCAACGCAACCGGCACCTATTAGCCAAACCGGTAGCACAATTGATCAATGACAACACCCTGGTAGCCCTGGCGCTGCTGGTGGCCGAAAGCTTGCCGGATCAGAAAACCCTGATGATCCGGCTTATTGAGCATTTCATTCTGCTTAAGGAGCCCGCCGGGCATAAGGACTGAGGAATGACCGAAGAGCAACTGGAACAACAATGCCTGGCCTGGTTTGCCGAGGGCGGTTGGGAACTGGCCCACGGCTCCGATCTGGCGCCTGGGCGTGCTGATTACCGCCAAGTATGGTTACTGGCCGATCTGGAAGCGGCCATTCGCCGCATCAACCCCCACTTGCCGGAAAGCTGTATCGAGCAGGTAGTGGCGGTGGTTGGTAAGCCCGAAAGCCTGGATACCGTGGTCAGCAATCGAGCCTTTCACCGGTTACTGCTGGAAGGGGTGCCGGTTGAATACAAGACCCTATCCTCCCTCTCCCCCTGGGAGAGGGCCGGGGTGAGGGAAAGGGAAGAGAAAATAGTCCACGACCGGGCGTTGCTGATCGATTTCGATGATCTGAACGCCAACCGCTTCCGGGCCATCAATCAGTTCACCCTCTTGGGGAGCAAGCAACTGCGCCGCCCGGATATTATTTGCTTTATCAATGGCCTGCCCTTGGCGGTGCTGGAGCTGAAAAGCCCCCATGCCGAGAATGTGGACATCTGGGATGCCTTCCATCAGCTTCAGACTTACAAGGACGAAATCCCCGAGCTGTTCGTCTTTAACGAGGCGCTGGTAATCAGCGACGGCTACCATGCCCGGGTGGGTTCGCTTACGGCCAACCAGGAGCGCTTTATGCCCTGGCGCACTCTCAAGCACGAGGACGACAAGCCCCTGCTGGACTGGCAGTTGGAAACCCTGGTGCGGGGTTTCTTCGATCGGGAATTGTTCCTGGATTACCTTCGTTATTTCGTCATTTTCGAGACGGATTCCGGTCGCCTGAGCAAGAAGATTGCCGGTTATCACCAGTTCCACGCGGTGCGGGAAGCGGTGAAGGCCACCGTGATTGCCGCCCAGGAGCCCAGGCAGCGCTGGGCCGGTGAAAAGCGCGCCACCTACGCCGATGACCTGGTGCCGGGCAGCAAAAAGGCCGGCGTGGTCTGGCACACCCAGGGGTCCGGCAAGAGTCTTTCCATGTGCTGCTACGCGGGCAAGCTGCTGCAACAGCCCGAGATGAACAACCCGACCCTGATGGTGGTCACCGACCGCAACGATCTGGACGGCCAACTCTTCGCCACCTTCAGCGCCGCCAAGGAACTGCTGAAGCAGGAACCGGTGCAGGCGGAAGACCGGGATACCCTGCGCCGCTTGCTGGCCGAGCGGGCATCCGGTGGCATTATCTTCACCACGGTGCAGAAATTCGCCCTGCTGGATGGGGAGAACGATCATCCCATTCTCAACGACCGCCATAATATCGTGGTGATTTCCGACGAGGCTCACCGCAGTCAGTACGGCCTTAAGGCCACCCTGAAGAAGGATGGCCGCTACACCTTCGGCTACGCCAAGCACATGCGCGATGCCCTGCCCAATGCCTCCTTTATCGGTTTTACCGGTACCCCCATTGCCAATGAAGATAAGGATACCCGCGCCGTGTTCGGCGATTATGTGTCCATCTATGACATTCAGGATGCGGTGGACGATGGGGCTACCGTGCCCATCTATTACGAATCCCGGCTGGCCAAATTGGATATCAACCGGGAGCTGATTGAGAAATTATCCGACCAAGTGGAAGCAGTGGTGGAGGATGAGGAAGACCTCGGCCAGCGGGAAAAAACCAAGGGCGAGTGGAGCCGCCTGGAAAAGCTGGTGGGGTCTGGGCCGCGGCTTAAGCAGGTGGCTGCCGATCTGGTGCGGCACTTTGAAATCCGCTCTCAGTCCATGGACGGTAAAGCCATGATCGTGGCCATGAGCCGGGAGATTTGCGTGCATCTGTATAATGAGATTGTCGCCCTGCGCCCGGACTGGCACGACCCGGACCCGGAGAAAGGGGCCATCAAGATTGTGATGACTGGCTCCGCCTCTGACAGGCCCTTGTTGCAACCGCACCTTTACAACCAGCAGACCAAGAAACGACTGGAGAAGCGCTTCAAGGACATCTATGATCCCCTCAAGCTGGTGATTGTGCGGGATATGTGGCTCACCGGCTTTGACGCCCCTTGCTGCCATACCATGTATGTGGACAAGCCCATGAAAGGCCATAACCTGATGCAGGCCATTGCCCGCGTCAACCGGGTGTTCAAGAACAAGCCCGGCGGGCTGGTGGTGGACTATATCGGTATCGCCAATGCGCTCAAGCAAGCCCTGAAAACCTATACCGACGCCAAGGGCAAGGGCGAGCCGACCCACAGCGCGGAAGAAGCCTTTGCCGTGCTGCTGGAGAAGCTGGACATTATCCACGGGCTGTTTGCCAAGACACCCCAAAATGCTGGCTTTGATTACAGCAGCTTTGAGCATGAGGCGACCCGATTGCTGATTCCCACCGCCAACTATATATTGAGCCTTGAGGGCGGTAAGAAGCGTTTCCTCGATACGATTCTTGCTGTGAATATGGCCTACTCTTTGTGTGGCACCCTGGAGGAGGCCCGGGCCTATCATAAGGAGGTCGCTTTCCTATCGGCGGTGAAGGCTGCCCTTACCAAGCACACCCGCGTGGACAAGAAATTGACCCAGGAGGAAAAAAATTCCGCCCTCAAGCAGATCCTGGACAATGCCCTGGTGGCGGAAGGCGTGACCGACGTGTTTGCGTTGTGCGGATTAGATAAACCTAACATCGGCCTGCTCTCGGAGGAATTCCTCGAAGACGTGCGGCGGATGCCTTACAAGAATTTCGCCGTGGAGCTACTGGAAAAGCTGCTGAAAGACAACATCAAGGCCAAAACCCGCAATAACGTGGTGCAGGAGAAGAAATACGCTGATCGGCTGCAAGAGACCCTGCGCCAATACAACAACCGGGGCATTGAAACCGCCCAGGTGATAGAAGAGCTGATCGCCATGGCCAAGCAATTCCAGGCGGAACTGGAGCGCGACGAAGCCCTGGGCCTGAACCCGGATGAAGTAGCCTTCTACGATGCCCTGGCCAACAATGAGAGTGCGGTGCGGGAGTTGGGTGATGAGACGCTGAAGAAAATCGCCGTGGAAATCACTGACAAGCTGCGCAGGTCCACTACCGTGGACTGGCAGGTGCGGGAAAGCATCAGGGCAAAATTGCGGATTCTGGTGCGCCGAACGTTGCAACGGTACAAATATCCGCCGGACAAGGCCCCGGAAGCGGTAGAGCTGATTTTGCAGCAAGCCGAGGTACTATCGGATGAAAAGCGCAACGCGCTAACAAGAAAAAACGGGTAAAGGCTATCCATGCCAAGATCAAAAATAGGCGTTTAGATTCTATTCATAAATTCACAACCCAAGTGGTTCGTGAAAACGCATTTATCGTTGTGGGTAATCTCAGCAGTTCCGGCCTTGCTAAAACCAAAATGGCCAAATCTGTTTTGGATGCAGGCTGGTTCATGCTGAAAGCTCAGCTTGATTATAAATCGAAAGCGATGCAAGCCGAGTTCATAGACATCAACGAAGCGTACACTACCCAAGCTTGTTCGTGCTGTGGCTGTATCAGCGACAGCAGTCCGAAAGGTAGGGCGGGACTTGGAATAAGAGAATGGTCATGCTCTGAGTGTGGAGCGCATCACGATAGAGACGTGAATGCAGCCATGAACATTCTCGCGGCGGGGCATCGCCGTCTCGCAGGAGGAATCCCCGTCCTTTAGGGCGGGGAGGATGTCAACGTGCCTACCGCCGTAGGCGCTAACCCCGTTGCGACTCTGTCTGCGTTGGCAGAGCGGGTGGCGGAAGGAATAACTGGTATTCAGCCCGATTCTAGTCTATAGAAAATTTACCCTTCCTTCTTTTTCTTCGATGGGAAAGTGAGAAGGAGGCGTTAGGACGACTCTTTGCTCATCATAAAGGCGGGGAGGTGGTTATGTTCCAAAGGCAAAAGTTAACGCGATCAAAATCGGCCCGAACATTTAAAGGGCCTGTGGCTTGGCTTTTTGGACGTCAGTTGATTGCGGGTCTCAAATGGATTGGGATGTACGCCTTCTTTGGGGACAAGCTTGACTCCCGTGACTGGATGCGCCCCGAAATTATCTCTCGCCATGGGGAGGCACCGGAAGAGGAAGCTTTTTGGTTTGATTATCTAGCCGACTCTGGCGATGGGCAATGCGCCACTTACAATATCGCCTATTTATGCCAGCACGATCTTTGGCTTCCAAACGAAAATTCCCCCCCCGATAGGGATCAAGAAAGCAAAACAGTCTCCTTAATCGGTGGCGGGGGAAATACCTTCAAGTTGCCACGGGGCGAATTCCTGTTTGTGGGAGGGGATACCGCTTATCATATTGCCGATTACACGACCCTTGCGGAGAGATTTCAACGGCCTTTTAACTGGGCCTATGAGGATATCTTTGGACCAGAGACGCGTCCTGAAACCCGGCGGCCGATTTATGGAATACCCGGCAACCATGATTATTACGATGCCCTGGATGGATTTAATCGCCAATTTCTCAAGCCCTTTAATCAGGAACATGCACAAGCTACCGAAGGCGCCGGGCCTCAGCTGAGTCTCAAGGGTTTCGAGCGTATCCAGGAAGCCAGCTATGTGGCATTAAAACTGCCCTATGACTGGTGGTTCTGGGGATTGGATACCCAAGCGGGGGAGATCGATCGGCGGCAGGCCGCCTTTTTCTTGTCTCTTTGTAATCCTGGGGTTTCCGAGGCGACCGCGGAGAGTAAGACGGCACGGAAAGCACCCGATAAATTGATTGTGGCCACCCCGGAGCCCACCACCAAGTTTGGGCAATGGGCAAGGGAAGAAGAGGCCATTGTTGGGACTTTCAAGAAACTGGATCTAGCGCCTAGTTTTCTGAAATCCAACGCGGGCAATTTGCCCCGCTCCCAATGCCGGCTCGATATCTCGGGAGACATTCATCATTATGCTCGCTACTGGGGCAAGGGTGCCGCCGATAAGTCCGCCCATACGCGCGCCAACTATGCCTCGGTGGTTGCGGGCGGCGGCGGCGCCTTTCTCCATCCGTCCCACACTGATGTGGAGGAGGTGGCGGAGAATCAGCTCTATCCTCCCCGGAAAGTATCCCATCAGCTGATGACCAGACGCCTTTTGATGCCCTGGAATATTTTCCAAGGAGGCTATATTTGGCTAGCTGGCGCACTGATAGCGCTGATGACCTACTTTGCGGCGGCCATTCCCGAAAGCAGTTGGTCAATCTTTAAACTGATTCCTGAAGAGCAAAGGCCCCTTCAAAACGAAGGAAGCAGTTTGCTTGGCCGCATCCAAGAGGCCCTGGCCATCGAACAGGTTAATCCTACCAAGGATTATGGGTGGGATTTGATATATGCTCTTTTATTACTCGCTTTGTTAAGTGTTAGCGCGCTTCGAACGAGGAGCTTTTTCGAAGCGGCAATGGAGCGGGGACGGAAAGCCTGGATTTGGGCTCACTATCAATTTATTGGCTTCCATTTAGCGCTTTTTGCACCTATTGTGTTTTTTATTTATTGGAGCCCTGGTGGCAATCCCCATCCTTTTCTAGCCAGCTTATTGGTGTTGCTGTTTTTGCTGGCTTCCTTGGTTAGTCTCGTTATTAGCCGCCGCTATGACAATATGTTGTTCGAGCGCGCTAAGTCCCACCGGATAATAAAATGGAATTACACGCCGTTGTGGATTTTGATGCTATTTGCGGCGGTAAGCGCCTGTTATGGCTTGTGGCATTACGGCCGGTATCCGTTATCAGTGGTGTTCTCCGATATCCTGACGACTTCAATCTTGATGCTGACCTTGGGTGGCCTCATTCTTTTTGCCGTGGTTGCGGGGGGTAGTCTGCATGAACGGGCTGGAAAATTATGGTTTGCCGCGTTGGGGTGTTGGCACGCCATACTACAAATTAGCGTGCCTGTGCTGTTGGTTATCTATAGTTCTTGGATAACCATTTTCATGGTAGTGAGCGGCGCCTTCCTGGCAACGCTATTGGCTGCTTGGATGATGACCCGGGATTCCCTGGTGAATGAAAATTGTCTCCAGCAGAAAAAGCTGGGCCGCCAACTGCTGATTATCTGGTTGCTGGTAGGTGTTTCTGCCATGCTGATGGCGGGTTGGGGGGAGGCTGTGGAAGTGACGTGGATTCGCCTTGCCGCCGCGTTTCTGGTGGGAGGGATATTGAGCTGCGTCTGGTTTGGCTGGTATTTGGCGGTGGCGCTGGCTTTTAATGGCCATAATAATGAAGCGGGGGGAGGCGCCCGCCTCGAAGCTTACCGTCATTTCATCCGCTTTAAACTCACTTCGAATACCCTGACGGGCTATGTGATCGGCATTGATCAACCTGTTGAATCTTTTCCAAAGGATAAAGAGCGTCCTAGGTTCCGGCTGGTTGATGTATTTACCATAGGACTTTAGCGTTTCCTGGATATACCCAAGGAGAATCGCCATGTATATGATGAGCTCTCGAGAAAATTTCTGGGCTGGCGAAAGATTGTCTAATAAAGATCAAATCAAGGATGTGGTATTGGATGATCCCGATCCAGCGGTTGATTCCCCTCTCATAGAAGAAGCCATTTTCTTTGATATGATGAAGGACAAGCGGCTGTTGCTTCTCATCCACGGATATAACAATGAAGCAGATGATGTTTGCCGGGCATACTCGATTATTCAAGATAATGTACACCGTTACTTAAAAGGAAATTATGATGACATTGTCGGTTATACCTGGCCTGGCGGATCGGAACCACTGAACTATTATAAAGCAAGGAGACGGGCCGGAGCCGTGGCGCCGCGGGTCGCCCGCTGGCTTGCTGAACTGACCAAGGTGACCCAGGCTATCGATGTCATGGACCATAGCATGGGTACTCGGGTAATTTTGTCTGCTTTAAGGATGGACACCACCGCTAGGCTGCATAACTTATATAGCATGGCTTCGGCCGTTGAGGATGAGTCAATTCAATATTCAAGAGAATATTTTTCCTCCACCAAAGCCTGCGATAGTGTGTATGTTTTCCATTCAAGACATGACAAGGTGCTGCGGTTCGCCTTCAAAGGCGCGGAGTGGGACCGTGCGCTAGGATATTCCGGGCCTGAAGACCCGGCGCTGATCATGACCCATTCTCCGAATGTTAAAGTAATCAACTGCAGGCAGGTTATCGACTCCCATGGAGGATATAAATATTCAGAATCAGTCTATAGATTTATTGCTAGGGAGCTTAAGTCCAGCGAGGCGCCTCAGTATTCTATTTTGGAGTAGAATTCTTTCACTCGCCTAGAATTTATTCCTTGTTGGCTTAACTTTTGAAGTCATAAAAGAGGTATTTTTACGCCCCTATCTTTTAGGCATTTTTTCTTGTAAAAAACGCCTTCAACCATCCTGTGTTATAACTTCTTATAGTATTAAATTCCTGCCTTCTTCCTTCCCTAAAGAAAACGTTTTATTCACTTTTAAAATAAATTTTTTGGCATCGCTAGAATAGGTATTTTTACCTATTGTATCTGCCTCTACCCTGGTCTAATACAATAAATATCAAATTGTCTTTATGGTGCTGAGAATAGGCATTCAAATTACGCTTTAATAAATTAATAAATCACACCAAAGTTGTTAAAAAAATTACATCAGGATAAAGCCTATTAAACATACAGTCCTTCCTTAGCAACAGGCATAACTTCCGTTCCTCCCGAAGGGATACTTCGGCCAAGTGGAGAAAGGCCAATGAAAAAGATAAATACGTTATTGGTTTGTCCTATTGCGATCCTTGCCGTGATAATAGGCGGATGTGATAGCCAGCCGGAGCCGAGAAGTCCGGCATCCCAGGATTCTTCATACCCTAAACCTTTTGAGTATCGTTTTGCCGGCTACGATAAGGAATGCGCGGGTATTCCCGGTTATTTGGACCCTTATCACTATGGCTATGATCTCACCGCGGAAGAAAAACGGGGCGCTTGCACCTGGTATTTGTGGGTGGGTGGTGATCCCATGGGAGAAAATCCCTCCCAATCCAATGGGGGAGGAAATCCTCATTTCTGGCGCGAAGCTGAGGCCCGTACCTGGAAGATCGCCAAGGTCAGCGGTCTTCAAGTTAACCTTAATTTTATAGCCTTTCTGGACTCGCGAGTGCGGGATGAGCGTTTCGAGCGATTTGGGGTCATCAATGATCCCGATTGTAAAAAAGCAAGCGAGCCCGATGCCTATGGTTTATGGCTCGATGAATGCAAGGACCCCTACTCGAGTGGCGTAATGGGTCTTCGCCTATTCCCTAATCAGAACTTTGATCCCGAGAAATGGGATACCCAGAAATATTTGGAGGAAGATGCCACCATCGAACCCCCTTATTTAACGGGATTGACGTGTGGTATTTGCCATATTGCCTTCAATCCGGTTAATCCGCCAGAAGATCCCGAGCATCCTGAATGGGAAAATTTTGCCGGGGCGTTTGGTAATCAGTATATCAAGGAAGGGGCGCTATTTGGGCAAGGGCTAAAGAAGGAAGATTTTCTCTATTGGGTTTATGCCAAACAGCCCGCGGGTACTTCCGATACTTCCCGCATCAGTATGGATTTTATTGATAACCCCAATGCCATCAACTCTATTTTTTACATTACCTCGGCCCGGCCCACTTATGAAGAGGTGATGAATGATGGCGCCACCAGGAAGGTGCCCCATGTTCTAAAGGATGGCTCCGATTCCGTTGGCGCAGGCGGCGCGGCGTTGCGGGTTTACGTTAATATCGGCACGTGCGGCGACCACCGGATGAGTGTCGACGATACTTTCCTCGGCATTAAGCCCCAACGCCCATTCGATTTGGAAAAAGCAGAAGCAGAATGCGAGGACTGGCGTTTGACTGCCGCACGGATGGATGATGCCGCTGCGTTTCTGAATTCTCCTCCTCCCTTTAAACTTAAGGACGCCCCAGGCGGCGAGGAATATTTAACTAAGGATGGGGAGAAACTGAATTTAGGTAAAAAGGTATTTGCGCAATATTGTGCCCGTTGCCATTCCAGCAAATTGCCGGAAGGCTATACCCATGAAGGAATGAAAAAACATTCCGAAGCGGCTAAGGATGACTGGGTGAAACTGGTCATGAGCGATGATTTTCTGAAAAGAAATTTTCTCTCGGATGACCGACGTTATCCACTTTACTCGGATGATCCTAGTATTGCCATTGGCACCAATGCCGCCAGGGCGGTAGCCTCTAATGCAACCGAGGGCCATGTCTGGCAGAACTTCTCCTCCAAGACCTATAAAGAACTGCCCTCGGTAGGCAAGGTTGCGCTCTACAATCCCTTTAATGCCGATAAGCCTATTCAATATGAATTTCCGGCCGGCGGTCGCGGCTATTACCGTACTCCCTCCTTGATCAGCGTGTGGGCAACCGCGCCTCTCCTACACAACAATATGCTGGGAATCTACAATCACGATCCTTCCGTCAAAGGGCGAGTGGATGCCTTCATGGATGCAGCCGAAAAATTGCTTTGGCCGGAGAAACGTCTGGGGCCTGATTCTATTAAAGTGACCCCAGTGGATTCTTATTTACGGTTCCGTTCCCTAGAGGTTCGGGTTCCGGCAGGCACGCCCATCAAACTTCTGGCCAACATGGATTTAAGCAGAGCCGTGGAGAAAAAAGAATTGCTCGGGGATTTAAGGGAAGCATTAAAGGATCCGGCTCGCTTGGTGAAGCTGGTGAAAGCCCTGAAGGGTCAGGAGCAATTTGACGATGAATTGAAAAAGTTGGTCCCTAAATTATTGCGCTATAACCAGATCCCCGATTTTGTCGAGGATAAGGGACACAATACCCACATCTGCCGCGATTCCTCCGATGAAAAGATAGCCTGCCTTTCAGATGAGGAGAAGTGGGCATTGATTGAGTATCTGAAGCTTTTATAGGGAGTTCGGGCCATGGAAAACGATATCATTTTTCAGCCTCTCGCGTTTAAAAACTTAACTGTCAAAAACCGGCTCTTCCGTTCCAGTATTTCCGGCCGCTGGGACAATTACAATGGCTCGGGAACCCAAGCGCGCATTAACTGGGAGGAGAAATTTGCCCGGGGCGGCGTAGGCGCCATCATCTCTTCTTTTGCGCCGGTTCATATCCGGGGCCGCATCATGCCTAATTACGCCATGATTGATGGTGATGACAAGATTCCCTTTTGGCGTAAGGTGGGGGAAAAAGTTCATGAATATGACTGCAAGTTTATCGTGCAGTTGAGTCATTCTGGACGCCAGCGGGATGTTCCTGGCGTTGAGAACTTGATGAATAAGGGATTGTCTTCAACCGGCAATATGGATACGTTTCATGGCCTGCTCTGTCAGGCCATGACCTTGGGAGAGATTAAGCAGACTATCCAGCATTTTGCCGATAGCGCGCGCCGGGCCCGGGAAGCGGGCCTAGATGGAGTGGAACTGCACGCTTCCCACGGCTATCTCTTTACTCAGTTTTTAAGCTCCGGCATTAACGACCGCAAGGATGAGTATGGAGGTTCATTAGAGAATCGGGCCCGTTTTCTTTTGGATGTGATTCATGCCATCCGTAAGGAAGTGGGGGACGACTATCATCTCCAGGTAAAGATCAATATTGTGGATGAAAACAATGCCCTCTATCCCTGGGAGAAATGGGGTAACAAGCCGGAGGAATATGTCCAGATTTGCAAATGGGTAGAAGAAGCGGGCACGGATGGATTACATGTTTCGGCGGGTAGCCTCTTTCCCCATCCCTTGGTCCCACCAGGGGGCTTCCCCTTGGATGAAACGAATTGGTGGTACGGGAGCATGGCTTCAAGCGGCGTGCGCGGGTACATGAATTATACGGTCTTCCATTTCAAGATCTTGAGACCACTATTTCTTTGGCTCTGGAATCGCACCAAGAAGAAGTACCCCATCGAGGGAGTCAGCGCCGAGCTGTGTAAGCAGGTTAAAGACAGCGTCACTATTCCAGTCCTTAATACCGGGGGTTATCAGGACGGTAAGCTGATCCGGAAAGTGATTTCCGAGGGATACTGTGATGGGGTGGCCATTGCCCGTCCACTGATTGCTAATAATGATTTGCCCAAGGTCTTAGAAGAGGGTAAGGATTTGCCTGAAAAACCTTGCTCGTTTTGCAATAGATGTCTCCTCAATGCGCCGGCTAACCCTCTGGGTTGCTACGATGTGCGCAGGTATGGCAATGATCATGACGCCATGATTAGAGAGGTGATGACTGTTTATGATCCGCCTCCTTTTCATTAGTTTACATAGGATCTTATTGTAAATTTATAAGAAGGGTTACCCATGAATAACGCTAAAATTAAAATGGTCCAAACTGCCGCGAAGGATCAAACGATTGAGGATGGGGTCCGGGAGAGTCCCGTGGATCAATATGAGTTAAAGGCCCGAAAGCGATTAGGAATGCTTGCCCTGGTTATCATCCTTTTTTTCCTATTGATCGCGTTATTTTGATTTTTGTACGGAGCATTGATTGACATGGCCACGCAACAGAGGCAATCAACGTCCAAGACCAAAAATTCCAGGAAGCCACGGGGTATTTTTAGTCTCTTGATAATCGGCATTATCGTTGTCATTGCTGGCTATCTCATTGTCCGTTTCGTTCCTGAAAAACCGGTGGACTACGAGGCTATCGAGGAACATTTCAAATATGGCTCTATTGGCAGCGAGCCTGTCAATGGGCTGCCCTATTGGGTTTGGAAAGTGCTTCCGGAGATGTTTCCCGAGAAGTTTCCAGGCAAGGGAGGGTATGCCTCCTTCGGGTTTATTTACGAGGAAGGCCGCGATTTGCCCATTGGCGTGTCGCAACGCCGGGTGACAGGGATTGACCGGGTGTGGTTGAACTGCGCGGTTTGTCATACTGGCACCCTGAGGAAAACAAAGGATAGTGAAGCACGGATAATTTCGGGAATGCCCGCCAATGATTTTAGATTGTACTTATTTATCCAGTTCTTGAGAGAGATGGCTTTGGATAATCGCTTTACCTCGAAAAATGTCATGGCGAAGATCGAGGAAATGGGCGGTAATCTCGATCCCATCGAGAAAGTGGCCTATCGCTATTTTATCGTGGACCGAGTGCGGGCCGCGCTATTTGAATTAGGGCAGCAACTAAATTTTCTTGATCGCCAATATCCCTGGGGACCCGGTCGGGTGGATACCTTTAATCCTTATAAAGCTATCCAGTTTAATTTTCCCATGGATAAATTACCCGAAGAGGAGTTAATTGGTCCAGCCGATTATCCTTCCATTTGGAATCAACGGCCACGGGAAGGAATGTACCTCCACTGGGACGGGAATAACCCTTCCGTTCAGGAACGTAATAAAAGTGCTGCCTTGGGTGCAGGGGTGACGCCGGTTACGATTGATCTGGAACGGCTTAAGCGTATTGAAGACTGGTTGTGGGATTTCAAACCTCCGGCTTATCCTGAGCCGATCGACCCGGCTAAAGCGGCTGAAGGCAAACAGCTCTATACCCAATATTGCGCCCAGTGCCATGGCATGCAAGAAGGAGGTCAGTACCTATTTGATACCGGGCAGTTTTCGCGGTTGGGAGAGGTAGAGTCTATAACGGATATTGGTACTGATCCGGGACGTCTTAATTCCTATACCGAGCTATTATCTGTTAATCAAAATACTCTCTATGTGGGTTATCCCTGGCGTTTTAAAAATTTTCGCAAAACCAATGGCTACGCCAATATGCCCTTGGATGGTCTCTGGTTACGGGCGCCCTATTTGCATAACGGTTCGGTGCCGACACTGCGGGATTTGTTGGAGCCCGTAGAGAATCGGCCGAAGGTGTTCTATCGGGGTTATAACGTCTATGACTGGAAAAAGGTAGGTTTTATCTCGGATATCGCCAAGGAAGATGGCCATGAATTTTTTAAATTCGTTACCCAGGTAGAGGGAAATTCTAATGCTGGCCATGAAGGCGAGGCTTATGGCACTTTCCTGAGCGGAATGCAAAAAGAAGCCATTGTCGAATACATGAAAACCTTTTAGGAGAGATCAGTAGAAGGAATAAAAAATGAGTCGTTATGCGGTTTGGCGTGGTCGATTGACTATTGCAGGCGGCTTCTGAAAGAAACGGATAGCCCGATAGGGATAAAACAGGAGGACCAGAGCAAATGCAGTCAAAAATAGTTCGCTGGATTATTGTGCTGCTGGCATTAGTCCTGGTGATTGGAGCCGTTGGCTGGTACAAACTTTTGCGCGAGGTGGAACAAACCTCCCTGAAAGAGTCCTCGGCGGCGGAATGGTTTAAATACGGTTCCATTAGCAGTGAAGAGGAGCAAGGCGTTCCCTATTGGATCTGGCGAGTTTTGCCTAAGATGTTCCCTGAATATTTGCCTGCCCCCGGTGGTTATGCCGCCCTCGGTGTTCCTTGGGAACAGGGGCAGGAATTGCCGGTAGGGTTCTCTAAAAAAACCATTGGTTTCCCCCGCGTTGCCTTTAACTGCGCCTTCTGCCATTCGGCCAGGTACCGGCTCAAGGCAGACGAGCCAGCCACTATAGTGGTGCCGGGACCAGGGAATACCGTCAGGCCCCAAGACTATGCCCGCTTTCTTGCGGCATCGGCGAATGATGCCCGCTTTAATTCCGATAATATTCTGGAGCAGATCAGCTTGATCTACGAATTGTCGTGGCTAGATAGGCAGCTCTATCGTTACTTGATTATTCCCATGACTAAAAAAGCGCTGATCCAATATGGGCAGGAGTTTGCTTGGGCCCAAGGGAAGCCCCCCTGGGGGACCGGGCGCATCGATCCTTTTAATCCCATCAAGTTTGGAATCCTGCAGATGGGAATCGATGCAACCATTGGCAATTCGGACATGATGCCTCTATGGAATTTGAAAGTCCGGGAAGGAGATGCGCTTCATTGGGATGGTCTAAATACTAATCTTCATGAAGTAGTCATCAGTTCCGCCATTGGCGATGGCATGACCTACAAAGCCATTGCCCATGATAGCTTGGATCGTATCGAGGCGTGGTTACAGGAAGTGCCTTCGCCGGCTTCACCCTTTAATGCCAATGAGAACCCTGCTTCTCCTTACTACTTGGATGAGCAGCAAGCGGCAATAGGTAAAGCTATTTATGAGCAGCATTGCGCCACATGCCATGCGCCAGGAGGAGAACGCCATAGAACGGTAATTCCGGTTGAAGAGGTGGGCACTGATCGCCACCGGGTGGATATGTGGACAGCCGAAGCCGCTAAGCGCTACAACGCCTATCAGGAAGATTACGATTGGGGAATGCGTCACTTTAGGGACGTGGATGGTTATGTGGCGGTGCCCCATGATGGCTTGTGGTTGCGAGGCCCCTATCTCCACAATGGCTCCGTGCCTACCCTGCGGGATATGTTGAAAAAACCGGAAGATCGGCCCCAAGTATTTTACCGGGGTTACGATCTTTTTGATCCCATCAATGTAGGTTTCGTGTCCCAGGGAGAAGAGGCTGAGCGGATTGGTTTTCGCTATGACACGGGGGTACCTGGCAATAGCAACCAAGGCCATTTATTTGGCACGGATCTTCCGGAAGATCGGAAAGAAGCGTTGCTTGAATACTTAAAAACGCTTTGATAAGGAGAGCACCATGTTATATCTCGTTACCGCAGAATTATCCCGATCCCCGGAGCCGGGAAGATCGGTTTGAAAGACGGCGGGTGCCTTTGGATTCCGCATTTATCTGTTTAGCTTTACTATCCAATATATGCCGGAGGTATGCCCTGTCTTGCTTGCAGTGGATTTCTTAGTCGGAACCCACCATGCCATACAAGTGGGCGGGGTGTTTTAATTTCAACAATTCGGTAGCCGATCAGATCACTCTACCCGCAGATTCTGCTGAGGTAGAAAAAGAAGGGAGAAAGTAGGCATGAGAAAGAAAGGCACGAACACCCGGTTCCCTGCCGACTGGGATGTGGCAATAACTCGAAGATCCTTTAATCGTGGACTGATCGTAGCAGGCTTCACAGTGGCCATGGGGCCATTTTTTTCGGCTGCGGATGCAACAGTGAACAGCAGCAGACGCAGGCAGTTAAGGGTCGTCGACTACATTGTTGTGGGAGGAGGCGCGGGCGGTGGCCCCGTTGCTGCCCAACTCGCGAAGGCGGGCTATACGGTGGCTGTGCTTGAAGCCGGCCTCGATCCCGAGGGGCAGGAGGCGCTAAGCATCGATCCGAACACGGGTATTATTTATCAAGTGCCGGCATTCGCCGCTGTTGCTTCGGAGCACCCTCTGTTGAGTTGGGATTTTTATGTTAAGCACTATAGCGACCCGGTCCAGCAGGCACGCGATTCAAAGTTTGTTCCTGGCAAGGGTATCCTGTACCCGCGCGGCAGCGCTCTCGGAGGGTCGACCGCTCACGACGCCATGCTCTTTATCTATCCTCACAACCAAGACTGGGACGATATCGCCGAGATGACCGGGGACGAGTCATGGCGAGCCAGCCACATGCGGAAGTACTTCGAAAGGCTGGAGAAATGTGAGTACTGTCAGCCCCTCGCGCCCGGCCATGGTTTTCGTGGTTATATGAACGCCAGCCTGTTCGACGAGCAGGTGTTCAAACTTGCTCCGGAAATCCAGGATCTAGCCGAGGCAGGTCAGAAGAATATCCCATTCGAGGCCAATGACCCCCGCGTTGCCCAGGGGGCTACAGGCTCAATCAAAACTCCCATGCATATTGCGACCAAGGTTAGGGTGTCGATCCGGGAGCATTTGCTGGACACGCGACGCAAACACCAGGACAAGCTTTTTCTGATTACAGGGGCCTTGGCCACGAAGGTCCTAATCCGTGGCAAGCGGGCGATCGGTGTTGAGTTCATGCGTGGTAACAATCTTTATGAGGCCGACAAATTCTACGATCCAAATGTCCAACCCAGCACCTTTAAACTTTATGCTAGGCGGGAAGTGATCCTCTCGGCTGGAGTATTCAACACGCCTCAGCTTTTGAAATTGTCTGGGATTGGTCCAGCGACGGAGCTCAACGATTTTGGCATCAAAGCCGTGGCTGACTTGCCAGGTGTCGGTCGGAGCCTGCAGGATCGTTACGAAATCAGTGTCGTCGCAGAGCTCAAGAGGGACTTGAACCTATACAAAGAGTGTCTCCCCTCTGACCCGCTGATTGATCCCTGTTTGCGGGCTTGGTTGACGGGCAAATGGCCAGGCGTCCAAAGCCCCTTTTACGGCCCGTATGCTAATAATGCCGCCTACAATGGCCGCATCGCAAAGCCGAATCCGGAGCACACCTTGCTGACTTGGTTGAGGAGCAAATGGCCAGGCGTCCAAAGCCCCTTTTACGGCCCATATGCTAATAATGCCGCCTACAACGGCCGCATCGCAAAGTCGAATCCGGGGAGCGCCTTGCCGGATCTCTTTCTGGTGGGTCAGGCTACCGCGTTTAATGGCTTCGTGCCGGATTTCTCGCTAATGCCTTTCGGTGGAACTTGGACATGGTTGATCCTCAAGGCCCACACGAATAACACTGCGGGTACCGTCACATTAAAGTCTAACAATCCGCGGGAGATGCCGGAAATCAATTTTAACTACTTCCAGGAAGGAGGGAAAGAAGATCTACAAGCCGTAGTCAAGGGAGTTAAGCTCGCGAGGAGCTTTCTCAATGAGCCACAGGCGAAGCAGCATGTGTCTCAAGAGCTACATCCGGGGAGTAATATACAGACGGATGAGGAAATCAGCCAATACATCCGAGACCAGGCATGGGGACACCATGCGTCGTGTACCGCCAAGATCGGGGCCGATGATGATCCCCTAGCCGTTCTGGATAGCCGTTTTCGCGTACGAGGTGTGAAGCGCCTGCGGGTGGTCGACGCCTGTGCCTTTCCACGCGTGCCAGGGTTCTTCCCTGTTGCGGCTATTATGATGATAGGTGAAAAGGCCGCTGATGTAATCCTTGAAGACGCCAAACGCGCCCGTAGGAACACGCATGAGTTGGAAATGAGTGACGAAGAAGTAAGTGCGTATGAATAAAGTATCGAGTATTCGGGAGTCAGCCGGTAGTATTCCGTCGACTGACTCCCATAATGGCGCAGGCCGTGGTAGAACGGTTCCAGCAGAATCTAATGGCAGTAGAGCAGGTCATTGATCAGCGTAATCACGGACGTCCGCTAGCCTGCAAGTATCTAAAACCTTCGGAAATCATCAAATAGCTAGGAGGAAAACTTGTGAGCTACACAGCGAAAAATCAGGGCACAGCGGAATCCTTGGAGGACGACCCTTCTATTTTAACGTGGGAACAAATCCTGGAGCAAGAGCGTATGCGCATCAGGGAGAGGCGCCGCCAGGCGGGAATTGCTCTAGGCCAGCCAGAAAAAGATGCGGTAGGGCTGGCTTTTTCGGGTGGCGGGATTCGCTCTGCCACCTTTAATCTGGGGTTATTGCAGGCGATGAATCGCTACAGTTTTCTTAAGCATGTGGATTATCTTTCCACTGTCTCGGGCGGAGGTTATATTGGCAGTTCCCTGACTTGGTTTATGTCTTGCCTCAAGCAAGACTTTCCCTTTGGCGCTTCCCGCCGCGACAATAGGGAAACGCCAGGCGCTATCGTGAGTTGGCTCCGTCAGCACGCCTCTTACCTCACGCCGGGTGAGGGGGTGGATCTTTGGGCCTTGGCAGCGGCTATTATACGGGGCACCTTGGTTAACTTGCTGGTGATTATTCCGATTTTCTTTACTATAACCGTGCTCTTGGTTTGGTTGCCCGTCCCAGTGGTTATTCCAGGTTATCCTTGGAATGGTTTTACCCTGTTGCTAGGAGCAGGCCTTGCCTCTCTCGCTCTGCTTGGCGTCACTTCCATTTTCTATGCTCTATTTTCTAATGTTAGAAGCTTACAGCGATTCCGTGTACGGAGCCGGAGCAATTTCTGGATGGGACGGATGCTGTTTTTTGGAATAGGATTTGCGGTGCTCGGTACGATTCCTCTCTTGCATGGTTATCTGGAGAGTCATTTTAAGGACTTGATCGAAGAATTTTATACCTCTTTTTCCCTGGCTGGGGCGCTATCTCTCATGGGTGGCTGGATTGGCCGGGATTCGGAAAACGAGACTCAGGGCTATCGCAAGGTTTTGTTAAATGTGGGACTAGCTTTGATAATTTATGGTCTTTTGCTATGGATGTACCATGATGCTGATGCCGTTGTGAACAAGGGTGATGTAGTGAGAGAGGAATTGTTATGGGCAGGCGTGGCCTTATCGCTTTTTATTGGTGTGCTAGCCAATATTAACTATGTCTCTATCCACCGTTATTACCGGGATCGGCTGATGCAAACATTTATGCCGCCGGTGGGGTTCACTGATTTTAGGGAACCCAATACATGTTTGTTAAAAGACATTCCCCAAACCAAAGCCCCCTACCAAATTATTAATACTATGATGATGACCTGGAATTCTTCCACCCCCGCACTGCGGATCAGAGGAGGGGATAATTTTATTTTTACTCCTTTATTTTGTGGCGCCCCGTCCACCGGCTATGTTCCAAGTGCCCAATACCTGGGTGGCACGATGGATCTGAGCACCGCCTTTAGTATTTCGGGAGCTGCCATCGATCCCAATACGGGAGTAACTCGATCCCGGCCATTATCTTTTATGATGACTTTATTGAACTTACGGATAGGTTATTGGGTTCGTAATCCAAAGCGGCCTGCCAATAGGATAAAGGGGTGGTCGCGTCCTTATTGGTTTGTCTACTCCTTGCGGGAAATGCTTGGCCTTAAAATGGCTGAGAATCAAATGCATGTTTATTTGACCGACGGAGGCCATTTTGAAAATTTAGGTCTTTATGAATTGGTGAGGCGCCGATGCCGTTATATTGTGCTTTCCGATGCGGCTGAAGATCGGGCTTGGAAGTTTGATGATTTAGGGAATGCCTTGGAAAAGATTCGGGTAGATTTTGGTGTAGCTATCGATATTGATACTCAAATGCTACAACCTCAGGGTCTTAATCAATTTTCTCCTCAGCCGGGAGTGCTAGGAAATATTTGCTACGCGGATGGGAGTCGAGGGACTTTACTTTATATCAAGGCTTCCGTTTTTTCCGGACTTCCAGAGGATGTCTATGCCTACCGGCGGGCTAATCCCAAATTTCCCAATCAAAGTACGGTTGATCAGTTTTTCGACGAGCCCCAATTTGAGGCTTACCGGGAGTTAGGCTTTCAAGTAGGCAAGCGAATATTTGAGGATAAAAAACTCCGTAAAATTTTTGCTTCCTGAATCCGCAAGATTCTTTCCCTCCAATTATAGCTAAATCTATAATTACTGATACGCTGCAACGATATTCTCAAGGGTTTCATGTTCGTTGTATTCTCTGATTTTTTTGATATTTCCGAAGTCTTTTTCTATGGGGTTAAAGTCAGGGGAATAAGGGGGGAGGAATAAAATTCCCGCCCCTGTTTTTTTGATGATTTCACGTGAAGAAACGGCTTTGTGGAACGGAGCATTATCCATGATGACAATGTGGTTGCTGTTGAGCAAGGGGCAAAGCTCTTTTTCCAGCCATGCATTGAACACAGCCGTGTTACAGGTTCCCTCAAATAGAAACGGCGCTTCAAAGCCTTCATCCATACGGGCGGCCAATAAAGAGGTTCGCGGTCTGCGATGACCGGAGATCAGACCATAAACACGCCGCCCCTTTGGAGCGTAAGCGTAACGACGGGAAACCTCCGGCTCAAAACCGCTTTCATCAAGATAGACAAATCTTTTGCCGCGGCGGCGATAGCGTTCACGAAGGCGAAGAAAGCTCTTTCTTTTCATATTACAGCGCTGCGTGTACCCCGTCATTTTTTTTACGGGTTAACCCCATTTTGTGCATCGCATGCCAAATACAGTAATACGAAACGCCAAAATGCCGGGCGCGTTCTTTATAGGTGAGAGCAGCCTTGTCTTCCACATGGACCCGTAAAGCCTCCCAGTCCAGCTTGTGTGAACGGCGAGGGCCGGGACGCTCGTAACACAGCGCATCATCCTGCGACAACCAGCGATAAATGCTCGCGCGGCCTACCTGAAATCTCCGGGCCGCTTCCGCCTTGCTTCCACCGCCCCTTACAAAATCGATTACTCGTTTGCGCAAATCAATTGAACATCTCATCACAACAGTATGAATGAATATAACACAAATGTCTCAATATTTATAAATTTAGATATAGTAAATACGCATTTAATTTTGTTGGGTTTGAGGATGATGGGGAAAATGGTGTGAATAGATGCCAAAGGTTTTCGAGCGGTCATTGATGCTGCTATCACATTGGCAATTATCCGAGGTAAATGATAGCCGACTTCAGATTCTTTTTTACTAACGAAGTTGTTCACCCCGGTGCCGTTAATTTCTTGGGAGGATATAGTATCGGCTAAGGTGCTAGCTTCTCGCAACACGAAGTTTATTAATATCGGAAAAATACACATACAATTCTGCTTGGGTAAGCCAGTCAATGAGTTGGCATAGATTAAAAAAAGGGGGGGGAGGGTGATAACATGTTCCTCAGCTAAGTACTGTGCATTTTATAGAAAGTTTACCCTGTATTTTTTTTCTGTCAATAGGAGAAATAGCGACTAAACTTTATTAGGTATTAACAAAAAATATAGAGGAATCTAAGATGGGACATATTGATATTAGACCTCGTTGTTTGCGTGTATTCATTTCAATCCAAGCCGGGTTTTTATTGATTAGTCTTTTTATTATAGCTGGATGCGAATATAAGTCTCCTGATTTTCCTAAGCCTTCTCCCCCTACACCCGAAGAAAAACTTATTGCACAAGGAAGGGATATCTTTTTTAATGAGACATTTGGTGGCAATGGAAGAACCTGTAGTACCTGCCATAGGGCAGAGGCAAATTTTACAATTGATCCGGAATTTATTAGTGCATTACCATCTAACGATCCTTTATTCGTTGCCGAGTTTAATCCCAGCCTAAGTAAAAATTTTGAAAAACCGGAATTCATGCATTCTTCGGGGTTGATTTTAGAGAATTTGGATGGGTTTCAGGATTTAGAAAATGTTTTTGTATTGCGGGGATCGCTTCCCACGTTGGCGCTGCGGACATCCATAGCTAGCCCAGAAGGTCCCCGCCTGGGTTGGTCTGGTGATGGCTCACCTCGGGACGGTACGCTGAAATCATTTGCAATTGGGGCAGTTATTCAACACTTTCCTAAGACCTTGAATAGAATTCCCGGGGTTGATTTCCGACTCCCAACCGAAGACGAACTTATTGCATTAGAAGCCTTTCAACTTTCTTTAGGGCGGCAAAAAGATTTACATCTGCCCCTTTCCCTGAAAGGAGCAGTAGCGAAAGAAGGACAGAAGATATTTTTAGATAACTCATTGGGAAAATGTAATATTTGCCATCAAAATGCAGGGGCTAATGCTCGTTTAGGCGGACAAAATGTAGGCAATGCTAATTTTGATACGGGCGTTGAAAATTTGCCTGATAGCGCAATGGGCGGTGAACGGAGGCCGCCTGATGATGGATTGGGAACCCCAGGGGATGGCACCTTTAATACCCCGCCTTTGGTGGAGGCAGCCGATACAGCTCCTTTTTTCCATAACCATGTAATTGATACCCTCGAAGGGGCCGTCGCTTTTTATAATAGTAAAGCCTTCAATAATTCCCCGGCGGGCCAGGTACTGGCTAGTGGGGATCCCAATGGTATCGGTATTCAATTAAATGAAAGCCAAGTGGCGGCTGTTACGGTTTTTCTTCGAGTCATCAATGCGTTGGAAAATATTCGCTGGAGCATTGAATTGATTGAAGGAGCCATGGGCAGGAAGTTCGCGATATTTGGAGATGTCGATGAACAGCTGAGAATTGCTGGCTTTGAAATTGGAGACGCTGTTATGGTATTGGAAGAGAGCGATTTGTATCCGCAAGCCATTACCGATCTTAACTCAGCCTATAATCTGATCGATCAAGTAAGGCATAATGCCGCCTTCAAGCACCTTCTGGTGGATGCAATCGGTAAACTAACAAATGCCCGCCATGATCTCGTTGGATCGCCTTAGGCTACCTACCTTTGACAAGCAGCCTAACTATACTGGAGATGAGGTTATGTTGAAAAAATTATCTTGCCTTGGAATAGCTATATTTCTGATACTCTCTATTCCTTTGTCACAGGGAGAAAGTCACGAAAGATACGAGAAATTTATTCCCATAAACTATGCACTAGGGATGGATGAAAAATATACGGCTACTGGTAGCATCGTCGCCGTTGATAAAGAGGAAAAGATAGTTACTATCAGCGCGAATTCAGAGAGCCATGCTTATAAAGTAACCGATGATACTAAGATATGGTTAGATCGGTCGCAAATCAAGGCCAAAAACATGGAGGGATCTTTGACTGATCTTAAGAAAGGCTTAAAAGCTGAGATAAAAATTTATTCTACTGAGGATAAAGCGGTGGCTAAATGGATCAAGGTACAGATAATAAATAACTAACCTGGACCGAGAGTATGGGGTGTACCCAAGTGGCATTGCATTTCTCCAATCCTTTTTTTCAAATAACGTGAAATATCAAGAGAACAAGGAGCGTCGAGGCGAGAGAGAGGAATGCTTATTTGGAGGACAGCCATCCCTTGCCCCTTTTGGGGCAAGATATTTTTATTCCCTTTGAGAGGTTATTCCAAAACCGCCCCTGCGGGGGGCGGATACTTGATTCGTTTGGTATTAGAGGAAGGTTGTAATGTGTTCTTTCCACCTTAGAGTTTCTTATGGATAGTGAATTTCGTTTGATTATCTCTTGCCCCGATCGGGTGGGTATTGTAGCGGAGGTCAGCTCGTTTATCGCTTCTTATGGCGGTTGGATAAACGAGGCTAGTCACTATTCCGATCCAGTATCAGGTTGGTTCTTCATGCGCCACTGTATCAGGAGTAGCTCTTTACCTTTTGGTATCAAGGCTTTTAAAGATAAATTTTCGCCTATTGCTGAAAAATACAAGATGAAATGGAGTCTTTTTGACTCCAGTATGAAGAAACGCATAGTGTTAATGGCTAGTCGAGAATCCCATTGCTTGGTTGATCTATTGCACCGCTGGCATAGTAAAGAACTTTATTGCGATATTCGCTGCGTTATCTCTAATCATGAGCATTTGAAGCGGTTAGTGGATGCCTATGGCGCACCCTATCACTTTGTTCCTACGTCTAGAAAAAGTAAAGAAAATGCTTTTGAGAGAATTATTCAGCTTGTTGAAGACAATCAGGCGGATCTCATTGTGCTTGCTCGCTACATGCAAATTTTACCGGGAGATATCTGTGATACCTATCAAAATCGTATTATTAACATCCATCATAGTTTTCTGCCTTCCTTTGTGGGGGCAAAACCTTATCACCAGGCCAGTGAGCGTGGTGTCAAACTTATCGGGGCCACCTGTCACTATGTGACCGAGGCGCTAGATGCTGGCCCTATCATCGATCAAGATGTGATGCGTATAACCCATCACAATACCGTAGAGGATATGATTCGCCTGGGAAGAGATGTGGAAAAACTGGTGCTGGCTCGTGGGGTGCGCAGCCACCTGGAAGACCGGGTACTGGTCCATGGTAATAAAACCATCGTTTTTTAATAACTCAGTAAACTATTGCGGGTATTTGCTGCGCATGGATTTAACATTGTTATTGGGTGGATACGCACGGGTCAAGGTGATATCCAGGCCAATTTTCAGGCGATGAAAACATTCTGGGCACCATGAACGAAAATGCACCGCTCATGTGCTATGGCATTTCTTCATTTTTAGGCGTGGCTTGCTATCAACTTTTGAAGGCAGTTTTCGGCAAGGTGAGACCCCGGCTGTGTTTGTTCAAAACTACCGCAAGCAACACTGGCACCAGGCAAGGAGACAAATCATGACCAACGATCCATTTGGCATTACAGCGACGCTAAAGACTGCGTCCGGAGCCGCCTCTTACGTGAGTCTCACAAAGCTGGCCGATAAAACCGGTGCGGATGTAGCGCGGCTGCCACACACCGTCAAAATTTTGCTGGAGAATATTGCCCGAAGAGTCGGAAGCAGGGACGTATCACAAGCCGATGTCGAAGGGCTCGCCCATTGGCCGAATGGCGCTGCTGCGTCCCTCGCCTTCATGCCAGCGCGGGTTTTGATGCAGGACTTCACCGGCGTTCCAGCCGTGGTCGATCTTGCCGCCATGCGCAGTGCAATGGCCCGGGCAGGCGGCGATCCCAAGCGGGTCAATCCGCTTGTCCCCGTAGATCTGGTTATTGACCACTCGGTTCAGGTCGACCGTTTCGGTAGCGCCGATGCCTACGCCGCCAACCTTGAATGGGAGTATCGTCGTAACCGGGAACGTTACGCGCTACTTAACTGGGCCCAGCAAGCCTTCGACGGTTTCCGGGTGGTGCCGCCTGGCATGGGTATCTGCCATCAGGTCAACCTGGAACACCTTGGGCGTGTCGTTATCGCACGCGACGGTTGGGTTTTTCCCGACACCCTGGTCGGCATGGATTCGCACACGCCGATGATCAATGGTCTCGGCGTGCTGGGCTGGGGAGTTGGCGGCATTGAGGCCGAGGCGGCCATGCTTGGTCAGCCGATGTTCTTGCCCAAACCCATTGTGCTCGGCGTCAGGATGCGGGGAGCGTTGCCCCCGGGCACAACGGCCACCGACCTTGTTCTCACCCTGGCGCAAATGCTCAGGGCGTACGGCGTGGTGGGTAAGTTCGTCGAGTTTTTCGGCTCCGGGCTGAGCAGCCTGGGCATCGCGGACCGCGCCACCCTGTCGAACATGTCCCCCGAATTCGGTGCCACGGCGACGCTTTTTCCCGTCGATTTCAACACTTTGGAGTACTTGCGCTTGACCGGGCGCGGCGCCAATGTTGATTTGGTCGAGCGCTACACACGCGAACAGGGCTTGTTCCGGACCGACAACGACGTCGAGCCAAACTTTAGCGAAGTCCTTGATTTTGACTTGAGTAAGGTCGAGCCGAGTGTGGCTGGACCGAAGCGGCCCCAGGATCGTGTCGCCCTGGCCGACGTCAGGCAGTCCTTCAAGTCCGTTATCGAAGGCGTGAAGACCGAGGTGAGTGCCAAAGCGATCGCCCGCCTGATCGCCGAGGGCGGCCCCCCCGAGGAGGGCCGGACCTGCGAGGGTCCAGCGGAGCATCTGCACCAGCCCAATGCCGCTGCATCGGTGACCCATGGATCAGTTGTCATCGCTGCCATTACCAGTTGCACCAATACCTCAAACCCTTCGGTGATGATCGCCGCTGGCCTGCTGGCCCGCAAGGCGGTCGAATCTGGCTTGCAATCCCGGCCCTGGGTGAAGACCTCGCTGGCGCCAGGGTCGCGTGTCGTCACCGATTATCTGAACAAGGCCGGTCTGATGCCGTATCTGGAGAAGCTGGGCTTCAACCTGGTCGGTTACGGCTGCACCACTTGCATCGGCAATTCCGGTCCATTGCCCGAAGAAGTTGCCAAGGCCGTCACTGACAAGGACCTGGCAGTGGCCGCCGTGTTGTCGGGTAACCGTAACTACGAGGGCCGCATCCACGCCCAGGTGAAAGCGAGTTACTTGGCCTCGCCGCCGTTGGTGGTCGCCTACGCGCTGGTTGGCACGGTGCTGTGCGACCTGTCCAAAGACCCGCTGGGCAAGGATGGGAACGGCAAGCCGATTTACCTGAAGGACATCTGGCCGAGCGCAGAGGAAGTCGAAGCGATGATCGCCTCGTCGGTGTCCGCGGATCAGTTTGATAAGGAGTATGGACGTATCTTCGAGGGCGATGAGAAGTGGAAAAGCATGCCTGCACCTACCGGCACCTTGTTCGATTGGAGCGGCGAATCGACCTACGTGCGCGAGCCCCCTTTTTTCATCGATTTTGCGGACACGCCGACGCCAGTGACGGATATCGAAGAAGCGCGGGCCCTGGCCGTGCTGGGTGACTCAATCACCACTGACCATATCTCGCCGGCCGGTGCTATCAGCGACGATTCGCCTGCGGGACAATATCTGCTCGAGCATGGTGTGCCACCGGCCGAATTCAACAGCTTTGGCTCACGGCGCGGCAATCACGAAGTCATGATGCGCGGCACTTTCGGCAACATCCGATTACGCAACGCCATGGTGCCTGGCGCTGAGGGTCCCTGGACCGTACATGTGCCCAGCGGCGAGAAGATGAGCATCTATGACGCCGCAGTCCGCTACGAGCAAGAGGGCACGCCCCTGGTGGTTATCGCCGGGCGCGAATACGGTTCGGGCAGCTCGCGCGACTGGGCGGCCAAGGGCGCCGCGTTACTCGGCGTCAAAGCGGTTATCGCCGAGAGCTACGAGCGTATCCACCGCAGCAACCTTGTCTGTATGGGCGTGCTTCCCTTGCAGTTCAAGGATGGCGACTCAGCGAAGTCCCTCGGCTTGACCGGCTTCGAGACTTTTTCCATCGCTGGCATCGGCGACGGCATCGAGCCACGGCAAAGCGCAAAGGTATCGGTAACCCGGCAAGATGGATCTCAAGTGGCGTTTGACACCACGGTGAGGATCGATGCGCCGGCCGAAATCGAATACTTCCTCAATGGTGGTATCCTGCAGATGGTGCTGCGCCAGCTTTTGGCGGCCTGAGGTATTTGTAAAAACCTGCCCGATTAGTTGCCAGCAGAGATAAGCAGTGAACGAGCCAACGCCATCCGTCCCTTCTTCCTCGGAGACTAAGAACACCGTAGCCGCACGTATCCGTATAGGGCTCTTGTTGATTCTCCAGACTATCATGGGAGTCGAGTTGGTATTCCTGCTTGCCAAGGGTCTGTGGGCGAGTAGCGTCTGGCTGCTGGCAATCATTGCCATTACCTGCGCGCCAGAGATTCTCGGTCCCCGGTTGCCTGTTCGTATCTCGCCAGAGTTCGAGGTTTTGGCAATCTGGTTTGTATTTGCCGCACTCTTCCTAGGAGAGTTCCAGAGTTATTATGAACGCTTCTGGTGGTGGGATATTGCCCTGCACACAACTTCAGGTTTGTTGTTGGGTCTCCTTGGTTTTTTGCTGGTCTATGTGTTAAATGAGAATAAACGCATCGATATTAATATGCGCCCGGGATTCGTCACCTTGTTTGCATTTGCTTTTGCAGTTGCCGTTGGCGCTGTTTAGGAGATATTTGAATTCATCTGCGATCAGGTTCTCGGCACGAATATGCAAAAACCCATGATGGGCGATCCTTCAGGGCTAACTGATACAATGTGGGACCTGATAGTCGACGCCTTGGGCGCGCTCACAATAAGTGGTTTCGGCTGGTGGAGCATGAAACGACGGGAGCGCTCACTGTTCGACATTTGGCTCGATAGATTTATCGAACGAAATCCTAAATTATTCCGTAGTTGAATTAACTCTCGCGCTTTTACCCTGTTTTACAAGCACTTATTTGGAGGTCTACGACAATGAACTCATTAACGCAAGATTACCCAGCTATTTTGCTGGACAAGCACGAGCCGCCTTGTCTCTCGCTCTATCAGCCGACGCACCGACAGCATCCTGAAAACACCCAGGACCCGATCCGCTTCCGCAATCTGGTGAAGGAAATGGAGGAATCCCTGCGCAAGAAGTATCCGTCTCGTGATATTACGGCGCTACTGCGCCCATTTGAGGACTTAGCCGAAGATCGGTCTTTCTGGAATCATACCGCAGACGGGCTGGCGGTGCTGAGTGCGCCTGGGCTGTTCCGCGTGTATAGACTGCAGCGGCCAGTTGTCGAGCTATCGGTTGTCGCCGACAGCTTTCATACCAAGCCGCTCATGCGCATTGTGCAATCGGCCGATCGCTACCAGATTCTTGGTTTGAGCCGGCACGCGTTCAAGATGTTCGAGGGCAATCGCGATGCGCTGGATGAGATTCAGCTCATTGAAAGCGCGGCGCAAGTGATCGATGAACAACAAGGCAAAGATGAGGGTGATCGTGAAGGCGCTCACCGCGCATACAGCTCTGCTGGGCGGCCCGGTGCCGCAGCGCGGCACGGCACCGATGTAAAGCAAGATGTTGAGGATCGCAACACCCAACTATTTTTTCGCGCTGTGGATGAAGTAGTGCTGAAGCATTATTCCCAACCATTGGGACAGCGCCTAATACTGGCGGCGCTACCTCAGCACCATCATCTGTTTCGCGCCATTAGCAGTAATCCTTTGCTAATGAGCGAAGGTATTAACACTAACCCAGAGGCGTTATCGCTTGATGCGTTGCGTGAACGCGCATGGCAATTGGTGCAGCCCTATTACCTTGAGCGGCTAGCCGGTTTGGTGGAATCGTTTGGCGCGGCGGCTGCAAAGGGGCAGGGCGCGGATGACCTTAGCGAGATCGCCACGGCCGCCATCGCCGGGCGGATTGCAACGTTATTGATCGAGGCCGACCGTTTAATTCCCGGTTATATTGATGCCACAAGCGGTCAAATTACCACTGATAATTTGAGTAACCCGGAAATTGACGATGTGCTCGATGATCTCGGCGAGCATGTGCTCAAGACCAGCGGCGAAGTTGTGATCGTCCCCAGTGAACGAATGCCAACACAGACTGGCGCCGCCGCCATCTATCGTTTTTGATTAGTCTTTGAAGGTTTATTCCGGCGGTCTATAGGGTCCGCGCATCAGATGTCGAGTTGCCAATGTTGCAGTTTCTGTCTCTTTGCTCCGCAGCGGTGGTATCTGGATGAGAAAGAATGAAGAGAACCCAAGCAATGCGATCCCTAAGGCCCATGCTGCGCCTGGGACACTCCGTGATTTCATTGAGACGGCGTATGCGGTCGATCTAGCTGCTTGGCTGGAGGAAATTCCATGCGAGGAGGCGCAGGAACAGCTTCTTGCGCTACCCTTGCCGCGGCGGACCGAGACGTTCGGCTACCTGCAACCGGATACGCAGGTAGCGCTTGCGCGCCGGCTGGACCGGCGCGACCTGGCGGAAATTGTCACCCAGATGAATGCGGATGACCGCGCCGATTTGTTCAATCATTTAACGCCGAAGGAACAACAGTGGCTGCTGCGCGGCCTGGCGCAAGAAGAGCGCGAGGATATTCGTCGTCTGTCAGCCTATGCTGAAGGCACCGCCGGGGCGATTATGACCTCGGACTATGCCACGCTTGCCGCTGATATGACGGCCCATGAGGCAATTGAGTTGTTGCGGCGCGAAGCACCCGAGAAGGAAACCATCTACCGGTCCTATATCCTGGATCGCGAGCGCCACCTGATCGGCTCCATCCGGCTGCACCAACTCATTCTGGCCGCCGCCGATACGCGGATTGAAGAGATCATGGACCATGCTCCGGTGTCCGTCGCGCTAGATAGCGATCAAGAGCATGTCGCGCGGATGATTGAACGTTATGATCTATTGGCGCTGCCGGTGATTGATGAGGACGGCAGGTTGGTCGGCATCGTCACCCATGACGATGCCGCCGACGCGATGCAGGCGGAAACGACTGAGGATTTCCACAAGATTGCTACTGTCCTCCCGTTTTCACAAAGCGTGCGCGAGGCCAGCATGGGCG
Organism: Nitrosococcus oceani ATCC 19707; assembly: GCF_000012805.1. Lineage (GTDB taxonomy): Bacteria > Pseudomonadota > Gammaproteobacteria > Nitrosococcales > Nitrosococcaceae > Nitrosococcus > Nitrosococcus oceani. The sequence goes on along the minus strand of NC_007484.1, from coordinate 2,013,597 downwards.
TGCTTTACAGGAAACGGATTTTCTGGCTTGCGCTGCTGGTGTTTGGAAATCTGTTTTCGGGCGCGGGGATCGCATTCTTCGAGGATACGATCCTGGCCTATGTATCGCTCGTATTTTTTCTTCCGCTGTTAATTGATAGCAGCGGCAATGCTGGGTCACAGTCGGCAACCCTGATGGTGCGGGCGCTGGCTACGGGCGACGTGGCGCTGAAGGACTGGCGCGACCTGATCCTGCGTGAACTGTTGATTGCGCTCGCGCTGGGGGCGACGATGGCGCTACTTGTTTTCCCGGTTGGGTTGCTGCGCGGCGATTCCGAGATCGCGCTAGTCGTAGGGTTGACCATGCTACTAGTCGTCATTGTTGGCAGCCTGGCGGGCATGTCACTGCCCTTTCTGCTCAGCCGCCTGCGGCTTGACCCGGCAACGGCAAGTGCGCCGCTGGTCACAACGATATCGGATGCAGTCGGTGTGTTGGTCTATTTCTGGATTGCAACGACGGTGCTGAGCCCCTGATCCAGGCTTATTCCCGGGGTATCCTGCGGGGACCAGCCATGTATTTGCACTCTGTGGACGCGGGCGCACATCCTGCGCTGCCCGTTGAGAAAGCGTACCCGTTTGACTGCTTCCAGCCGTGAGGCGGCATGCGGGTATTTATGGGCGTAATGGCCCTCAAACACATCGGTTCTTCCTTCGATGACTTCCTGAAGGAGGAAGGCATTTTTGAGGAAGCCACCACCCACGCCCTCAAGCGTATGCTAACCTAGCAGATTACCGAAGCCATGGAGGCCAAGGGACTCACCAAGACCGCCATGGCGCGCCTATGAAGACCAGTCGTACCCAGCTTGATCGTCTGCTGGACCCGAACAACGAGAAGGTACAGCTCGATACCGTGCAGCACGCCGCCTCCGCTGCCGGCTGTACCATGCGCATCGAACTGGCCTGACGTAGCGCCCTGCTTTGCTTCCTGAAATAGGGGCGATCGGGGAATTCGGGAAAAATCGTACGCTAAGTCGCTCGCGGGCTACATAACGGTTTTAGTCGTCGGATCTATCGGAAATTGCAGTATCGCCTTATACCGAACCGACGGTATAATGTGATAGATTTGTGACTTCGGCGTCGTTGAGATGTTCCATTCCATGTCCGCTTCGTTGGTATCCCGCGACCAAGTGCTTGATCGTCCGAGCTTCGTTTTCATAGCGTGCGGCCTGGCCACAACTGTGTCATTTGATCGGACCCTTTAAGCTCTACTGGATCGTGTGCTCGCGCCGCTGCGCATCCGCGTCAATGGCATCGGACCGGGTGCGTTTGCACGCCTATCAATACTGCCGCCTGGAGCACGCCTGAAGCCTATGCTGATCTGATGAAGCTGGTGCCCTACAAACGAATCGGCGAGCCAGATGACATCGCCCGAGCGGTGGTCTGGCTCAGCTCCGATGCCTCGGATTACGTCACCGGCACGACTCTGTTCGTGGACGGCGGCATGGCTCTCTTTCCCGGCTTCGCGACCGGCGGTTAGGCCCATGGCGGACAAGATCGAGACGATCAAGGCCGCAGGCGGCCACGCCCATAATGGACCCATCAAAAACTGATTCCAAGCGGAGGCATTGATTTTGCGTTCTCAACTTTCTGGACGTTTATTGGTCATCTATGGTGCTATAGCAGCTAATTTTTTTATCGCTGTCGCCAAATTTATAGCCGCCTACTTTTCCGGAAGTTCAGCCATGCTCTCTGAAGGTATCCACTCAATGGTGGATACTGGCAATGAATTGCTGTTGTTACTCGGGGTAAAAAGGAGTAATAAGCCGGCCGATGAGCAACATCCGTTCGGCTATGGCAAGGAGCTTTATTTCTGGAGTCTGATCGTTGCTATTGCCCTATTCGGTATCGGTAGCGGCATGTCCATCTACGAGGGCATTACGCACTTGCTGCACCCCACCGAAATAACCGATCCTACCTGGAGCTATATCGTTTTAGGCATTGCCTTTGTCGCAGAGGGCATCTCGTGGATCATTGCTCTGAAAGAGCTTTTGGCTAGTAAAAACCGGGACAGAAGCTTTTGGCAAGCGCTTAGAATCAGCAAGGATCCGTCTGTATTCACGGTGTTTTGCGAAGATTCAGCCGCATTGGCGGGCGTGGTGGTCGCTTTTTTAGGCGTTTATTTAGGGCACACGCTCAATAATCACTATTTCGATGGTTCCGCTTCTATCGTTATCGGTCTCATCCTAGCGGCTGTGGCACTGTTTCTGATTTACGAGGGTAAGCATCTGCTTGTTGGAGAAAGCGCCGACCCGCAAATTGTGCGACACATTCACGAGATCGCCAACACCGATCCGGCGGTAGCGGATTTACGCCGCCCGCTTACGATGCATTTTGGACCCGACCAAGTGTTGCTGAATCTGGATATCAAGTTCCGCCCCAATCTATCAGTGGCAGAGCTCGAGAATGCTGTTGATCGCCTGGAGATGAAGATCCGCCAAGCGTATCCGGAAATCAAGCGTATTTACCTCGAGGCCCAATCCTTTAAGGGGCGTGGTGACCTATCGGACTCTACGGAAGACGGAGAAACTCCAAAGTGAAAGATAAGCGAGGGAATGGGACCGCATTTTTCTCAATAAAGCCGGCGGCGGAATAGCCAGGCAGCAAGCAATAAAGCGGTTGAGGCGATGAGAGCCATGGGCCAAACCCGTGCCAAGACGAATTCGGCCGACGCGTCCTTGAGAAAAATGCCATGGGAAATTTCAAGAAAATAACGCATGGGATTGAGATAGGTCAGGATTTGAATCCATTCGGGCATATTGGCAATAGGAGAAGCAAAGCCTGAAAGAATTACGGTAGGAACGATAAAAAAGAAAGCCCCTAATAGGGCTTGCTGCTGGGTTCTGGCGAGGGAGGAGATCATCAATCCGGTCCCGATACTGGAAAGCAGAAAGAAAAAGAGACTTAGGTACAGAAACAGTAAATTTCCAATCAAGGGCACTTCGTAGCCATAGACCGCTATCAAAAGGATGACGATACTTTCCCCCAGGCCAATAATCAGCGCCGGTATGGTTTTGCCGATCACGATCTCCATGGGGCGCAGGGGGGTGACCAAGAGCTGCTGGAAGGTCCCAACCTCTTTTTCCCGGGCCACCGCAAAACCGGTAATGGAAAGGGTCGCGACCAGGGTAATAATGGCGAGAAAACCGGGGAGCATGGACCAAAAGCTCAAGAGGTTGGGATTGAACCAGGCCCGTTCCACCAGGTGGGCCGGCAAAGGCTGGCGGGCCATTTCCCGATTAAAGTCAGCCACAATTTGACTGGTGTAATTCAGGAGAATCAAAGCCGTATTGGAATTGCGGCCATCCACAATCAATTGCACCGGAGCAGAGAGTCCTTGTTTTAAATTCTGGGAAAAATTCTCGCCGATGTGGAGCACCAGATCCACCTTCCCGGCCTTCACCAGCGGGGTGATTCCAGCATCATGGGTGAGCGTTGCCACCAGCCTAAAACCTTGCCCGGCGGTAAAGCGCGCCGCTAGATCCCGCCCCAAAGTACCGCTGTCTTTATTTAAGACGGCAAGCCGGATAGAGGTCACATCCAAGGTGGTGGCATGGGGGAAGACGAGCAGTTGGAAAAAAGGTAAAGCTATGATTACCCCCCGGCTTCTTTTGTCCTTCAAGGTTGCCAAAAATTCTTTGATAATTAATGCGCTAATGCGGCCCCACATGGTCCCCTTAATCCAGCCGTTTGCGGGTGAGTACCCGGCTCAGGGTGAGCAAGACGCCCGCCATTAAAAAGAGCGCAACTCCATTGGGAACGATGACGTTCCAGATGTTCCCCACAAGAAACAGTGTTTTCAGAATCTCAATGAAATAACGGGCGGCGATGAGATAGGAAACCGCTTGAATCCAGGAGGGCGTACTGGCCAAGTTGAAAATAAAGCCCGAGAGCAGGAAAGCCGGGAGAAAAGTCACCATGATGGCAATCTGACCCGCCACGAACTGGTCCTTGGCCAGGGTCGAAATGAGCAATCCCATCCCCAAAGTCGCTAGCATAAACAGCGCCGCAGTGACAAAAAGGACCCACAGGGAGCCGCGGAAGGGAACCTCGAATAATCCTACCCCTAGGGCAAAGGACAGGGCCATGCCGCCCATCCCAAGGATGAAGGTGGGAATCAATTTACCCAGGAGCAACTCGTTAGGGGTCACAGGGGTCACCATAAGGGATTCGATAGTGCCCCGGTCATATTCCCGGGCCACCAGCAAGGACGTAAGCAAGGCCCCGGTGAGAGTCATAATGATGGCCATCAACCCTGGAACCAGAAAATTTTGGCTGCGGACTTCCGGATTAAACCAGATCCGGAACTCCTGGTGGACGGGTTGTTGGAAAGTGAGTCCTTGATGGCGGGCTTCCAAGACGAGCCAGTCCTGCCAGACCCGGCGCACATAGCCGAGGATCTGGCGCCCGGTATTGGCATCGGCGCCATCCACGATGACCTGGATCGGCGCTCCCCCCTGCTGGTGGATTTGCTTGGCAAAGTTTTCTCGGAGCACCACCATGCCTCGCACTTCTCCTGCCAGCAGGGCCTTCTCGGCAGCTTGGCGCTGAGGCAGGAAAACCGGCTTGAAGTATTCCGAGCTCATGAAGAAAGCGGTAAAGCGGGCGGTGGTGTCGGTGGGCTGCTCTACTACCAGCGCAATTTGGACATGCTTGGCATCTAGGGAGACTCCATAACCGAACAGCAGCAATAAAATCGCGGGCAGGACAAAGGCAATGCCGATGCTGCTCGGGTCGCGCAGGATTTGCCGGGTTTCCTTGATGACCAGCCCCCGCAACCGCTGTAACCGGAGATAGGGAGGTGGATGAGAAGGCGTGGTGGGGGATTGAGGCATGGGGCTAGCCTGGCTGCCGGGCTTCAATCAAGTGGATAAAAGCTTCCTCGATACTGGGCTCAGGGCACTCCGGAGTTGCCTGCTCTCCCTTGAGCGCATCCGGGGAGCCCAGGGCGATTAATTGCCCTTGGTAAATAATCGCGAGCCGGTCGCAGTATTCGGCTTCCTCCATGAAGTGGGTGGTCACCAGGACTGTGACTCCCTGCTCGGCCATTTCATTGATCCGAAGCCAGAACTCCCGCCGGGTAAGGGGGTCCACCCCGGAAGTGGGTTCATCCAAAAACAGGATCTCCGGTTCATGCATGATGGCGCAGGCCAGGGAAAGCCGCTGCTTATAGCCCAAGGGCAGGGAACCGCTGGTCTGATCCGCCAAGGGGGCGAGGCCAAGGGCTTTGGAGAAGATTTTTATCTGTTCCTGGCGCCGGCGGCCCCTGAGTCCGTAAACCCCGGCAAAAAAGCGCAGATTTTGCTGGACCGACAAGGCGGCATAAAGGGAGAAATGCTGGGCCATGTAGCCGATACGGCCTCGCGCCTTGGCGGCGGCCCGGCGCAAGTCCACACCGGCTACCAAAGCTTCTCCTTCGGTGGGAGGCAAAAGACCCGCGAGCATTTTAAAAATGGTGGATTTGCCAGCGCCATTAGGCCCGAGAAGACCGAATATCTCGCCGCGCCGCACCGAAAAACTGACCTTGTTAACGGCTGTAAAAGCACCGAAGCGGCGGGTAAGATCCTTGACCTGAATAGGGGCTTGTTCCGTCTTGTGTGGCCTATGATTGCTGGCCAACTGGATTTTGCCGACCATGGGTCCAGTGTTTCTTTGGGGTTGGAGTGCGGCTATATAAGCATCCTCCAGGCACGGCGGGACAGCCTTGATTTCCGCTGCCCCGGTAAGATCCTCAAGGCGCGGTTTTCCCGCCTCCCTGGCGGTCACTAGGCGCAAGGTTTGACCACTCAGTGCCGCATCTACGATACCCTCTTGTGCCAGCGCCTGGCGCTGAAGAGCGCGTAGCTTCCCCTGGGGGGCAGACAGGCGAAAGCTCCGGCCCTCCAGGGGCGCGATGAAGTCCTGGGGCGTTCCATCGTAGATCTTCCGGCCTTGGTCAAGCACAATCATCCTATCGCTGCGTTCCGCTTCATCCAAATAAGCGGTGCTCCACAGAACGGCCATGCCCTCACTGATCAGGGTCCGGACAATATTCCAAAGTTCGCGGCGGGAGAGGGGGTCTACGCCCACGCTTGGTTCATCGAGTAGCAGGAGGCGAGGTGGGCGGATTAAGGTGCTGGCGAGTCCTAGCTTTTGTTTCATTCCTCCTGAAAGTTTGCCGGCGGGCCGGGTTTGGAAAGGCGCTAGTCCGGTAAAGCGGAGCAGTTCTTTAAATCGTTGCTGCCGTTCCGGGCCCCCCAGGCCCTGGAGATCAGCATAGAGGTTAAGGTTCTCCCCCACTGTGAGTTCTTCATAGAGTCCGAAGTTTTGGGGCATATAGCCAATCTGCTGGTGAATTTTGACCGTTTGGTTGGCGGTATTCTGGCCCAGCACCTGAATGATCCCTTTGGAAGGTAGCAGTAGCCCGGCAATTAATCGCATCAGGGTGGTTTTGCCCGCCCCGTCGGGTCCCACCAGGCTGGTGATCCCGGTGCCGGGAAAAGTGGCGCTTAATTCAGCGATAGCGGTCAAGGACCCCGTGACCGTGGCGAAGGTCTTGCTTACCCTCTTGATTTTGACCACAGCGTGGGCGCAAGCCATTTAGGAATGGCTCTTTGGATGCTTTTTTAAATGGATGATGAGGGTAACTGGCATTCCTTGACGCAATCTCTCATCGGGATTAGCAATAATAACCCGAAAACGATAGACGAGACTGGTTCGCACTGCGGGCGTTTGAACGGTTTTTGGCGTGAATTCGGCAGTAGGTGAAATAAAGCCGATTTGGCCTTGAAAGGGGTATTCAGGGTAGCTGTCCGTAAATATTTCCACTGGCATACCAGGGTAAATCCGCCCCAAATTAGGTTCCGAAACATAAGCCCGTACCCATACCGGATTTTTGAGGGCAAGGGAATAGACGGGCTCGCCCAGAGTCACGATGGCCCCTGGCTCCTGAATCCGTACCCGGATAGTCCCCGCTGCCGGAGCCTGAATTTCAGTGTCTTTCAGATCTTCCTGGGCCAGGGCCAGCGCTGCCGCAAGGGCCCGTGCTTCCGCCTGGGCGGCTTGAATGTCTTCTTGACGCGGCCCTTTAACCGCAAGTTGCCATACTTGACGGGCGGCTTCCAGGTTGGCGGCGGCCCGGTCCCGTACTTCCCGTGCATCATCGGCGGTCTCCTCGGAGACTGCCTCGGTGTGGACCAGGGTTAAGCGGCGACTGTAGATTCTCTGGGCATTGCTAAAGGCTATTTCGGCGGCCTCTTTTTCCGCCCAAGCCTTTTTGATTTCTTCAGGCCGGCTTCCTGTTTCCAGTTCCTCGACTACTGCCTGCTGCTTTTCCAGTTGGGCCCGAGCCGCCGCCACCCGGTCGATGAAGCGATCCTGTTCCAGGACGGCAAGGCGCTGTCCGGGGACGGTTTTGTCTCCTTCTTCTACCAGCATGCGTTTAATCCGGCCAGGGACGTTAAAACTCAGGTTGACTTCCCGGATATCAATATTGCCGTAGAGCGTTAATTGAGCCGGGGGATGCTGTTCTTGTTGCCAGAGGTAATAGCTACCCACGCCGAGGACGCTTAGCACGGCGGCTATGCTAACAGCGAGCCTGCGCGCTGTTGACTTAGTCATTTCGGATTCGCGGCGCCCGTTTTAGGAACGAGTGTGCCGGTACTCAAAAATCGGCCTTCAGGCTGTTAAGCTTCTAGCAAAAGAAACTGGAAGGTAGATAGATTGCCAGGGAACTCGTTTAATGATGACAACGCTCCAAGACCAAACAGGCGTTAGTGCCGCCGAAGCCAAAGCTATTGGACATGACAGCTTCAAGTTCTACCCCATCCATCCGCTCTTTTACGATGGGAAAGCCTTCGGCGCCTGGATCGATCTCGTCGATATTGGCCGAGGCGGCGATAAAGCCCTCTTCCATCATCAGCAGTGAATAAATAATCTCATTGACTCCCGCAGCGCCCAGGGCGTGGCCCGTAAGGGATTTGGTAGCGCTGATGGGGGGAATACCTTCTTTCCGCTCGGCAAAGGCTTCTTGGATGGCCTCTAATTCCTTAATGTCGCCCGTGGGAGTGCTGGTGCCATGGGCATTAATATAGCCCACAGGTGTCTCCACGGTGGCAAGGGCCTGTTGCATGCAGCGGACAGCGCCTTCACCCGAGGGAGCGACCATGTCGTAACCATCGGAGGTGGCGCCGTAGCCGGTCACTTCCGCGTAAATTTTTGCCCCCCGGGCTTCGGCGTGTTCCAGGGCTTCTAGTACCACTACGCCGCCGCCGCCCGCAATGACAAAACCATCCCGATTCTTGTCGTAGGGGCGGGAGGCCCTGTGGGGGGTCTCGTTGAAGTTAGAAGACAAAGCCCCCATGGCATCGAATAAATGGGTCAGGGTCCAGTGGAGTTCTTCCCCTCCGCCGGCAAAAATAATATCCTGCTTGCCAAGCTGAATTTGCTCCATCCCGTTGCCAATGCAGTGGGCGCTGGTCGAGCAGGCGGAACTGATGGAATAATTGATGCCCTTGATTTTGAAGGGCGTTGCCAGACAGGCGGAGTTCGTGCTGCACATGGTTCGGGGAACCATGTAAGGTCCTACCCGGCGGATTCCTTTTTCCCGCAGGGTGTCCGCCGCGCTTACCAGATTCTTGGTGGAGGGACCGCCGGAGCCCATAATCAGCCCGCTGCGAGGATGGGAAACCAGATTTGGAGTCAGCCCCGAATCAGCGATTGCCTGCTCCATGGCCAGGTAATTATAGGCTGCCCCATCCCCCATGAAGCGGCGAATTTTACGGTCGATAAGCGCCTCAATATCAATGTCCACCGAGCCATGAATTTGGCTGCGCAAACCCAGATCCGCATATTCTTGATGGAATTCAATTCCTGAGCGGCCGGTTTTCAAAGCCGCCAGGACTTCCTCTTTGTTATTGCCAATGCTGGAGATGATTCCCAATCCAGTAATAACGACGCGTCTAAGTTCTTTTCCCATTTGGCTCCTAAATCTTTTCGTACCCTTGGATTTAAAGCATTTTAATTTTATTTCATATTCTTTCAAAGCGCATTATGAAAGAAGCAAAAAATACTTTATATACTCAATCTATAATTTAATTATTTCGCTCTCTTTGCGTCAAAACTGAATGTATCAGGGCAACTAGGTAAGATTGCAGTGGATTTTGATAGTAAATCCGCTAAGAATAGCAGGCTACGTGAAAATTGAATAGGCGTTTAGGATATTGTGGTAGGGCTCCCCCAGAAGATAATGCAGGCCAGGCCATTGGTGGATTTGGGAAACCATGCGATATTGCCTGTTAGCTCCATGCTCTTTAGCTAGCATCGCCCCAAAGTTCTTGGAGACGCTGATCCCGGCCGCAACCAAAACGATACAGCTTATAGCGGATCGGATTTTTCTGGTAATAATTCTGATGATAGGCTTCGGCAGGGTAAAATTGGGTGGCGAGTTTAATTTCCGTCACGATGGGTTGATTGAAGCGGCCGGATTGGGCTAATTGAGCTTTCGATTCTTCCGCCAGCCGTTGCTGGGTTTCGTTGTGGTAGAAAATGGCGGACCGGTATTGGCTGCCGTGGTCACAAAATTGTCGGTTTTCTGCAAGGGGGTCAATATTACGCCAGAAGATAGCGAGTAATTCAGCATAGCTGATCTGGTTGGGATCATAGCTGATTTGGACGGCTTCCGCATGTCCCGTTTTCCCCCCAGAGACGGTTTCATAAGTAGGGTTTTTCATGTGGCCGCCAATGTAGCCGGAAGTGGTGGAAATAACGCCCTCGAGATTGTCAAAAGGCGGCTCCATACACCAAAAGCACCCTCCCGCGAAGGTTGCCTTGGCAGGAGCCTTGCCTGCTTCTAGGGCCAGAGCGGGGCGCAGGCCGATAAGGACCACTAGGCATAGCACCATCAAGCCATGAGTAAGGAATTGTTCCCTTGTCTTTATTTTTTCAGTCATGCCCTTATCTGAGACTCTACGAAAGAAATAAGGTTGCAATATTAATTTAGCTCGATCTCTTTAACCTTACCCTCTTTAAACGAGAAGCGATCCCCCTTGACCTCTATTTCCACGGGCGCTGCTCCACAGGTCAGGGATTCTATCTTTAATTTCTCCCGTGAAATGTCTAGCTCTAGCCAGTGTCCCCGGTAGTGTAGATGCATGTGAAGTTGCCTTAGCTCCTCTGGGAAGCAAGGGTTGAAGCGCAGCACTTGGCCTCTCGCCTCTAGTCCCGTGTAACATCGCTGCACCAGATCGATGCAGCCTGCCATGGCGCCAAGGTGGATGCCTTCAGGTGTGGTCCCTCCCTGAATGTCCGCCACATCCGTCTTCAGTGCTTCCTGGAAGAGTTGCCAGGAGTGTTTTCGGTCTCGGCGGGTAGCGGCCCAGGCGTGGATGATCCAGCTTAAGGAGGAACCATTGGAGGTCCGCTGGAGATAATAATCAATGTTTTTGGGGATATCTTCTGGCTTAAAAATATAGCCGAGTTGCTCGAATAACTCGCCTAACTCCGGCGCGGAAAAAAGGTAAAATAGCATGAGCACATCCGCTTGCTTGGAGGCTTTATAGCGGTTGACGGTATCGCCTTCTGCCTCCAACAGGCGATCCAGGCGCTGAATATTACCGTATTTCTCGCGGTAGCTTTCCCAATCGAATTCCGCTAACTCCCCGTAGCCTTCGAACTGACTAATGATTCCATCGTCATGAAATACTATTCGCATTTTACCGCTAAGGTCTCTCCAACGGGCTTTCTCCGATTCTTCGATAGTCAGTTTTTCACAGAGTTGCTGGCACGCTTGCGCAGGGAGCAGTTGAAAGAGTTCCAGCGCTTTATTAAATACGAATACCGCCATGAGGTTGGTGTAGGCATTGTTATTGAGGCCAGGGCTCCCCATTTCTGGGTAAGCATCGTGAAATTCGTCGGGACCCATGACTCCCAGAATTTCATACCGATCTAAGGTTTCATTATAGGTTGCGATGCTGGCCCAGAAACGGGCGATTTCCAAAATCATTTCCGCCCCATAGCAGGCGAGAAAATCCAGGTCGCCCGTCACCTGAAAATACTGCCAGATATTGTAAACAATGGCGGCATTGATATGCCGCTGCAAATAAGAATGATCGGGGAGCCAGCGCCCCGAGCGGGGATTGAGATGAAGCTGCTGGGACTCTTCCCGGCCATTGCTGCCGCTTTGCCAGGGATACAGGGCCCCTTTATAGCCCAGCGCCTGGGCGGCCCGGCGGGCTTCATGCAAGCGGCGGTAGCGGTACATGAGCAGAGCTTGGGTAATTTGGGGAACACGATAATTGAGAAAAGGAAAAATAATCAGCTCGTCCCAAAAAATATGGCCTCGATAGGCTTCCCCATGCCAACCGCGGGAAGGCATGCCCACATCGATATCCAGGGAGTGCATGGAGGCGCTTTGCAGGAGATGAAAACTGTAGAGTCGGAGAACTCGTTGGATAGGATGATCGCCGCTGTCGTCGATAATTTCCAGCCGCATATCGAATTGCCGCCACAGATGCTCCCATGCTAAACGATGTGCCTCAAGCAGGCTCTCAAAACGGGGAGATTCTTGGATGGCTTTGATGGCTTCTAGGCCGCATTCGGAAATAGCAGAGTCCCTGGCTGTATAAAGAGCGACCGTCTTTTCCACGGTAAGAGGGGTTTCCTTCGTTATTTCTGTGATAAACGCTTGGGCAATATAAGCAGTTTCCTCCTCCGTTTGGCGTTCTACCAGCGCCCGTTTGTTTTTTTGGAAAACCTCTAACCTAGCCGCTTGGGCGAATATCAGATGGGACTGATTGGTCCGTACTTTGAGCAGAAAGCTACGTTCATCGACAGGCCGTGTTTCCACGGGTTCCAAATGCTTGCTATTAAGAGCCTGATAGCGGGCTACCCCCGAATTCCTGATTTGCCCATCTAGGGCGGAATGTACCTCTAAAGTGCCAGACCAGTTAAGGGGGGTAATGACGGTTTCCAAGGCAGCTTGGTGCATGTGAGCCATACTGACCAGGCGGCGCTGAACGACCCGGGTTTCCCTGCCTTCTGGGTCACGGAAATGAACGACCCGGCGCAACAGACCTTGTTTAATATCAAGTTTTTGGTGGTAAAAGAGAATTTCCATCGTGGCTAAATTAAGCCACTTTCCGCCAAGGGGGCGGAAATTTACACAGAGCCAGTTAGGCCAATTAACCAGGTCTTCGTTTTCCACCGTGCGCCCGGCAATCGCTGTTTTCAAGCGATTATAACCGCCGGCCATATAGGTACCCGGGTAATGGGTTGCATCCGCGCGGGATTCCGGCGCTGCCCCACGGGTGGCGAAGTAACCGTTGCCTAAGGTGCATAAGGCTTCCCGCAAGCCTTCTTCCTTTGGCTCAAAGCGATGATAAGCCAGTGTCCAGGCGCTGCGTTCCTGGAGTATCCGGGTTAGGGCGGTGAGAAATTCCCTCACTTGGGCGGGATCTTTTAGACGGTATTCGGCGTAAGTGTGCCGGGTCTCCGTGCCTACCACTAGTCCTAAACCCCATTCTTCCAGAGTCTGAAAAGCATCTTCGTCGGTAAGGTCATCACCTATATAAAGGGGTAGGACATCTGGATAATTGAGCTTGAGTTTACCCAATAGCCATAATAGCGCCTGGCCTTTATCCCAGGCCACAGCGGGTTGGAGTTCATAAACTTTCTTGCCGTATTTTTTATGTAGCCGGTCATGGCTCCCCAGCACCCTATCCACCGCTTTTTCCACCGCCTCGATCTGATCTTCCGCCACATTCCGGTAGTGTATGGCGATGGAAAATCGTTTGCGTTCTATCTGCGCCCCCACGATATTCTCAAGCTGTTGAGCGAGCGCTTGTTCTGTTTCATCGAGGAGGGGCAGGTAGGCTTTGGCCTGCTCCTGTTCCATTGCTAAGCCCTCGGGGCCAGCGATTTCAAAACCGTGGCTGCCTGCATAATACAGACTCTCGATGGCGACCCGTTGGCGCACATCCGCCAAGCCTCGACCACTAATAATGGCGACTGGACATTGATCGGCTAGCTTTCTTAATGTTCGGTTCATTTCCGCTGAGAGGTGTGCTTCTTCAGGACGGGAGACAATGGGGCTGAGGGTACCGTCATAGTCAAGAAAAACAACGATCTCCCGTTGTGCAATCCTATTTTGGATTGATTCCAGGGCTTCTAGAGCTGGAGAAAGATCACACAAGCGGGCCACCAGCGTCATTTCCGCTAGATCCTCAATGACAGTATCCGCGCCCGCCTCTTGCAAAGCTTCCACTTGATTTTTTCGATTAACGCCAATAACCCGGCCAAATTTTCCTTGGCGGCCAGCTTTAACGCCGGCAATTGCGTCTTCAAACACCATGCAGCGTTTAGGTTCCACCCCTAAACGGCGAGCCGCCTCCAGGAAAGTGGCTGGGTGGGGTTTACCCTGGAGATCTAAAGCTTCGGCATCATTACCATCCACTTTTACCTCAAATAGGTGAGTGAGTTCCACCGATTCCAGGATTGGGCCACAATTTTTGCTAGCGGAGACCACGGCGGTTCGAAATCCTTTGCTGCGTAGGCGCCGAATCAATTGGACAGAACTCTGGTAGGCTTCAGCGCCTTCTTTTTTTAACTTAATTTGAAAGATCTCATTTTTGCGGTTGCCGAGTCCGCATACCGTTTCTTTCTCCAGGGAATCGTTAGGATTGCCGTAAGGCAATTTGATATGGCGGGAACGGAGAAAACTTTTTACTCCTTCGTAGCGGGGTTTGCCGTCCACATAATCACGGTAGTCATGGTCGCTGAAAGGCCGGAATTCGCTTCCTTGAGCCCGTTTTTGGAGAAAGTCATCAAACATAGTCTTCCAGGCGGTGGCATGCACACGGGCGGTTTGAGTCACCACCCCATCCAGATCGAAGATAACGGCATCGAAGTGACTACGGGAAATCGTTTTATGGCTATTCATTAGGGGTATTCATAAATTATCAGGCGAGGAGACTGCCTGCTTTAGCTGGCGGTAGTTGACTATAGATCGGATTATAAAAAGAAAGTTAATCCCGTGCTTTTGTAGCCTATATATTATATTTCAAGTTTGCTGAAAACAGGGGTTAAAGTAATGAATCAACAAGATGAGGTCATTAAACAAGCGAGAGCGCTTCTTGAGCATGATGAACGTATTAACCTCCATCCCTCTCCTATTGAAATAAGTGTCTGTGAGGGAAGCCTTATTATTAAGGGTGAAGTAGAAAATCTTACTACTAAAAGGCGCGCATTGCAGCTTCTACGCAATAAGTCAATGACTGGGATAAATAAGCTGATCGACCAACTTATGGTGAAGCCTGCAGAGCATCGGGGTGATGGCGCACTACGGGATGCCCTCTGCCAAGCATTGCTGGCGGATTCGACTTTCCATAATTGCACTTTGTTGGCGCGGGTAAAGACAGGGGCGGCGCAAGAGCTTGAGCAGAGAGGTTTCGAAACTTGGCAGCAAGCCGATCGCGAACCCAGCGGATTGATCAAGATTTCCATAGCAGCAGGAACGGTGGGCTTGGAAGGAAAAGTACCCACGCCTTCCCATAAACATTTGATAGAAGCCATGAGTTGGTGGTTACGGGGGTGCCGAAACGTTGAAAATAAGTTAGAGGTGGACCCGGCGCGGGAAGAGACGGACGGGGAGCTTTCTGATGCACTCCGCCTAATTTTGGAGAAAGACCGGTTTGTCGAAGCGGATCAAATTCGAATTGACATTCAAAATCGTGTCATGACCTTATACGGATTTGTTGCCACCCGGAAAGAAAAAGAGAGGGTGGAGGCCAACGCCTGGAGTTTGTCAAGCATAGCAGAGGTCATTAACCAGATTGAAGTGAGAAAACTAGAGGTCTAGAGGACCCTTCAAGTTATCATCCCTCGCCGGGGTTGCTGCAAGCGCCTTGGCGAGGCGCTCATTGCTCCCTCTGGCTTAGCGGTGCCATCGGACACGGAGAATGCTGTTTCCATCGGTATACTGGTAGTCCAGGTTACCTTCATAGGCCCGGCTTAAGGCCTCCCCTATACCCCGTGGAAGATGGATTTCAGTAAAGGTGACTACCATTTCCTTTCCTTTTTCCTCAATGTCCATAATCCGTTTCAAGGGGTGTTGTGCTTTTTCGCTTTCTTCCTTGTTACGAATAAGGTTAATGATTTCCTCCCGGTGTTCTTGAAAAAATTCCCCGCTCAGGGTTAAAAAACCTGCTGGAACCCGATCCCGCATCCGCTGACAGGCAGGGCATAATTTTTGATTGGCGTCGGCAGGGAGTTCAGCCCAGCTCCATCGGCCTCGTTCAAAGACAGCCCGACACACCGGGCAGAAGGTGGGTTCCGGTAATTTTTTCCTGGTTTTATAGGGATCATGTATACTTTCCTTAATTAACCGATCGCCTCTATTTCCTCCCGGACCTGGCGTTCCCTTCTCATGGGCGATGATGTTGCGGGTAATTTTACTGGAATCCCTTTTTCCCATAAAAATCTCCTTAAATTACTAAAAAACAGAAAATAGATGCTGGTGAGTTATCCCTGACACACTTCAGTAACCCCTATTGTTTCTGCTATAACTATAGACTTGCCTGTTATGTTTTGAAATGAATGGTTCCATCGCCGGGGACTTGAGTTGCCCGATGAAGAGCTGGGCAATTTCCGTCAAAATTTAGGGTTTCGTAGCCAATATAAATTATATATTTGAATTACAAATTCTTTTTGGTAACAATAAGCCTGTGACGAGGAAAAGACAACGGCATGGCTAGGGTAAATCGTGGCTGAAAGGCAACCCAGAGGGAAATTATCAGGCGTTTCTTTTTTAGCTCGGCAGAATAAAGGGGAGAAATGCGGCTTGACTTGGCTTCTTGCCAGTTGGTATAAAATCCACCTTTCTTTATTTGGGGCTAAATAACCACGCCAGTCCTAGCCAAGAGAGTTTCTATAACCAGCGAGCCGTTGGGCGAGTTGAGATTAAAAATAATTTGTAAAATTAAGGGGAATAACTTAGTGAATAAATCGGAGCTTATTGAATCAGTAGCAGACGCGGGGAATTTGACAAAAGCCGCTGCGGCTCGGGCTGTGGATTCTGTTATCGAAGCGGTTACCGATGCGTTAAGGCGTGGTGACCAGGTCACGATCGTGGGCTTTGGTACTTTTTCCGTGCGTGATCGTGCTGCCCGGACTGGGCGCAATCCACAGACGGGTGAGGAAATCAAAATCAAGGCATCTAAGATGCCTTCGTTTAAAGCTGGAAAAGCCCTCAAGGATGCTGTAAACTAGTGAAATTCCTTTGGGTGCTTAGCTCAGCTGGGAGAGCGTCGCCCTTACAAGGCGAAGGTCGGGGGTTCGAAACCCTCAGCACCCACCAGGTGGGATTGATAATTTTTTCATGGAGTGGTAGTTCAGCTGGTTAGAATACCGGCCTGTCACGCCGGGGGTCGCGGGTTCGAATCCCGTCCACTCCGCCATTTCTTTTGTAAGGTAAAAAGGCGCAATTTACAACTCCTGTAAATGCGCCTTTTTTTATTTCTTAAATAGCCGCCCTGTTGAAGAGGTATCTAAATCCATGTTGGAAGCTATACGGAACCGCGCCCAAGGCATCTTTGCCTGGGTGATTGTGGGCCTTATCGCCATTCCTTTTACCCTGTGGGGTATTAATAACTACATGCTTGATGGAGGGGAAGCCTTGGCGGCCTCCGTGAATGGCGAGGAAATTAGTACCCGCGAGTTCCGATCGGCGTTTCTGAGTTATACGCAACAACTGCGCTTCTTGATGGGGGCGAGCTTTCCCGAGGAAATGCTAGATGATCCGGCGACTAAGCAGAATGTTATAGAGGGGCTGGTTGAGCAGCGTCTTGTGCTGGATACGGCGGCAAAGCTCGGGTTGGGCATGAGCGATTCATCCCTTAGCCAGGTTATCCGGAGCAATAAAGCTTTTCAAGGGGAGTCTGGCCAATTCGACTCCCAGCGCTATGAGGCTGTATTGGGCAGTCAAGGGTTGACGCCTGTCGCTTATGAGGCCCGTTTGCGCTCGGCTCTGCTAAGTGAACAGCTAGTTTCTACCTTACGTCTGTCAGCGTTTACGACCCAGCAGGAAGTAGAAGCTATTGCCCGCCTTCAGCAGCAGAAGCGGGAAATCGGTTACAGTATCGTGCCATCTGCTACTTTCCGCGATGTCATCGAGGTGAGCGCCGATAAGGTACGTCAGTATTATGATGACCATCCGGAGGAATTCCGCATTCCGGAACAAGTGAAAGTACATTATTTGCGTCTTACCGCCGACTCTTTAGCTACAGATATCCCGCTAGATGAACAGACGTTGCGGGATTTCTATGAGGAGTCCGAGGATCAATATCGGGTACCAGAGCGGCGCCGGGCCAGCCATATATTGATAACAGTTCCGCCGCAAGGTGATGAAGCTACCCGCCAGCAAGCACAGGAGAAGGCAGAAGCGGTATTTGAACGGTTGCAGCAGGGCGAAGACTTTGAGGAGGTGGCCAAGGAGGTTTCCGACGATCCGGGCTCTGCTCAAAAGGGGGGTGACTTAGGCTTTTTCGGCCGTGGGGTCATGGACCCGGCTTTTGAGGAGGCGGTGTTCTCTTTGGAGGAAACGGGAGCCCTCAGTGAACCCGTATTGAGTAAGTTTGGCTATCATATTATCAAGCTAACGGATATTGAAGCGGGCGAAGTCAAACCCTTTGAAGCGGTCAGTGAAGAGTTGGCGCAAAGGTACCGCCGGCAGATCGCGGAGGAGCAGTTCTATGAGCAAGCGGAAATCCTGGATAATCTTACCTACGAGAATCCCTTTACCCTGGAGGTTGCGGCGGAGACCCTTGGGCTTTCCATCGAGACGAGTGAGCCTTTTTCTCAGAACGGAGGAAGTGGGATTGCCGCTAATCCGAAAGTGGTTGCAGCTGCTTTTAGCGAAGAAGTACTGCGAGAGGAGATGAATAGCCAAACCATCGAATTGGCTCCCAATGATGTGGTGGTAGTGCGGCTTGATAAGCACCTTCTGGCCGACACCAAGCCTTTTGAGGAGGTTCGCGAAGAAATAGAGGAGAAGTTGACTCTAGACCAGGCGATGGCTCAAGCCCAAGAGCGGGGCGAGACACTGGTGGCGCATTTACAGCAGGGAGAGTCCCCCGAGACCGTTTTTAAAGAGGGGGGAGAGGCTGTTTGGAATGAGAAGAAATTGTATGCCCGCGACGATCAGGAAATTCCTTCAGAAGTTCTAAAGATGGCTTACGAGTTGCCCCATCCCGAATCTCCTGAAAATCCCGTTTTTGCGGGACAACCTTTGGGATCGGGGGACTACGCTGTGGTAGGGCTCTACCGGGTTGAGAATGGGAACCCGGGCAAGCTAGATGAAAAGGCACGCCGATCCCTAGCCCAGGAAATGGAGAAAGCCCATGGTGAGATGGTTTATCGGGATTTTATCCAGGAATTGAAATCGAAAGCTGATATCAAAATTTATACGGAAAATCTTTAAGCCTCTAGCTTGGGTTATTAGGTAAAAAGCGGGCCAAAACGGCGGCTCCTACTGAATCGCCCCAGACATTGATGGAGGTGCGAAAGCGATCTAGAAACCAGTCAACGGCGAGCAGCAGTCCCACCCCTTCAAGGGGGAGGCCGACGGCATTTAATACAATGACAAGGGTGACTAAACCAGCCTCGGGAATGCCCGCGGCGCCAATGGCGGCTAGAGTGGCTGTTACAAAGATAAGGGCCTGTTGTTCCAAGCCCAGAGAAATTCCATAAGCTTGGGCGATGAACATCGCCGCCGCTGATTCGTATAGGGCTGTACCATCCATATTGATGGTGGAACCCAAGGGTAAGACGAAACGGACGGCTCGGGGATCAATGCCATTTTCCCGTACGCACTCCATGGTGAGGGGTAGTGTGGCGGAGGAGCTGGCCGTGCCAAAGGCGGTCAGCAGGGCGCGGAGCATGGTGAACAGGTAATCCCAACCCCGGCCGGTAATAAAAAATAATATTAGCAGCAACACCCCAAAGTGCAGGGCCAATCCGGAAAGTACCGTCACCACATGCCAGCCCACGGCGCTGACCTCCCCGAGAAAGGCTTCCCCGCCGCCGGTTTGTCCCAGGCGGGCGGCAATCAGGGCGAAGATACCCACTGGTGCCAGATACATGATCCATACCACTAACTTCATCATGGCTTCGTTGACGCCCTCAAAGAAGGCCAGCACCGGCTGGCCCTTATCTCCCAGGGTGGTGAGGGTGGCAGAGAATAAAATAGCAAAGACGATAAGAGGCAAGAGCTGTCCTTCAGCCGCGGCGTTGACCAGATTAGGAGAGACCAGAGAGAGTAAAATGTCGTCAATGCCCATCTCTCCCTTGGCGGCTACCCCTTCTGGAATCGGCCCTTCTCCAAGGGAAATACCGCTGCCGGGTTGGATAAGATTAACCATGAGGAGGCCAATAGCCACCGCAATAGCGGTAGTGCAGGCATAGTAGCCGATAGTGATCGTACCTACCCGGCCTAGTTTACGGACATCCCCTAAGCTGGCTACACCGGTAATCACTGCGGATAGAATAAGGGGGATGATAGTCATCTTGAGGGCGTTGAGGAATAGGGCGCCCAGCCAGGCTACGGCTTCCATCCTGGGGCCAGCGTACCATCCCGCCAGGACGCCTGCGATCACGCCAACGATAATCAATCCAAGGAGTATAAGCGCTGTGCGATGGGGCATGGTTAGAAAATCCCGTTTTTGCTGTTTTTAGATTATTGCGCAAGGAAGGCGTCGGCAGTTATCCAGCTATTCGCCCATCCCGATGATATGATAGCCCCCGTCCACATAAAGGATTTCGCCGGTAATGCCAGAGGCTAAATCGGAGCACAGAAAAGCTGCTGCATTGCCGACTTCCTCCGTAGTGACGTTGCGTTTGAGGGGCGTATTGCGCTCGGAATAAGTCAGAAATTTATTGAAATCGTCAATACCTGCCGCGGCTAACGTTTTGATGGGACCGGCGGAGACGGCATTAACCCGGATTCCCTCGGACCCTAGGGCGGTGGCCATATAGCGTACATTGGCTTCGAGACTAGCTTTTGCTACCCCCATGACATTATAGTTAGGGATGGTTCGTTCCGCGCCTAGGTAGCTGAGCGTGAGGAGGGCGCCATTGCGGCCATGCATCATGGTCCGGCCTGCTTTGGCGAGGGCGGCAAAGCTATAGGAACTGATATCGTGAGCAGTCCGGAAGCCTTCCCGGGTAACGTTTTCCAGGTAGTCCCCTTGCAATTGATCCCGGGGCGCAAAGGCCACCGAGTGGACAATGATATCCACATGATCCCAATAATCGTCTAAATGGGTAAACAGTTCCTCGATTTGTTCGTCGTTGCTGACATCGCAGGGCAGGGTAATATCGGTATCGCATTGGAGGGCCAGCTTTTCAACCCGTCCCTGAAGTTTCTCATTTTGATAGGTCAGCGCCAGTTCCGCGCCTTCCCGCTTCATGGCCTGGGCAATTCCCCAAGCAATGGAGCGGGGGCTGGCGATACCTACAATAAGAGCTTTTTTATCTGCTAGAAAACCCATAAATTATGTCTCCTCAAGTCTCGTGTTCTTAGAAATTAGCGGGTAAAGCTACCCGAAATTAGCCATTTCCGAAAGGGGAAGAAAATTGACTTTTCCTTCCATGAACTATAATGGATATTTCATGAGCATGTTAGGAGGCCCCTTGGTATTTTCTCTCGTGCGCTGGTTGGGAGTCTTCGCTTTGCCGTGGTTGACGGCTTGTAGCGGAGAAGTATTGAACAGTCCTTATCCTGCCGCCGGCAAGGTCCAAAATGTCGCCTATTCAAGCTTCAATTTACGCCCTAAGACCCTGGACCCGGCTCGTTCCTATAGTGCTAATGAAATAGTCTTTACTGGCCAGATTTATGAGCCTCCCCTGCAATATCATTATCTCTTGCGCCCCTACAGCCTGGAGCCTCTGACCGCTCAAGCCATGCCCCAGGTGACTTACGTGGACGCCGCCGGCAATCCTCTTCCCCCAGAAGCCCCGTTTAGAGAGGTAGCCTATAGCATTTATGAAATTCAGATTCAGCCAGGCATTCATTATCAACCCCATCCCGCATTTGCCAAGGATGAAACGGGCCGGTTTCTCTATCATGAGCTAAGCCCTGGAGAGTTGGCTGGAATCTATAAGCTTAGCGATTTTCCCCATAGGGGTAGCCGGGAATTGGTAGCGGCCGATTATGTTTACCAAATCAAACGCCTGGCTTCCCCCTGGGTGCATTCCCCCATTTTGGGCCTGATGAGCCGTTATATCGTGGGAATGAAGACCTATACCCAAACTTTGGTGGCGGCTCAAGAGAAGGACAAGGGAAACTATTTAGATCTTCGCGCTTACCCTCTTCGGGGAGCGGAAGTGGTGGACCGCTATACTTATCGCTTGACCATCGAAGGTAAATATCCCCAACTGCGCTACTGGCTGGCCATGCCTTTTTTTGCTCCGGTGCCCTGGGAGGCGGATCGGTTTTATGCTCAGTCAGGCATGGCGGAACGCAATTTGAACCTTGATTGGTATCCTGTCGGCACGGGTCCCTATATGCTCACGGAAAATGACCCTAACCGCCGCATGGTGCTGGAGCGTAATCCGAACTTCCATGGCGAGACTTATCCTGCTCAGGGGATGCCAGGCGATAAAGCGGCTGGTCTCCTGGTGGACGGGGGCGAGTCCTTGCCTTTCATCGATCGGGTCGTGTTTAGCCTGGAAAAGGAGAGTATCCCCTATTGGAATAAATTCTTGCAAGGCTACTACGATACGTCCGCAGTCACCTCGGATAGTTTTGATCAGGCTTTACGTATTGCTGGAGGAGGAGAAGAGCTGACTTTGACTGAGGAGATGAAAACCAAGGGGATCAAGCTGGTTACGGCTATCGGGACTTCCATCTCTTATCTGGGTTTTAATATGCTGGACCCGATAGTCGGGGGCGATAGCGAGCGGGCACGTAAACTGCGCCAGGCCATTTCCATTGCCATTGACTATGAGGAGTTTATTTCCATTTTTGCTAATAGCCAGGGGATTGCCGCCCAGGGACCTTTACCGCCCGGGATTTTTGGCCACCAAAGTGGTAAAGAGGGTATTAATCCCCATGTTTATAACTGGAAGAACGGACAGCCTCGCCGCAAGTCTCTCCAGACAGCCCGCCGGCTCTTGATTGAGGCCGGTTATCCGAATGGCCGGGACGCCGAGAGCGGCAAACCTCTTTTATTATATTTCGATACCACGGGTAAGGGCCCGGACAGTGCGTCTTTAGTAAGTTGGATGCGGAAGCAATTCCAAAAGTTGAATATCCAATTAGTTGTGCGCGAGACTGATTACAACCGCTTTCAAGATAAAATGCGTCAGGGAAATGCCCAGATTTTTCAATGGGGATGGACTGCTGATTATCCCGATCCAGAAAACTTTCTCTTTTTGCTCTATGGGCCGGAGGGCAAAGTTCGCCATGGGGGGGAGAATGCGGCCAACTACAGCAATCCTGAGTTTAACCGGCTTTTTCAAGAAATGAAAAGCATGGAAAATGGCCCGGAGCGCCTGACCAAGATTTGGAAGATGGTGGCTATTGTTCGCCGGGATGCCCCTTGGGTATGGGGGTTTCATCCTAAGGAGGTGAGCTTGCTCCATGCCTGGAATTTCAATGTCCAGCCTAATTTAATGGCTAATAATACCCTCAAATACCGCCGCATTGATCCTCAACTGCGGGCGCGGCTGCGGAAGGAATGGAATCGTCCCTTGCTCTGGCCCCTGGGGGCACTGTTAGCCGTCCTTGTTCTGGGAGCAGCGCCTGCAGTGGTCACCTACTGGCGCAAAGAGTATCGGCCGGGCTGGGCAGTGGTGCCAGGAGAAGGCAGAGGAAGTCAGAGAAAAGTGCCTGGATAACAGCCGCCTCCCTGGCCAAGCCTCCGAATAGCAATTATGAGCAGTATATTCTGAAATCATCGTCTATACTGCTGTTAAAGTGTTCGGCCGGCGGCCGGTTAAATTAAAAATTTTAAGAGAATTTATTCCCCTACTAGCAGAGGGGACTCATCATTTATTCTTGCTGGTATGTTGCTATCAATTGGAGCGGTATCCTTAAAGACTGTGAGACGGATTAGGTCTATCCGGCATCTTTTACGTGGCAATATAAGCGGGGCGTTTCTTGGCGCGAGCGTCTTAGGAATAATGGGGTGCGAGGGACCACAGTCGGCGCTCAATCCGGCGGGACGTGGGGCGGAGCAGATCGCTCAGCTTTTCTGGTGGCTGGTTGCCGTTAATACCCTTATCTGGATTTTGGTTGTTGGCCTGGCCGTTTATGCTGCCCAGCTTCGGCCTGGCGCGCACCCGCACCGCCGGGCCAAGCTCCTGATCATTGGCGGTGGCGTTATTTTCCCGATATTAGTGCTCACCATTTACCTGACCTATGGATTATCGCTGATGCCGGCATTGCTGAAGCCAGCGGATTCAGATGATCTCCAGATTGCCGTTTCGGGCGAGCAGTGGTGGTGGCGGGTACGCTATCTTTCTTCTAGCGGGGGAGAGGTCATCGAGCTTGCCAACGAAATCCGTCTCCCGCTGGGGGAGTCCGTTAATTTGTTACTTGACAGCCCTGATGTCATTCACTCTTTCTGGGTGCCTTCCTTGACCGGTAAGATGGACATGATTCCAGGGCGGATTAGCCGGCTGACGCTTAAAGCCACCAAGGTCGGCGTTTATCATGGGGTCTGTGCCGAGTACTGTGGCAGCGCCCATGCGCTCATGAAACTGGATGTGGTGGTGATGACGCCAGATGCCTTTGCCGCCTGGCTGGCGGCTCAAGGACAGCCGGCGGCGGTGCCCCAGCAGGCGTTGGCGGCACGCGGCCAGGAGTTATTCCAGTTTGAGGGCTGTAGCGCCTGTCACACCATCCGCGGCACGGCGGCCGACGGCCAGGTGGGGCCTGATCTTACCCATGTGGGCAGCCGGCTAAGCCTGGGTGCTGGCACTCTGCCCAACAAACCGGCAGCGTTTCTACGCTGGATCGCCCATACCGAAAAAGTCAAGCCGGGAGTCCACATGCCTGCCTTTGGAATGTTGCCCGAGAAGGATTTGCGGGCGCTGGCGATGTTCTTGGAAGGATTGCAGTAAACAACCATCAGTGCTTAAGCTGACGGCTTTTTACGAGGACTTATGTATTTAAACAGCCTGCAAACTCAGCCTTTTACAGAGGGTTTCCACCCGGCAATCCCTCAAGGCATCCTCGCTGGCTTACGCATAGCCGTAGGCGGCAGGACTCAGGAGAGCAGCGACGTGTTACGTGGCGTGCCTACCTACCTACGATATTACGACAGGCGATTTAAACGCAACGCACCCAGCTACTGTAGCAATCGTAACACATTGAACAGGAGGATGGCGCTTCCTCTGTCACCTAACGGCGGCAGTCTCCGCGCCTAATATTTTATGAAAGAGTCGGAGAAGCCATTCGAAAAATCCCCTCGGGATGTAGAACCTCTTGCCGAAGCCCCGCCACTGGAAGTCCAGCGCGCCCAGGAAGAACGGTTGCTGAAAGCTTGGAAAACGCCCCAAGGGTGGCGTTACTGGTCGGCCGTCAACAACTCGGAAGTAGGCATGTGGTATACGGGAGCCGCCTTCGCCTTTTTCCTCTTCGGCGGCATCCTGGCGCTGTTGATGCGCACTCAGCTCGCGGTTCCGGAAAACGATTTTGTCTCGGCTGACACCTATAACCAGCTCTTTACGTTGCACGGCTCGGTGATGATGTTCCTGTTTGCCGTGCCGCTCTTTGAGGCGTTCGCCATTTTTGTCTTGCCAGAGATGCTAGGCGCCCGGGATTTACCTTTTCCGCGCCTGTCCGCCTATGGTTTCTGGAGCTTTGTGCTGGGGGGCGTTTTCGTCTGCGGTTCCATTTTCTTTAACGCCGCTCCTCAAGGCGGCTGGTTTATGTACCCGCCGTTAGCGACCCAGTACCAGCCGGGTATTGGTAATGATATCTGGTTGCTGGGTTTAAGCTTTATCGAACTGGCTTCCATTGCCGCCGCTGTTGAAATTATCGTGGGAGTGCTGAAGACCCGGCCGCCGGGCATGCGGATCAACCTTATCCCCCTCTACGGCTGGTACATTCTGGTGGTAGCGGTCATGGTCCTATTTGCCTTCCCCCCACTTATTGCCGGGGACATTTTGTTTGAGCTGGAGCGGATGCTGGATTGGCCCTTTTTCGATGTGGCCCGAGGCGGTGACCCAGTTTTATGGCAACATCTCTTTTGGATTTTCGGGCACCCGGAAGTTTATATCATTTTCCTGCCTTCCATTGCCCTGGTGGCGATGATCGTGCCGACATTCGCCCGCACCCCCATGGTGGGATATAGCTGGATCGTATTGGCGGCGGTGGGCACGGGCTTTTTGAGCTTTGGACTGTGGGTGCATCATATGTTCACCACCGGACTGCCGGGAGTTTCCCTGGGGTTTTTCTCCGCTGCTTCCGTGGCTGTGGCTATTCCAACGGGGGTGCAGATTTTCTGTTTTATCGCCACCCTTTTGGCGGGCCGGGTGGTGCGTTCGACTCCCATGCTTTTTGTCCTCGGTGGCCTGGTTATCTTTGTGCTTGGAGGACTGACTGGCGTCATGGTGGCCCTGGTGCCCTTCAACATGCAGGCCCATGACAGCTATTTTATCGTGGCTCATCTTCATTATGTGCTCGTTGGCGGCGCGGTTTTTCCGGTGCTCGCCGCTTTTTACTATTTTTTTCCCATGGTCAACGGCAAAAAGCTCTCGGACCGGCTTGGGAAGGTTGCCTTTTGGCTGATATTTACTGGTTTTAATGTCGCCTTTTTTCCCATGCACCTAAGCGGCCTACAGGGTCTGCCCCGGCGGGTATTTACCTACCCCGCCGATACGGGGTTCGATCTGTTGAACCTGATTTCAACCGTGGGCGCCTTCATTCTGGCCGCGGGAGTCGCGGTCTTCGCTTGGGATGTTATCCGCCCACGAAAGCAACAGCCCTACGCCGAGCGCAATCCCTGGGGCGCGGGCACCCTGGAATGGTTGACCCAGATGCCCGGCAAGCCTTGGGGCACCCGCTCCATTCCCGAGATCGACGGTCGCTATCCCTTGTGGGATCAGCCCAATTTCATGCGCGATGTGGATGAGGGCCGTTTCTACCTGCCCGATGCCGAAGAGGGGAAGCGGGAGACGATTGTTACCTCCACCATTGACGCCCAGCCCATCCAGTGCTTGCGCGTGCCGGGGCCAACCTTCCTCGCCTTCTTTGCGGCCATGTTCACGGGCGGGGTGTTTATCTTTGCCACCTTCCACTGGTGGTGGCTAACCGTCATTAGCGGTGGGTTGGCCCTCGGCACCATTCTCCTCTGGCTGTGGACGGGAACGGCTATCATTCCCGAGAAAGGGGAGAAGGACGTGGGCCTTGGCCTGACGCTGCCGCTGTACGGATCGGGTCCGAAGTCGGTGGGCTGGTGGGCGATGTTGATTACCATGATCGGGGATATGACGGCCTACGCCGGACTTGTGTTCGGTTACTTCTTTTACTGGACGGTGCATGATAATTTTCCGCCTGATCCCTCGCCAGGCCCGGGCCTGTTTTGGCCGCTGCTGGCGGGTGCGCTACTGTTGAGCGCGTGGCTGCTCATGGTATTGGCGCGGTATTGGAATAGGCGCGACTGGGCAGGGGGCTTCCATGGCGCCTTGGTAACCGCCATTGCCCTGGCGCTTGCGGGTGGCCTCGCCCTCTTTGCCGGTCCCTGGTTGGCGGGACTGGACCCGACCCAGCATGTCTACCCCGCCATTGTTTGGGTGTTGGTCCTATGGACTTTAGTCCATATAGCTATCGGGGTAATTATGCAGCTCTATTGTATTGCGCGGCGGTGGGCGGGAAAATTGAGCGCCCAGCATGATATCGATATTATCAATGTCAGGCTCTACTGGCATTTTATGGCGATTACCGTGCTTGTCACCATAGCTGTTATTGCCGGTTTCCCCCTAATTGCTTGAGGAGCGGGCTATGAGCCATTTGCCGGAGAAAAATGAAAGTTTGTGGCTGCTGATCCTTTCCCCGACGATTTGGACTATTCACTTTTTGCTGTGTTATCTCACGAGCGCCATCTGGTGTGCCAAGGTAGCGGGCCGTTATGGCTCCCTGGGCAATGCCCGGCTAGCCATCGCGGTTTATACGGCCCTTGCCCTGCTGGGGATTGGCGTCACTGGCTGGCACGCTTTCCGCCGGCATCGTTATGGAACCGCCACCGCGCCCCACGATTTCGACACCCCGGAGGATCGCCACCGCTTTTTGGGCTTTGCCGCACTGCTGCTCTCAGGGCTGAGTGGCGTCAGCGTTGTCTACGTGGCCCTGGTGGCCGTCTTTATGGGTACCTGCCATTGATGGGGCGATTGCGTACCGTTATTGCTCGCCTGAAAAGCCTCGATTGGCGTCGGCAATGGCCCATAATCGCTGTTTTTCTGGTAGTGCTTGCCCTGGGAGGATTGCTGATAGCGGTTGCCGGCATTATTCCTATCAAGGCCAGCTCCGGCCACTGGGCCATTACCGATTTTCTGCTTCACTTTGCCATGGAGCGCTCCGTGGCGACCCATAGCTTGAATATCCAGGCGCCGGCGCTGGCCAAGACTCACCTGATATTGCGGGGGGCGGGTCATTATGAAACCGATTGCCGCTTCTGCCATGGCAGTCCACGCTTGCACCATCCTCCCATTGCCCAGCAGATGACCCCCCCACCGCCTTATTTGCCTGAAACCGTTTCTAAATGGGAGGACCGGGAACTATTTTATATCATCAAGCACGGCGTTAAATTCACCGGGATGCCCGCTTGGCCAGCCCTCCAGCGGGACGATGAGGTGTGGGCCATGGTGGCGTTCCTGCGGGTATTGCCAGAAATGGATGGAGAGGAATACGAAAAACTGGTTTGGGGGGAGATTCCGGCTTCCCCGGAGGCAGAAGAGGCGCCGCCGGCGGTGGCGAAAAGTTGCGGCCGTTGTCACGGCGTGGAGGGCCTGGGGCGCGGAGTGGGGGCGTTTCCCCGTCTGGCGGGGCAAAATGCGGCCTATCTGTATGCCTCCCTGGAGGCTTACGGGCAAGGAGAACGCCATAGCGGGATGATGGAACCTATCGCCGCGGAATTGAATCCAGAAGAAATAAAAGCCCTTGCCCGTTACTACGGCGGGTTAACCCCCTATCAGCCGCCCTTGCCCCAACCTGGGGAAAGCGCGGCCATTGAGCGGGGTGAGGCCATTGCCAAGGAGGGTAACCAGCGGATCGCCTCCTGCGCCGATTGCCACGGTCCTAGCGGTATTCCCCGCAATCCCGACTACCCCCTCCTGGCCGGTCAGTACGCCGAGTATATTATTTTGCAGCTTGAACTTTTGGCGGAGGAAAAGCGGGGCGGAACCCCCTACATTCACCTCATGGACCCCATCGCCCACCGGTTGAGCCAGCAGCAAAGGGAGGATGTGGCCCGGTATTATGCTTCCCTGCCCCCCTCCGGTTCGGTTGATCCGGCGGAGAGGGCACCTTAGGGTAGGGCGGGAAAGCGCAGCGCATCCCGCCGAAGGCGGTTTATCCATGGCGGGATGCGCTGCGCTTTCCCGCCCTACAAAGGATGCCGCCGCTTGCACGGCGGCGTTGTCATTGTGATGCCAGCCTTCCGTTACTCATCCTCAATCAAAGTAAGATTTTCGGATGCCAGGGGCGTGGTGAAATCGTCTTCGCCGCTGCTGAACAAGCCAACAGATAAATTATTGCCATTTCGTCTAAGTCCGACGATATTGCCGTGATCCCACTGGTGTGTAATGGCACCACAGTAGTTACCCATTTCAGTGATAACCATGCCCCACACATAGGTGGTGGGCAGAAAATCAGCGATGTCCCGCTCGCCCAGATCCGGATGGCCCGTAGCCGGGCCGCTGATAATTTGAGCTGAGAATCCATAGTTTTCTGCCTTGAGGGTATATAACCAGCGGTCTTGAATTAATGTCGGCCCTTCTAGAAGATAAGTACAGCTACTACGCGACTGGCTTTGATAGCGGCCTGGCACGATTTGGGTGACCGGGATGTTGGGGAACTGAAATTTGCGCCATTCGGCGATGCGGAATTTGAAATCCCCGGGGGTTTCCCACTGATTCTTGCGGCCCTTGGGTTTGTATTCCAGCACCAGATCGTAATAGTTGGTTTTGCCGGTGAACACATCGGTAATGGGCACCCGGTGAATATTCACCCGCCGCCCAGAGCCGGTGATGGTGGCGGCCTCGAAACTGACGCTTTTTTCCGAGCCCGTGACCACCTCGGCGCGAACCTCCGTCATGAGCCCGATGAATCCCACGGTTGCGAAGAAGGCAACGATGGCTTGTTTGTTGTTCATCTCTAGTCGTTATTCCTGTTCATGATAATGTGTCTAAAGCGCCCCTTATAGCCCGATCCTTTTGGCCCAGGTTTGCTATCCTAAATACGCCGGGAGGGGGATTGAGCCCGCTTCCCGGCGCGGGATTATTTTAGAGCAATTGTGATAGCAATCCTATCAAAACGTATAAGTTTTTTTCCTGGGCATGGCACGGCGAGGAGGGAGAGGGAACCACAATGGCTGGCCGCTTTGGGGAGAAAGGCGCTAGCGTGATCGTCCCGCCAGGTTAAAGGACTTTTTCAGCCGGCCAGCGATTTAATCTGACACCGTTGAGAAAATGTTTTAGGATCAGAGCGCATCCTGATGCGGGTGCTGCAAAAAAACAGCTTAACCGCCGGACTGATCTGCCTACAGCAGGCAGGCGGGGAAGGTCAGACTAGACGGAATTAGCGGACAGTGAGGTCTTTGCCGTCTGTCTGATGGTGTCTCTGTTTAATCATTAATAATACTAAAACAGGAGAATCTATATGACCTGTAACAGATCTTCTCGAATTTCCTCCTTTCCCCAACCCCACGCACTGAGCTTGGCTGTTCGCCAGGCGCTGACGCCACGCCATGCCAGCTTTTGGGCGGGAGGCGTACTGATCGCCGGGCTGAGTATGGGCGTTCAGGCCCAGACTCTGACGTTGTCAGATTTGGACGGACACAATGGCTTCGTTATCCATGGCGCCAGTCTGAATAGCTCACCCGGTATTGCGGTGAGCGGAGTGGGAGATGTCAATGGCGATGGGATCGATGATCTCATCATCGGGATTCCTGGCGCTGATTCCGGCAACGGTTTTTCGGGCGCCAGCTACGTAGTCTTTGGGAGTAGCGGTGGTTTGGGCCCTAGTCTGGAACTGTCGAGCCTGGATGGAAGTAACGGTTTTGCGATCAAGGGCGTTGGCGCTTTTGACAATGCCGGCATTGCGGTGAGCGGAGTGGGAGATGTCAATGGGGATGGGATCGATGATCTCATTGTGGGGGCCCCTGGAGTCGATTCTAACGGCAGCGGTTCGGGCGCGGGCTATGTGGTTTTTGGAAGTAGCGGTGGTTTTGGCCCTAGTCTGGAACTGTCGAGCTTGGATGGGAGTAATGGTTTTGCGATCAATGGCGCCGGGGCTTTTGAGAACGCCGGTATTTCGGTGAGTGGGGCAGGGGATGTCAATGGCGATGGCCTGAGTGATCTTATTATGGGCGCCTACGGCGCCAGCCCTAACGGCAGCGGCTCGGGCGCGGGCTATGTGGTCTTTGGAAGTAGCGGTGGTTTTGGTCCTAGCCTGGAATTGTCGGGTTTGGATGGAAGCAACGGCTTTGCTATTAATGGTGTTGGCGCCTTTGATAGTGCCGGTATTTCGGTGAGTGGGGCGGGAGATGTCAATGGCGACGGGATCGATGATCTCATTGTGGGGGCCCCTGACGCCTATACTAACAGCGGCACCTCGGGCGCGGGCTATGTGGTGTTTGGAAGCCGCAGGGGTTTTGCTCCTAGCCTGGAGTTATTGAACCTAAACGGGAACAACGGCTTTGCTATTAACGGCGTTGATATCTTTGACAACGCCGGCATTTCGGTGAGCGGGATGGGGGATATCAACGGCGATGGTCTGGGCGATCTGATTGTCGGCGCCTATGGCGCTGGCCCTAATGGTAGGGCCTCAGGCGCGAGCTATGTAGTATTTGGAAGCCGCAGCGGTTTTGCTCCTAGCCTGGAGTTGTCGAGTCTGAATGGAAGCAACGGCTTTGCCATTGTTGGCGCTAATCCCCGCGACGCATCGGGCATTTCGGTGAGCGGGGTGGGGGATGTTAGTGGCGACGGCCTTAACGATTTCCTCATTGGCGCTCCGGGCGCCGCGCCTAACGGCAATTTTTCGGGCGCCAGCTACGTGGTGTTTGGAAACAGCGTTGGTTTCGGCACCAGCCTGGAACTGGCGGATTTGGACGGGAACAATGGCTTTGTGATTAATGGCGCGAATGCTGGTGAAGCGTCCGGCTTCTCGGTAAGCGGAGCGGGGGATGTGGATGGCGATGGTGCTGATGATTTCATCATCGGAGCCTACCGTTCGGGTACGAGCTATGTGGTCTTTGGCACGAGCGCCACGGATATTGCCCAATCGATGCTGATGGAAGTCAGCAATATCGTTTCGGACCTGCCAGCGGAAAGTTTCAGCGGGCCGGAAAGCCTGGATAAGATTAACAATAAGATGTCCAAGGCTGCCGATGAGAGCCAGCGCGAGGGGGTCCTGTTTTTCGTGGAGAAACTCATTAGAGGGAACGACGGTTGTGCGCTGCGTGGAGCGCCTGATCCTTTGGGCGATCTTGAGAAGGAAGATTGGATTATGAACTGCGATGACCAGACTCGGGTCTATGACAAGCTGATCGAGGCCCGGGATATTCTCACACCTTTGTTCTAGGGAGAGTAAAATTGATGAACCCGCATCCATACCAACGGTATGGATGCGGGTTCAAAAACGAAAGGGTTGGGTGAAACGATAGTTTTTCTAATTCCCGGCTAGGGGATAATCCTGCTAGGGTTTATCTTTATCCTTAGTTTTTCCGCCTGGTCCAAAACCACTTTTTAATCGCAACACCCAGCAGTGTGCCCACTCCTGAAGCTAATCCGATGTAGTAAGCCATACCGATTCCCATACCTAGCCCAGCGCCGGGCGCTTCATGGTAAATTCCTAGGCCCAGAAAAAAGAGAATAATAGCCAGAGGTGGTATGAAAAAACCCCATAAAAAACGGCCAAAAATATAGGTGATCATGAGGCTGATCACGAAACTTACCATCATGAGTATATTAAAGGTCATCTTTATTTCCTCGCTGGCGCCGAAACTTTTTAAACAGAGTAATACCCAGCAAAGCGCCTACCCCTGAAGCTATGACTATGGGCGGAGTCATAATCATAAATAGGGCGTAGGCAAGCGCCACCAGGCTGCCCGCTTCCAAGCCAAATAAAAAAGCGGCAATAAGCGGCGGTATCACAAAGCTCCATAAAAAACGGCCCGAGAAAATTCCAATGACCGTACCAAGAACAAAAACAATCAAGACATAGAAGAGGATGTCGGAAGGGAGTGAATTTAGCATTTGAGTTTATTATTTAATATTCATGTTAAATCGAGGGAACCTCTGAATTAAGCCATTCACCGGAGAAGGGGTAAGATTTGTGGGATTTAAATCATGCATAATTTGAAGTCATGCCATAGCAGATGGCCTCCGTAGCGGTATCTTTGCTCTTTAATATACAAAGGTCCGCTAAAAATGAGAAGAAAAACGGTAAACCGCGCCTTTTAATAGGAGAAACGCTAGCGTTCTCTTATTAAGAAAGCATATAATATTCTATTCCTATGTAACAGCAATTCTTATGCAGCTTTATTCCCGGACTCAGGGTAAAGGCCCCTCTCTTATCATCTTGCATGGTTTATTCGGTTCTATGGATAATTGGCGGAGCTTAGTTCCTAAGTTCGCCCGCCAATTTCAAGTGACTACTGTGGATCTTCCTAACCATGGTCGTTCGCCCCATAAAAAAATGTTTAGTTATCCTGCTTTGGCAAGAGATCTAGCTCATTTTATGGATCAGCAAGGAGTCGGCGCGGCTGCTCTGCTGGGTCATTCTCTAGGCGGCAAGGTGGCGATGCAGTGTGCTTTGGATTTTCCGGAGCGGATCACTCGGCTTGTGGTAGTAGATATTGCGCCGCGGTTCTATCCTCCAGAGCATCTCTTTATTTTTGAAGCCCTCGGGGAATTAAATCTTTCTGTTTATGGGAGCCGCCGGGAGGTCGATAGGGCCTTGGCAAGGTCGCTCCCTAATGCCGCTTTGCGGCAGTTTCTGCTGATGAATTTGGATAAAGCGAAAAAGGGGTACCGTTGGCGTATTAATTTAGAGGGCTTACGCCAGAATTATCATGCCATCTGTGCTGCTGTGCATGGGACGGAATCATATTCTCAGCCTACCTTATTTGTAAAAGGAGAATGCTCTGATTACCTGCAAAAAAGCGATGAACAAGAGCTTAAAACGCTGTTTCCCGCCGCGGAAGTTATTTCTATTCCCGATACGGGGCACTGGGTGCAGGCCGATGCACCGGAAGTATTTATCAATGTGGTTTTAGAATTTCTTGGAGGAAGAAGCGCTTCCTCTTCTTCATCGAACCTTTTAGATTGAGTATCTACCGACTCTATCTTGTCTAGGGGTTATTTCTGCCAGTAATTAACGGGAAAAGATCTTTAGCAGGCATGGGCCGCCCGATCCAATAGCCTTGGATGCGATGGCAGTGGCGGTCTTGAAAGAACCGCATTTGGGCTTCTGTTTCTACGCCTTCGGCCACCACTTCGAGTCCCAAACTGTTTCCGAGCAGCAAAATCGTTTCGGCAATGGCCGCATCTTCTTCATTT
Source organism: Nitrosococcus oceani ATCC 19707 (assembly GCF_000012805.1). Taxonomy (GTDB): domain Bacteria; phylum Pseudomonadota; class Gammaproteobacteria; order Nitrosococcales; family Nitrosococcaceae; genus Nitrosococcus; species Nitrosococcus oceani. The sequence continues at coordinate 1,979,806 of NC_007484.1, read as the reverse complement.
TTAGTGACGTCGCGGACGAATGAGCAGTCAATTTTCAGGCTATGGATAGGGAAACGTTTAAGATAAGCAAGCGATGAATAACCGGTACCAAAATCGTCAATGGCTAAGGTGACGCCCATTTCCTTGAGGCGTTGTAAAATATAGGTTGCCGATTGCGTATCTTGCATCACGACGCTTTCTGTGACTTCAAGTTCAAGGTAGGCGGGGTCTAATGACTGTTTCTGGAGAATTTGATGTACGATATCCAGAAAATGCTGTTGAAACTGGCGGGCAGAACAATTAACCGCCATGCGGATGGGATAGCCTTGTGAATGCCAGGCTTTAGCTTGTCTACAAGCCGTGTTTAGCCCCCACTTACCCACCTCTTCGATAAGGCCGGTTTGTTCCAGCAGCGGAATGAAGTCTCTAGGAGAAACCAATCCGCGGTTAGGATGCTGCCAACGTATCAATGCTTCTACTGCGGTGATCTGGCCAGTCGTAACGTCTAATTGCGGTTGATAATAAAGGACAAATTCTTCTCGTTCCAAGGCACGGTGGAGATCCGTCTCCAGGGCGAGTAATTCACTTCCTCGAACATTCATCTCAGGGCGATAGTATCGGCATTGCCCCGGACTACTATGCTTAGCGGTGTGCATAGCGGCATCGGCAGTTTTTAATAGTGCTTCCTCATCATCACCATCCTGGGGATAAAGGGAAACGCCGATGCTCAAGGTGATAAAGACATCATTATTATTAAGCTTGAGGGGCTGGCTCACGGTGGCGCGAATTTTTTTTATAAGGGTTTCTACATCAGAGTAACTACGTAAGTCACTGAGAATAATTAGAAACTCATCGCCTCCATAGCGCCCGAGGGTGTCACTCTCACGAATACAGCCTGCCAGATGGTGCGCAAGGGTACGTAGGCACTTATCTCCGGTTAAGTGCCCCAAACCGTCGTTGATTTGTTTAAAATTGTCCACATCCAGAAACAGGACCGCGGTCAGGCGCTGATTGCGTTTAGCGTGGGCTAGGACTTGAATCAGCCGGTCCCGGAGCAAAATCCGGTTGGGGAGGTGGGTGAGGGTATCGTGGGTAACCCGGTATTGTAATTCTTGCTCATAGTGCTTACGTTCGCTGATATCCCGGGCAATGGTGGAGAGGAACTCAACTTGGTTAAGGGCATTTCGATGGGAAAGGATCACTTGGGAGACCGGAATTTCTCCGCCACTGGGATTCAAAATAACAGCTTCTCCTTCCCAGACTCCTTCCCGTAAAGCGGCGGGGATTGCCGTGTCCCGTATCAGGGAGGCTGTCCATAAGGGATAATGCGCGAGCAGTGACGCTCCGGCATAATGGTTTTTTTTAATAAAGCCGAGCCACTGGCGGCCCGCCTGGTTCATATAGTGAATACGGCCTTCAAGGTCCATGATGGCCACCAGATCGGGGGTAGCTTCCAGGATGGAGCTTAGACGGGCGCGCTCGTTTTCCACGGCTTGGCGCTGCCGCCGGATGTTGGCCTCGCGTAATTCCCGCTCTACTGCGGGAACCAGGCGGCGCAAATTATCCTTCATGATATAGTCGTGGGCGCCAGCCTTCATGATTTCAACGGCGCGATCCTCCCCTACTGTGCCAGAGACCATGATAAAAGGTATATCAATGCTTTCTTTTTGCAGCAAAGTCAAGGCGTCCATGGAGCCAAAATGAGGTAGGCTGTGATCTGAGAGTATAATGTCCCAGGGCTGGGTTTGGAGTGCTGCGAGCATAGTTTCCCGGGTTTCGACCCGTTTAACGAAAGGCTGGTAGTCACCGCGCCGAAGGTGGCGCTCCAGGAGGAGAGCGTCATCTTCAGAATCTTCCACGATTAATACTCGCAGCCCCCGCATTTTGTTAATTCCGCGGTGCTGGTGGCGCTTCATTCAAAACTAACCAGTACAAACCCAGTTGCTGGACGGCTTGCACGAATTTATCAAACGCTACTGGTTTGCGGATATAACTGTTAGCCCCTTGGCTGTAGGAGTTGACAATATCTGTCTCCTCATCAGAGGCGGTGAGGATAATGACTGGTAGCAGCCGGGTGAGGGAATTGGCCCGGATCTGCTGCAATACTTGTAAGCCGTCGATCTTGGGTAATTTCAAATCCAATAGGATAGCTTGGGGCAGTAGGCTGGAGTTCCGGCCTGCGTGCTGCCCCGTGCCAAAGAGCCAATCTAGGGCTTCGACTCCATCTCGGGCGACGACAATTCGATTAGTAACGTTGTTTTTTTTCAAGGCGCGCAGGGTGAGCGTCTCATCGTCCGGGTTGTCCTCTACTAGCAGAATATCTTTATCGTTCCCCATCATTTATCCTAATTAAAGCGTAAAATAAAAAGTGGCCCCTTGGTTAATTTGTCCTTCCGCCCAAATTCGCCCTCCATGGCGGTGGACAATGCGCCGCGCGGTAGCCAGTCCTATCCCGGTTCCAGGATATTCGCTGGCGCCGTGTAGTCGTTGGAAGGGATCGAATAGTTTGTCAATATAACGCATATCAAAGCCAGCGCCATTGTCCTGGACAAAGAAAACAGGCTTGCCTTCTTTCGCTAGCATTCCCAGCGTGATCTGGGCCTGGGGCTGATGAGCAGTGAATTTCCAGGCATTGCCGAGCAAGTTGTCAAGCAGAATTTGAAGCAAGTGCGAATCGCCTGAGGCGGTAAGACCCTGCTCGATACAAAACTCAACCTGCCGTTGAGGTTCCTCGGCCCGTAGAGTCGTGACAATTGCTTGCGCCAAGCAGCTAAGGTCTACCTTCTGGGGTATCATCTCCACCCGGCTAATACGGGAGAGTTGCAGTAAATCATCGATAAGCTTTCCCATTCGCTGAGTTGCTGCGCGTACCCGCTGTAAATAGTCTTGCCCTTCGCTATCAAGTTTATCTTCATAATCCTCTAGCAGGGCTTGGCTGAAACCATCGATACTGCGCAAGGGCGCCCGTAGATCATGGGAAACTGAATAGCTGAAGGCTTCCAATTCTCCGTTTAACGTGCTCAGCTCGGTCACATTTTGTTGCAGTTTCCGGTTCAATTCTTTAACTTTTTTTTCAGTTTTTCTTCGCTCACTGATATCGCGTATGGTGCTGATAATAGAGAAATCCACTTCTTTTTTATTAAGGGGGCTTAAACTAATTTCCGCTGGAAATTCGGTACCGTCCTTGCGCCGTCCGTAAAGATCCAATCCAACTCCCATTGGCCGCGTAATGGCATCCCGAGTATAACCTTGGCGATAGATAACGTGAGCTTTGCGATGTTGCTCTGGCAGTAGGATTTCTATTTTTTGCCCCGCTAATTCCTCCCGGGAATAGCCAAATATTTTTTCTGCTTGTTTGTTCACGAGGAGAATTTGGCCGTTGGAATCAGTCATCACGATACCATCGGGCACCGCCTCAAAAAGACCCCGGAAGCGAAGCTCGCTGAGACGCACCGCCTGGGTATCTCTTTCGCGGCGTTGATGTACGTAGGCCAGCCGCCAGGCTACGATTATAAAGACAGTAAGAAAGATACCATAGAGAAGTATCAGTCGCTGAATGCGGCTCGTTGATATCATCGTAGATAGGACAGGAAAGGACTGCTGGGAGATCAGCTTCCAGTGGATAGAGGAATGAAGTTTTGCTATGGGGGGGAAAGTTTTTGCCGTGGGGGTGATGGTGGTATAAGTAAAGAGATCCTTATGGGCATAGAATTGACCTTCGTCATTGTTCTGGATTAGCGCCCAGAGATCAGGATAAGCAACCGCGAATGCTTGCTTGCCTTTTTCGAGATAGATCACTCCTTGCTTCTGCCCGGCGCCGGACTCCCAAAGCCAAAGGCCACTTCCCCTGACTAACCAAAGTGCTTTTTTAGTATTTTGTGCGGCTGCGTGAAGTTTATCCAAAAGGTGGATGCCTCGGTAATTCAGCACCAGTATTCCCTGCTTACGTCGTTGCTCATCGAAGATCGGCGTGATAGCCTGAATGGTTGGCTTTAGGGGCTGCTCGATGATGCCCCTCTCGGTATTAAGGTTAAGCGGAGAAAGGTAAATTTCTCCTGGTTGAAGCTGCAAGGCTTTTTGGAAGTAGCCGCGGGCTTTCTTGTTCTGTAATCCCTCTGGGGGAACGATGCTTGGCTGGCCTCCATTAAAGTTTACCCGAACCCATTCCTTGCCCTGTAAATCAAGCAGACGGATCTGGTCATAGCGCTCTCTGCTTCCCAATAAGACCACGTAATCTTGGGCCAGTCGTTGCTCCGATTCACTCCCTGCCAAAAGATCCTTGAGGGCTTGGTGCCGCGACAAAAATAGGAGGGTGGCCTGAATGGCGTCAAATTCATCACGGATTTCCTCCCTGAGTAATTGCAGAGAATCTTTCTCGCTAAGCTCGGTCAAGGCCCGTAGGGTTTTGAATTCCGCTTGATAAAGGGAGATGAACGACAAGGTGGTCAGCCCCGCAAGTGGGAAGAAAACGAGGGCAAACCGTTTCCATAGGGTGTGGGTACTCATGCGGGCTCCTTTCCGCTCGGCTTCTTTAAAATTCTCCCCCACGTTATGTACTCAGGGCTTAAACTAAAATTTAGTTAGTATTCTCTGGATTCGGCATAAATTTAAGAAGGTAAGAGATAAGCTCGATAAAAATACCAGCAAGGTCGAATAAGAGCGTGGATAGCGGAGAAAGCGCAAGAACACTTATCCATCTTTAGCTAGAAGCGCCTAGGTCATTGATTTTCCGACTACCGAGAGCAGTGAGGGGAAATAGGGCAAGCGAAGAATCAGTACCTTAACGGTACCTAATCATGGCAAAACAACTGCTTTAATTAAATACGTATTTATACGTATACTTTACTCTATTCAGCATTAAATGAGATTAATCAATTACTTCGCTGTATTTTAGCCAAAAAGACTTGGCAAATAATATCTGTTAGAATTCAGCCTAAAATTATTTTATCTTGACTATAGCCAATATATCTCTTACAGGCAATAAGTTATATCTGATTGATATCAAGCTGATTTTTGGCGAGGTACTGGTTTAACAAAAACCCCTTGCCCTGTGTTGCGTTGGCTTTAAGAAGTTTGACTTCAGTATTCGGTATCGCTTCTTGAGTAACCGTTTCATCCCGTTGTTGCCAACACCGTTACAGCAATCTGCGCAAGCTTCGTTGGCGGAGTATGCTGTTTTTTAATTTATTGGCGCGGTGTGGCCTTCAGGCATTGTTGAGAAGCGCTCCATTAGCATTGTCCTATTTTTTTCAAGCATCCTTGCAGTTTTCTTAAAAGTGTAACAGTGATAGACAATAAGGTTAAAACGGCGGTTATCGGTGTAGGGTATTTAGGGCGTTTCCATGCCCAAAAATACGCTGCGCTGCCTGCTTCAGAGCTGATGGCGGTGGTGGATTTAAACTCTACCGCCGCCTGCCGGGTTGCCAATGAGTATGGCGCGGTTGCTTTAACCGATTACCGGGATCTTTTCGGTAAAGTTGATGCGGTGAGTATTGTTGTTCCAACCCAGTCTCACTATGTCGTGGCTAAGGAGTGTTTGCAGCAGGGCATTCATGTTCTGTTAGAGAAACCTATGACGACTACCCTTGCCGAGGCCGATGAATTAATAGAGCTTGCTAGACATTATAATCTGGTTTTGCAAGTGGGCCATCTGGAGCGTTTCAATTCTGCAACCCTTGCCCTGCAAAGCGTTCTTGGTACACCGCGTTTTATTGAATCCCATCGCTTGGCCCCTTTCAATCTTCGGGGCATAGATGTGAGTGTTATGTTGGATCTTATGATCCATGATATTGATATTATATTGAGCATCGTAAATTCCTCGGTAAGCGATATTCATGCTAATGGGGCATCAGTGCTAACCGACGGTATTGATATTGCGAATGCCCGGATTCAATTCGTTAATGGTTGCGTTGCAAATGTGACGGCTAGCCGGGTTAGCATGAAAGCACAGCGCAAAATGCGGGTATTTCAACAGGATGCCTATATCTCTATTGATTTTCAGGATAAAGTATTAAGTGTTTATCGCAAAGGAGCCAAGGAGATGTTTCCTGGCATTCCGGAGATCATCTCGGAAGAGAGTTGTTTTGAGCAGAGCGACGCCATCAAAGCGGAAATCGAAGCTTTTTTGAAAGCGGTAAGAGAGGGCACCCAGCCTTCCGTCACTGGCGAGGAAGGACGCCGGGCTTTAGCTATTGCCCTCCAGATTAACCACATGCTGGGTGTTTAAACAACGATATGATAAGCATGGATAGGGTGGTAGCCTGCGCCCGCCGGAAATGGAGACTTTTATGATTCCAATGGTGGATTTAAAGACGCAATATCAAACGCTTAAGGAAGAAATAGACGCGGGGTTAGAGCAAGCCCTCATTGGCGGTCGGTTTATCCTAGGGCCTAATGTGAAAGCCTTCGAAGAGGAAGTAGCCGCTTATGTGGGAGTGGCGCACAGTGTTGGCGTGGCTTCTGGAACCGATGCCCTGCATTTGGCTTTGATCGCTGCAGGGGTTAGCGTTGGGGATGAGGTGATTACCACGCCTTTTACTTTTATTGCAACGGCGGAAGCTATTTGCTATGTGGGTGCCCGCCCCGTATTTGTCGATATCGATGGGCAAACATTTAATATCGATGCGGAACAGGTGGCGGCAGCGGTTACACCGGCGACCCGTGCTATCCTCCCCGTGCATCTTTTTGGGCAAGCAGCTGATACGGCAGCTTTAGAGGCAATCGCGGTTCGGCATAATCTCTCTATCATAGAAGACTGTGCTCAGTCTTTTGGTGCGGATACTGCCGATGATCGCAAGACGGGCAGTTTAGGGCTGGCAGGTTGTTTTAGTTTTTTCCCCAGTAAAAATTTAGGTTGCTATGGGGATGGCGGATTAATTACCACCTCTTCTGATCGGATGGCTGAGCATCTTCGGGTGTTGCGGGATCATGGTAGCTGGCAGCGTTACCATCATTCGGAGCTAGGTTTTAATAGCCGTTTGGATGAGCTGCAAGCTGTAATTTTGAGAATAAAGTTCAAATATATTGATCAATATAATGCTGAGCGGCGGCGTGTTGCTCAACGTTATGGGGAAGCGCTTGGAGAATTGCCGGATTGTATTCCTCCCTACCAAAAATCCCATGGAACCCACGTTTATCACCAATATACGTTGCTGTCTCCACGCCGGGACGAAATTAGGGCCGCCTTAGCGGCTCAGGGGATTGCCTCGGCGATCTATTATCCGATACCGCTCCATCGGCAGGCCGTTTTTGAGAGGACGTACCAGGAAACTCACCTTCCTATAAGTGAGCGGGTTGCTAGCCAATGCCTTTCATTGCCTATCTTTCCTGAGATGAGCGATCTTCAGGTGGATAAGGTGGTAGACGTTATTCGGAGTACGCTGCTTGGAAAATAGCGCCCCCTTAGTGGCTATCGTAGCCGGTGAGGCTTCAGGAGATCAGCATGCCGCCCACTTGATCCGCGAGGTGAAAAAAATAGCCCCCGGGGTTCGCTTTGGTGGCATTGCAGGGCCTCAGATGCGGGCTGCTGGTGTAGAGCCGCTATTTGATTCTTCCCGACTTGCCGTGGTAGGGCTTGTGGAAGTTTTATCTCATCTTAATGAGATTTATGGGGCAATGCAAAAGATGCGCCATTTTCTTGAGGAAAAACATCCCGATCTGTTGATTCTGGTGGACTATCCGGAATTTAATCTCCGCTTGGCCAAGAGAGCGAAAACACTGGGCATTAAGGTGCTTTATTATATTAGCCCGCAGGTGTGGGCTTGGCGACAGTATCGGGTGCATCAAATTGGGCAGGTAGTGGATATGATGGCTGTGGTATTACCTTTTGAAGTTCCTTTTTATGAGCAGGCGGGAGTCCCGGTTAATTTTGTTGGGCACCCTTTGCAGCATGAGGTTAAAAGCAAATTCAATCGCAATGAAGCAGTGGTTGAATTTGGCTTTAACCCTTGCTGTAAAACGCTGGGTCTACTCCCCGGGAGCCGCCACAGCGAAATAAAGCGGTTACTGCCCGTGCTGCTTGAGGCTGCAGAGCGCATTTATTCGGAAGAGCCTGAAATTCAATATCTATTACCCCTCGCCGCAACGCTGAAGGAGATTGATTTAGCTCCCTATTTAAAAGGATACCGGCTTCCTTTGAGGGTTATCCCTGACCGCTCTTATGATGTTATGGCGGCTTGCGACGCCATGGTCGCGGCATCCGGCACGGTTACTTTGGAAGCCGCCTTGATGGGCGTGCCCCTAGTTGTTATTTACAAAATGAATTCCTTGAGCTATTGGATGGGGCGTCTGCTAATTAAGGTCGACCATATTGCTCTTTGCAACATTATTGCAGGCGAGGGTGTGGCCCCCGAGCTAATCCAACAGGACGCCTCCCCGGAACGGATAGCCCTGGAAGCGCTAAATCTATTAAGGGACAAGGAACGCAGGCAAACCATGCAGCAAAAATTTTATGCGATTAAGCATAAATTAGGCGCAGGCGCTCAGCGTACGATTGCCGAACTTACCGTGGCGATGTTGGAAGGAGAAAACCTGGGGAGGGCGTCCTAGAGAAGCTTACTCGGCTGAATTTTTAGCAGCAAAGCGGTGAAGGCCGCGTTTTGATTTTGCTGCTAGCCAGCTTTTCAGGTAAGAGAGTTCGGGAGTTTCGGTGAGGGGATTTAAATCTAGGCTGTTACGAAGCCGCCAGAAGGCTTGCTCAAGCGTCCGGTAACGTTCTCCTTTGATGCCTGCCCGGCGCAGTCCTATGGTATTAAGACGATAGTGGCGGACAGGATGTCCCCCGACAATACTGTAGGGGAGGACATCCTGGCCCACGGAACCATGGCCTTGTACCATGGCATAAGCGCCCACCCGGCAATGTTGATGCACTACCGCACCTCCCCCCAGGACGGCGTGGGAGCCTATTTCTACATGTCCTCCAAGCAGAACGTTATTGGTGAGAATAACACCCTGGCCGATGGTGCAATCATGGGCTACATGGGAATAAGCCATGAAATAACATTTATCCCCTATTTGGGTCGGGTGGGTTGGATCCGTTGACCGGTGGAGAGTGACCCCTTCCCGCAAGGTATTATCATGACCGATAATGATCCAGGTCTCCAGATCACTGAAAGTAAGATCTTGGGGCGTATTGCCAATGACCGCATGGGCATGAATTTGGTTACGATTTCCTATCCGTGTAAAGGAATGGATAACGGCATGGGGTCCTATGATGCTTTCCTCACCAATACTCACCGGAGAACCGATAACCGCATAAGGCCCAATAATGACATCTTTACCTAGCTTTGCTTCGGGGGCAACCACCGCGGTGGGATGGATTTTCATCCTTGTTGCTTATCTCGTTTGGAAAGATAATGGCCGGATAAAACAGAGCTTTTAGAGCAGAATGGGATAAATATTAACAAAATACTTACTAAGTATAGTCTTGGCGCCCGAAATTAGAGATGTTAGGCAGGAAATTAATTTCCTGCCTAACTGGCTCTTAACCGTCAATACGATTACGATTAATGCCCGCCATATCCACCGCCACTGCTATGTCCACTTCCATGTTGTCCATGCTCACCGCCTCCATGCTTTGATTTCGCAGCAGCTTCCAAATGTTTTATACCTTCATTGATATGTTGCGTAGCGGAATCGGCGTTGCCTTCCTTGCCCTCTTTAACTCCCAACTCTAAATGCTCAATGGCTACGCCGAGATGTTCTTTTTCCTCGCCTGTGGCTTCTTTTTCAGCGGCTTTGGCATGCTCCAAAGCTTTTTCTGCATGCTCTGTGATTGCTTCTGCCTGCCCGTCTTTACCGGAGGCGACAGCCATGCCGGCATGTTCCAAGGCTATCCCTATGTGATCGCTGGCGTAGGCAATACCGCTTCCGGCGAGGATTAATGCGCATGCCATTAACACTGTAGTTAATTTGTGTTTCATTTCTTTGTATTCTCCTTCAGTGGTTTTGGGTCGACCTGTTGTTCTTCTTGCCCCTCGCATTCTCCCCATATTTTCGTTTTCTTTTTTAAAGTTTTTGATGGGAGTAAGCAACGAAAGACAGCGTAATATCTAGCATGGAGGAGGTAGGCTGTCAAGGAAATTCATTTTCTTAACTCGCGATCTAAGAAGTGTCTTTAAGTCAAAAAAAACTTAAAAGGAAGCAGAAGCTTGTTACCATTTGTTTCTAAGTTCCCTTAGTTTTAAAAATACTGTCTTCGGATCGGGAACCCTGGGCAAGTCAGGAAAAGTTTCACGGAGCTTGGTGATTAAAGTAGGGTTATCGAGTCGGAAAAAAGTATTGATTTCCTTCTCTAATGCCAAGGTTGAAACGAAAGCGTGGTTGGGATCTTGCGATTTAACCTCAGCGAGCAGTGCCATAGCCTGCTCGTTATCCGGTTCCCGGTCCAAGGTAAAACCCAGGTTATTTTCAATATATTCATGGCCTGGATAAATCCGAGTGTTACAGGGAAGCAGGGCAAGTTGTTGAGTGAAAGTGGCGTAAAGGGCGTTTGGATCCCCGCCATTGTGGCAATTACCGGCGCCTGCATTGAATAAAGTATCGCCGCAGAACAGTGCCGGAGGATTGCTGGGAGCAAATAGGCACAGATGGCTCATGGTATGGCCAGGGGTATCCAGGACTTTCAATGCGACACCATTGCCTACCTTTACCGTATCTCCCGCTGCCAGACCTTCATCGATACCCCTGATTTTGTCCCGGGCCTTGTGGTGGGCGAGTAGTTTACCTTTGGTCTGGGCAATGATAGCCTCATTACCTCCGGTATGATCACCATGCTCGTGGGTGTTGAATATCTGTGTAATTCGCCAGCCGTTGCGCTTAGCTGTGGCGAGACACTGGCGATGATCCAGGGGATCGATAGCAAGCGCCTCACCGGTTTCTGGGCATGCAATCAGGTAATTAAAATTACGATAAGCATTGGCCGTCCAAAGTTGCTCGATGAGCATTATTTATGCAGTCTCTGTTCGCTCCGAGATAATGATGTCGAGTTCCTCTTTTAATCGAGGTAAAATATCATGGTAGCTATAGCTGCCGAGTGTTTTGCTGCCCCGCTTGAGATTAACAGCTTTAGGCCCGCACCAAAGCCCAAGGTCAGCGTCATCGGTTTCCCCAGGTCCATTAACGCGGCAGCCCATTACCGCAATAGTAACCGCATAATCGGCGGCATATTCGGTCATTGCTTTTACTTCCTGGGCTAGATCGATGAAAGCTTCATTTTCCACCCGGGAGCAACTGGGGCAACTAATGATATTGAGGGATTTAAGGCCGTAATCCACTACGCTGCGTACCCGTCCAGCGGCAATATCGGCAAGAATCTGGCGGCCTGCTTCGATCTCATCTCCCTTACGGTCAAAGGGCAAAGTGAGGGAAACCCGGATGGTATCGCCAATCCCGCGACTGATAAGCTGCTCAAAAGCGATTCGAGTTTTTATAACTCCCTCCGGTGGCATACCCGCCTCAGTTACACCAAGATGCAGAGGAATATCGGGACGCTCAGCAGCAAAACGCTGGTTGAGTTCAATGACTTTTGTGGGGTCAGAATCCTTGAGAGAAACGCAGTAGCGGATAAAGCCAAGCGTATCTAGCAATTCACAGTGCTCCAAGGCGCTTGCTAGCATGGGTGAGATGGAGTCGCCCTCGGAGAATTGGGAAGCCTTGGCCGGGTCGACCGAACCTCCATTAACACCGATGCGGACAGCGCAATCATTTTCGCCCGCCACTTCCAACAAAAACTTTACCTTATCTTGCCAAGGTTTTTGTCGTTCGTGGTGGTAGAGGTGCCCAGGATTATAGCGAATCTTATCTACATGAGGGGCTACTGTCTTGGCAAGTCGATAATTTTCCTGCAGATCGACTGACAGATTAGCTTGAGTTTGCTGCCGGATCTCGATAAGGGCTTCTACGTCCCGTTTGGTATCTACCGCAATACGCACCACATCAGCGCCGGCTTTTATTAAATCATTGATTTGTTTTACGGTAGCGCCCACGTCCCGAGTGTGGGTGGCACACATACTCTGTACCGCTACCGGGTTGTTATCACCAATAGTGATAGTGCCGATACGGACGGGGCGAGTCGGGTTGCGGGGAAGTTCCAATGGTTTACTCTCCTTAGTAGATTAAATACGCAGCTCTTAGCAAGTTTGCTTCAATCTTAGCTGTTTCGAAGCCGGGGAACAAGCATCTAGCAGGTGCTAAACCCAGAGATTAATTACCCAGGGAGGTGTCGGCCGAGAGTTTCTTAGAGGAGGATTTAGCTTGTTGCCACATACGTTTTCCCTCCATGAATTGCCACACTAGTATTCCTGGAATGCCTAGACATAACTCTCGTACCCGGCGGGTTAAAGCCAAAGCCAAGCTAGCGCTATAAGGAATCCCAATCAGGCCACCGAGGATGATATATCCGCCTTCTAGAACCCCCAAGGCTCCAGGAACTAAAAAGGCCGCGCCTTTGACCGCCTGGGCCAAGCTTTCAATCATCAGAGCTTCAAGCCAGCCTACGGGATGATCGAGAAAATAAAGTGCCAACCAGACTTCACCAGCGCCTAACAGCCAACCGAGAAGCATCCAATAAAAACTTTGCAGTATCCGGCGGCGTTGATTATAAAGTTGGATGACCGAGGCATCAAGGGCATTGCCACCATCAGTTAAAGTAAGCCATTTGCGACCAGCGGAGAGGCGCTCAAGACGCCGTGCTAGCCAGCCAAATAAGCCCCGTCGTTGGAGCCAATAAAAGCCGATGATGGGCAAGATACTAATAACCGTACCAGCCAATATTCCCTGAGCTACTTTCCCTTCTCCCAGAAAGAAGGTAAGCAGGCTAAGCCCCAAGAGGGTAAAGAGTACTTGAGCAAAAACCGCTAGGGTAAGGTTGACCACGACACTGGCACCAGCTTGGGAGGCGGGTACTTGGTAGTGGCTGAGCAAGCGGATTTTGACTAATCCTCCGCCTATTTGCGCTACGGGTAACAGGTTGTTTACGGACTCGCCAATCCAACGAGCCCCGAAAATAGCGCGGAATCGCGGCCGGTGAGTTCGATCCAATAAGGCATACCATCCGAGAGCATCGGCAATCATGGGAATTAAATGGAACAGAACCACCACGGCTAAACCCCAGCCCGCCATTACCAAGGCAGAGGCTACTTGAGTAAACCCCTCATTGGCAACTAAAGCAAGAAATAGGACGAGTCCGGCAAGAAACGCAATATAAGCAGTGAGCTTCACTTCAATGAGTCCTTTGATTTCTAGGGCCTATGAAGCCACAGCAGCGCAAATAAAAAGAAAGTATAAGAACAAAACAATATAGCATGTCATCAAGCCGTTGGGATTAAGGTTATTTTTTCTCACCGGCAAGACTAAAACGATTTTGGGTTGCCAGTAGTAAAGCTGGCAGCAGCAACAGGGTGCAAAGCAAAGTCAGGGCAACGCCGACACTGAGTAACAGCCCCATGCTTGCCATACCGGGGTGGGAGGCAAATAACAGATTGCCAAAGCTGCAAACCGTCACTAAGGCACTGAGTATCACGGCAAGGGCCGTGCTGGTCTGAAGAGGGTTTCCCGTTTTGGGCGGTGCTTGCCGTACTCGCCAGACCATATGGATACCATTATCCACACCGATTCCAAGAATAAGAGGCAAGGCAATGATATTGGCGAAATTGAAAGGGGTATCGAGTATTACCATCGCTGCACCCAGCATAACGCCTGCCAGGAGCAGCGGAATCAGGACTAATATTGCATCTCTAGGGCTGCGCAGGAGAAAGAGTAACACGATGGTGATGGCTATTAAGGCATAGATAAAAGCCTGTTGGAATGCTGCGACGATGGTTTCCCCCGATCTAAAACTAAGAATGAGCGCGCCGGTGGCGCTAGGGGCAAGGTTATGAATGTCATTGACAAAGTGACGTAGAGAAGTGGTATCGTTAATATTGAGTCCTTCCTTGGGGAAAACCTCAATTCGCTGGATGCCGGCAGGGGTTATCCAGCGTCGGCGGAGATCAGGCGGCAGCGTACCCAAAGATATAGGTCCAGCTTGCAATGATTGTCCTAGCCGTGTCAGGTTATCCGGTAAGGTTGCCAGTAGGTTGTGCTGGAGAGTAAGCAGCAACTGTTTTTGGGCCACTAGGTTGCTTTGCTTGAGACGGTTAAGTAATTGCCGAAAATTCTCTGCCAGTTGATAGGCCGCTGGTGAGGGGGGGGGCGTCGAGCTGGCGAGATAATTATCCAGGGTTTGTAAGAACCGGCGGAGGGTAATGTATTTTTGTTCCGTTTTTGTTTTAGATTCCCACTCTGAAGGGCCTAGTAGAGGACCGAGCAGTAGCGCCATTTCATCAATAATGGCGAGTTTTTCTTCTTGCTTTTTGGGAATAAAGTCTTGAACTGTTACTACCGTTCCCACTGTGTCTAGTTGCCGGAGCTGGTCTGCAAGTTGCTGTGCTTTGCGGGCGTCGGAGGCTAATACGATTGCGCTTAAGGGAGGGATGGTTTCAGTGTCAATAAGTTCAAGCAAGGTAGAGACAGACTCAGAGTTGGGATTGCGCAGGTTAAGTGGGTTGTAGTCAAAATGGCTTTGGGGCAGCAGAATGAGCGCGCCCAGTCCTAAAATTAACCCGCTTCCGAGAAGCTGACGCCGGTAGTCTATCGGTATGTTGGATAAAAAGCTCAGCGTCTTTCCCCGCGCTCCCCGAGAGCGGGTCGACGATGGCATGGGTAACAGCCGCAGTAAAGCAGGTAAGAAGGTTAACGTTAGGGCTAGGCTGATGAACATCCCGGTGCCGGCGATGATTCCTAGTTCGGATACGCCTGCAAAATCAGTGGGGATGAAAGCATAAAAACCAATAGCAGTGGTGAGAGCGCATAGCGTAAGCGCTGTTCCAACTTCCGAAGCAGTTACGGACAGAGCTTCTGGTTGCCCCAATCCAGCTTGAATAAGACGCTGGTAGCGCAGGCAAAAATGAATGGCATAGGCCGTGCCCAAGCCAATATAAAGTACGGCAAAGGCAGTGGAAATTAAATTCAGATGCCCTATTGTAACCGTTGCAAACCCAGCGGTGAGAATAAGCCCGATTACTAGGGTAACTAAGGTTGCCAGTACGAGGGAGATAGATCGTAAGCCGAGCAGAAGCAGGACGCCCGTCATGAGTATCGCCAAGAGCCCTGCTATTTTAGCTCCTGCTATGGCACTTTCTAACTCTTCATGGGAGAGCGCTACATCTCCTGTAATTCGCACTTGCAAACCATGAAGAGAATCAAGCTGAAGTTCCTCGGAGAAGGCACGAACGGCTTCAATAGCGGGTCCTGCTGGCAGGATTTGGTTGAAATCCATTCGAGGTTGAGCAATGATAAATTGGCGTTGTTCCTTAGAAGATGCCGTCTCATCCGGACTCATCAACGCTTGCCAGGACAGAATATTGGGTTGCCCGGAGAGGATGGATTCTACAGCTTGGCTAATAGGGCCAAGGATAGGTTGTAATTCGAGGTTGGTATCCCCTGCCTGTTTGGCGTTGATGACTTCGTTGAGCATATCGAGCAGGCCGCCTAGGGAGGGATCTTGGGTCAGCCGGCCCAAAAACGGCTGTGCTTGAGCTAGGCTGTCTGTTGTTTTTTCAAGTTCTGATAAACTCAGGTACATTAAGCCATAACGCTCAAAGAAGTTGTTTGCCTGGGGTAGGTAGACGCGTTTAAATAAAGTATCGCTTGCTTCTAGCTTAGCAGCAAGTTGCTTGCTTCCTTCCCAAATGCGCTCGGGAACATTCCCCTCGATAACAATAATGAGCGTATCCTCATATTGCGGGAACAAATGAGTGTAGCGCTCGTTGCTTTGCCGAAAAGGGAGGTCGGGTGAGAGGATATTTGCGGTGTCGGTATCGACGCCCAAGTTTTCCACTGTATAGTAGAATACTCCCCCGGTAAGCAAAAAAATGATGATGAGAACCCAGGGTGCTAAGCGATAAACCCAACCGACCCAGCTCGTGAGAAAGCCATTAGCGTTTTTAATGTACCGCGAATTTGTCCCGTAATGGTTGGAATGGGGGGGAGGCATATCGAGCTGGATAGCTTTAGGATGATGAGGCCTCTGCCTGTTGGCAGTAGAGCGCGATCTTTTCTTTGAGCTTGCTTAACAGGCTATCAAAACCTTCTGCTTTTATGATATGGCGGTATTCGGCCCGTTTCACCGCCAAATCGCTCACTCCATTGGCAATCACATTAACGATCTGCCACTGGTTATCGGCTTTGTGAAGAAGATAATCGAAAACCACGCTTGAGCCGCCGTTGGGATCGATGAGTTTACTCCGAACCCTTACGCGGCCGCGGGGAAGGGGGGTTTCTTCTTCGATGGTAAAATGCTGGCCACTATACCCATCAAAGTTGCGAGCATAATCGACCACGGAAAGCTCGCGGAAAGTCTCTATGAATTGATGCTGCTGCTCTCCGCTAAGTTCATCCCAAGAGGAACCGAGGGTATAATGGGCGACAAAAGGTAGATCAAACTCCTCGCTAATCACAGGTAGCAGCTTTTGGTAGCGGCCCCCAAAGCCAAGTGCCTCGGCCTCTTTCATCACCGCCAAAAGGGTATTGTGCAAACGCTCAACCGTCGAAGAAGGTTGTTCTGCCGCAGCAGACGGTATTACCGGTGCAATTCCGGCGAAAATTGCCAGTATGGCCCCGATTAATGCTCGTTTCATGGATCCTTATTTCCTCGTTCTCTTATAGAGTTGCCCTTCAAGGATATGCACCATAGCATAGGTCCAAAGACAGACAAACCGTCCTGCTCTCCGGGCATTGCCGTTTAGGCAACACTAGGGGTGCCATCACTGATGGGTCGTCAATCAGGATCACCGGTAATCCTTTGCCTTAAGCTTGCAGGGTACCGTGGATCTTGCCAATGACAGGGGGCTTCATTGCAGGTTGGAATGAGCACCGTGATTTGGTTCAGATCGGAGTTTGGCAGGAGCATTTGGGGTTCCAGGTTTTTCCGACTGCTCCTATGGGCGCAACAGGATTGCGCGCCCATAGGAGAAAGCTAGGATATTTATTCATTAGCATCCGAATTTCCTTGCCATTTATCCCTATTAAGAAGTAGTTTAAAGCTGCTTCTTAACTCCAAAGTCTGTATTTTGTTAGGATGCCTCCCTGCTTTTATGACGGAGGCTATCAACGGGTATGGATGCCGTATCATCTGGCTTTTCTGAATAATTAATAGGAAGTTCGGGCGCTAATGGACCTTCTAGGCGCGGTCCTCGGAGGAAAACTTTGAAGGCTTTTAGGGGATGGGCAAAGGTGTCATTGACGGCGGTGGGCTCATAGCCGCAATGGGCCATGCAGTTGGCACATTTGGGGTGATTACCCGTGCCGTATTTACTCCAGTCGGTTTCTTCCATGAGAGCTTTGAAAGTGGGAGCGTAACCATCCTCCGAAAACAGATAGCAAGGCCGTTGCCAGCCGAAAATATTGCGGGTAGGGTTGCCCCAGGGAGTGCATTGGTAAGTTTGATTTCCCGCCAGAAAGTCTAAAAAGAGACTGGATTGGTTAAAATGCCATTTGCGCTCTTTATCAAGCCGGAAAATATCCCGGAATAAACGTTTACTGGCGGCCCGCTGAAGGAAAATGTCCTGGCGGGGAGCCCGCTCGTAGCTATAGCCTGGGGAAAGAGTGACACCCTCTATCCCCAGATTCATGCAGTAATCGAAGAATTCAGCTACTTCTTTTGGCTTTGCCCCGTGGAATAGGGTGCAATTCACCGTGACCCGGAAGCCTCGCTCGCGGCATAATTTGATAGCAGCTACGGCCCGATCAAATACTCCTTCCTGACAAACGGAGGCATCATGGTGTTCCCGATTGCCATCTAGATGGACGGAAAAAGTAAGGTAGGGCGATGGCGTATAGTCCTTGAGACGTTTGGAAAGGAGCAAGGCGTTGGTGCAAAGATATACGAATTTCTTGCGTTTGACGATGCCGGCGACGATTTGCGGCATCTCCTTGTGAATCAGAGGCTCTCCGCCTGGGATGGAAACAATGGGGGCGCCACACTCATCAACCGCATCGAAGCATTCTTGAGGACTCAAACGCCTGTCGAGAATTTCTTCCGAGTAATCAATTTTGCCGCAGCCTGCGCAGGCCAAGTTACAACGGAAGAGCGGTTCAAGCATTAGCACAAGGGGATAACGCTTTTCACCACGAATTTTTTTGCTCAGAATGTAACGGCCTACACGGTATTGCTGGATTAAAGGTATACCCATGCTTTTCCCCCTTGGACTTTATAAATTTATGATGGCTTTACTGCTTAGAGTTAATCGCTTGTTTTTGCCTTAGCTTAGCGCGTGGCAACATTGTGGGTAGGCGAAAACTAATGGATTCTTGCACCCCGTCTAAATCCATGACTTCTTCAACGCCATAGCTGCGCAGCTCATTTAATACCCCCTGCACGAGGATTTCTGGTGTTGAAGCGCCGGCTGTAATTCCCACTCGCGACTGGGAGGTAAACCAACTTGAATCCAAATCTTTTGCATCTTGGATAAGATGGGCGGTGATGCCATTTTGTTCGCCAACTTCCCGTAGGCGATTGGAGTTCGAGCTATTACGTGCGCCAACGACTAGTAAGATGTCTACTTTTTTGCTCATCTCACGGACAGCATTTTGGCGATTTTGGGTTGCATAGCAGATATCGTCGAGTCCTGGACCATGAATTTTAGGAAAGCGTTTCTTAAGAGCATCGACCACATCGCGGGTATCATCGATGCTCAGAGTGGTTTGGGTGACATAAGCGATATGTTCCGGATCCTTGACTGCTAGATTTTCAACTTCCGCTACGGAATCCAGGACATAAACGGTTCCCTTGACTCGCCCACGGGTGCCTTCTACTTCAGGGTGGCCAGCGTGGCCAATGATAATCAGCTCATCTCCTTGGCGGTAGTATTTTTTGGCCTGGAGATGAACCTTAGTCACCAGCGGGCAGGTGGCGTCAATTACCTGTAAATCATTTTTTTTGGCTGTTTCCACAACGGCTGTGGAAACTCCATGGGCGCTGAAGATGGTTACTGAACCAGCGGGTATAGAGGCTAAATCTTCGGTAAAAATAACCCCACGCCGCTGTAGATCCTCAACAACATGCTGGTTGTGAACGATTTCGTGTAACACATAAATCGGAGCACCGTAAATTTCCAGCGCGTGCTCGACTATATCAATAGCACGCACTACCCCAGCGCAAAAACCGCGGGGTTGGGCGAGAGTGACTTTCATGAGCTTAATCCTGTTGTTGGATGGCGCAAGCCAAAGCGTTGTCAGTAATGTCTCTACAATTAAGGAAAAATACAGACCACCAGCACCCTTTGCAAGCGCAATTATAAAAATCGTGTACTTAGAAAACATTTCTAGGTTTGCTCTTAGCAAGCTAAGAGCTTACCTTATAGGGACCGGGCATGCTTAGAGATAAACAATTCTTAGTTTTATATATGTTACTAGTTTTTCTCCAGTGTTGCTAAAAAAATCCTTGCGCTTCGGTACGGTGCTTTAACATAATTGTAAGGTCTTATAAATGTCATTATGGACAAACCATGGCCTCTGTAACTAGCTATCCTCTATTAGAACAGATTGATTCCCCGGAGCGTTTGCGCCGTTTGCCTGAGTCGGATCTAGAGACTCTCGCCGAGGAATTGCGCGATTTTCTCCTTCACTCCGTCGCTCGCAGTGGCGGACACTTGGCTGCAGGTTTGGGGACTATCGAATTGACGATCGCCCTACACTATATTTTTGCCACTCCGGAAGATCGCCTGGTATGGGATGTAGGGCATCAAGCCTATCCCCACAAAGTGCTCACAGGACGACGGGAACGGTTGGGAACTATCCGTCAAGCAGGCGGTTTGGCGCCCTTCCCCAGTCGTCACGAGAGTCCTTACGATACTTTTGGCGTGGG
The DNA here is from genome assembly GCF_000012805.1 of Nitrosococcus oceani ATCC 19707. GTDB lineage: Bacteria > Pseudomonadota > Gammaproteobacteria > Nitrosococcales > Nitrosococcaceae > Nitrosococcus > Nitrosococcus oceani. The sequence continues at coordinate 1,959,924 of NC_007484.1, read as the reverse complement.
TCATTCTAGCACTTCGATTAGTGCCGCTCTCGGTATGGCCATTGCCGCTAATGAGAAGGGGGAGAAGCGCAAAACAGTGGCCATTATCGGCGATGGCGGAATGACGGCAGGAATGGCTTATGAGGCGTTGGATCATGCCGGTGCCCTGGGGGCTGATTTACTTGTGATCCTGAATGATAACGAGATGTCCATTTCTCCTAATGTGGGCGCAATTTCTAGTTATTTGACACGGTTATTAAGTGGGCGGGTTTACTCAACGGTGCGGGAAGGTAGCAAAAAGGTGCTTGAACGTATGCCGCCACCTATGTGGGAATTAGCGCGCCGCACGGAAGAACATGTGAAAGGGATGGTAGCTCCGGGGACTTTGTTTGAAGAGATGGGCTTTAATTATTTCGGCCCTATCGATGGGCATGATTTGAGTTCGTTGATTCGTACCTTACGGAATTTACATAAGTTAACTGGCCCCCGTCTGTTGCATATCGTCACCTGTAAGGGTAAAGGTTATACGCTAGCGGAGGAAAATCCGGTCACCTATCATGGGGTAACCCCGTTTGATCCTAAGGTTGGCATCCAGCAAGGGCCCCAAAAACCATCATCCGCAATGAGCTACACTCAAGTCTTCAGCCAGTGGTTGTGTGATATGGCAGCCCAGGATGGACTCTTGGTAGGCATTACTCCCGCTATGCGGGAGGGGTCGGGTCTGGTGAAATTTTCTGAATGTTTTCCGGAACGTTACTTTGATGTGGCTATTGCCGAGCAGCACAGTGTGACTTTAGCTGCCGGGATGGCATGCGATGGGTTAAAACCGGTGGTTGCGATTTACTCCACTTTTCTACAGCGGGCCTATGATCAGCTGATTCATGATGTTGCTCTGCAAAACCTGCCAGTGCTTTTTGCCATAGATCGAGCTGGGGTGGTAGGGCCGGATGGCCCTACCCATGCGGGTAGCTTTGATTTGACCTATCTTCGCTGCATCCCTAACCTGGTAGTGATGGCTCCGGCAGATGAAAATGAGTGCCGGCAGATGCTTTATACGGGTTTCCTGCTTAACCAACCGGCAGCAGTCCGTTATCCTCGTGGGAAAGGACCAGGGGTAGCCGTTGAAGCAAGCATGACAGCACTGCCGCTGGGTAAGGCTGAGCTTAAGCGGAAAGGTCGGGGTATTGCTATCCTTGCTTTTGGTGCCACGGTGGCGCCCGCCCTTGAAGCAGCGGAAAAGCTGGATGCCACGGTGGTGAATATGCGCTTTGTTAAACCCTTGGATGAAGATTTGGTCCTGGAAATGGCGATGAACCATGAATTGCTGGTGACTGTAGAGGATAATGTTATTGCGGGCGGCGCGGGGAGCGCTGTCAGCGAATGCTTGGCTTATCATGGGGTTTCAGTGCCTTTACTCCTGCATGGTTTACCTGATAATTTTTTAGAACATGGCTCCCGTGAGGCGCTCTTGGAGCAGTGTCATTTGAATGCTGAGGGCATTCTCCAGCGCGTGAAAACCTACCGTGCTCGGCTGCCTAAGTCCAAGGCTAGCGTGGTTTCCTCCGCAGCAGGTACCCATGGTTAAGAGGGAAGTCTGCGCTCAGAATTCCCCCCGTTTGTTCTCCCAAAGTTCGAGAAATGCTTCATGATACCGAAAACTGCGAAGATGCCCTCGTTGATGGAGGGGTTATCTTCAGGTGTTCGGATATTGCTGGTTCTGGGGATAACGGTAACGCTAGCTTGGGAACACGCCGTGGTTGTGAAATCCTCGCCGGCCGACCAAGCGCTACTTACGCAAGCTCCTGACACCATTACACTTTGCTTTAATGTCAAGATAGAAAAGGCTTTTAGCCGGGTAAATCTTTGGAGTATGGAGGCCCGCCTGAAAATGCTCCCTATTGCTGATCGTAATTTCACCCAGGACGCTGAGCCGGCTTGTCTTCACATCTCTTTACCTCCCTTGAAGTCAGGCGCCTACCAAGTACGCTATAAAATTCTAGCTGCGGATGGCCATACCATGGAAGGGGTTGTTCGTTTCGCCATCAACGAACCCGAGTAAAAGTATAGGGTTTCGATGACGCCGCTTATCGAGTTTGTTGGTGTTTTACTGCACGGATTTGATTTTATTGCATTAGCGTTGACGGTAGGTGGGGTAACAGCGGCTCTTGCTGTATTACAGCCTTGGCGGCCGCTTACTATTATGGGCCAAATAGCACTGCGCTCCAGCGTTATTTGGATAGCGGTGGGGGGCGGAGTTCTGGTAGCCATTCAGGCTCTTCGGTTAGGGCTTCAATTCTTGCTTTTAACTGATGAGCTAAGGGAATGGCCGGTCATACAGTTTCTGGAGACAGGTTTTGCCCAAGCAGGAATAATACGGGTCATGGCGGCTTTAGGGTTGACTATCGTGTCCTGGCTCTGGCTCATGCGACGGCCGACTTCCCTTGCTGCCTGGATAGTCTTAGCGCTATGTGCCAGCGGAATGGTTGTGGCGGGGGCTTGGTCTGTGCATGGCGCGAGCCGAATTGATGATCGGATACCGCTGATGATTATTACCGTGCTGCACCAGGCGGCCGCTATTATTTGGGTGGGGGGAGTTTTTCATTTGCTTGTTTTGTGGCGGCTGCTATGGGGGAATTTAGAGATTTCTTATCTTTGGCCCCGCTGGCTGGCGCGTTTTTCTCTCCTGGCGTTGGGCTCGGTGATTCTTCTGGTTACTGCCGGAGCCTACCTAGCGATAGCGTATGTGGGGAGTTGGCAAGGTCTGGTAGGAACCGGCTATGGAGTTATGGTCATTGCCAAGACGATATTGTTGGCTTTGGCGTTGGTGCTGGCGGCTAGAAACTTCTCCCAGGTTAGGCAGTGGCGGAAGCATCATCAAGCAAAGGGGGTATTGGAGAAAGTCCCACTTTTTTTGGGGGTGGAGAGCTGGGTATTGGGCGTTGTCTTGCTTTTGGCGGCAACCCTAACCTCTTTGCCACCAGCAGTGGACACGCCTAATCAGCAGCAGGCTAGTTTTAGCGAGGTAATTGGCCATTTTATGCCGAGAATGCCCCATTTAATTCCGCCATCGCGGGAAGAATATTCTGCAGCTGCTAGCTCCGTTTTTGATAATTACGCTGTGCCCGTAGCTGCTGAAAGAGCGCAAAGCAACTTCAATCATAATTTTTCTGGGGTAATCGTTCTGGTTATGGCGCTTCTGGCACTTGTGGATCGCAGCAAGTACTTTACCTGGGCACGTCATTGGCCTTTACTGTTTTTGGGGCTGGCTGTTTTTCTGTTCTTATTCGCTGCTTCTACTGTTTGGCCCCTAGGACCGGAAAGTTTTTGGAGTACGTTGCAAGTACCCGTGGTGTTGCAGCATCGTTTGCTCACCGTGCTGGTTATTGCCCTTGGCTTATTTGAGTGGCGGGTCCGGATAGGAAAGATAGCTGACCCCAGGGCTCTGTTGGTTTTCCCCTGGCTTTGTTTGGTGGGCGGTGCTTTACTATTGACTCACTCCCATACGGTGTTTGCCCTGAAATCTGAATTCCTCATTGAGGCTCACCATGCGGCGCTTGGTATCCTTGCTGTTATCATGGGAGTAGGGCGCTGGTTAGAGCTTCGGCTTGCTCCTATCGGGGGTTATTGGGCAGGTTGGGTTTGGCGCTTGCCATTCGTTTTGGTTGGGCTGTTGTTACTATTTTATTTTGAGCCCCCAATCTCTGCTGGAGTCGAACGTTGGAATTAAACATGGATGTTTTCCCCTAGCGAGGGTGTGAAGTGAAAGCGCGAGGAGCGACCAACCAACGGAGGCCAAGGAAGCCCCTTCGCCGAAGGCTGCGAGGAACCGCGAATTCTCCGGGCGGATGAAGTTTTGCAGGAACAAAATTGAAATCAGTTATGGTGAAACTCCAAAAAATGGATAAACCTATGAAGTTATGGCCGGGAGATCCTTACCCGTTGGGAGCGACCTGGGATGGTTCAGGGACTAATTTTGCTCTTTTTTCAGAACATGCGACGGCAGTAGAACTTTGCCTATTCAATGGTCCGGAGGAGATACGGATTCGGCTTTCAGAAGCCTCCAATTTTTCTTGGCATGGCTACTTGCCAGGGGTGGGGCCAGGACAACGCTATGGTTTTCGGGTTCATGGTCCTTATGAGCCCCATGCTGGTCATCGCTTTAACCCAGCTAAATTACTGTTTGATCCTTATGCTAAGGCTATTGAGGGAACAGTCCAGTGGGACGATGCCCTTTATGGCTATCAAGTTGGGCACCCCGAGGCTGATCTTAGCAAGGATGAGCGCGATAGCGCCACAATGCTGCCTAAATGCGTGGTGATCGACCCCAGTTTTGATTGGGAAGGAGATCGCCAGCTGCGAACTCCCTGGGATGAGACCGTGATCTATGAGGTTCATGTTAAGGGTTTTACCGCTCGCCACCCAGAGGTTCCAGAACATCTGCGGGGGACCTATAGTGGCTTGGTTTGCCCGGCGGTAATTGAGTATCTCCATTCCCTGGGGGTGACAGCGGTCGAACTCATGCCGGTTCATCACTGCGTTTCCGAGCGCCGTTTAGTCGAACAGGGTTTGCGTAATTATTGGGGTTACGATTCTATAGGCTACTTTGCCCCGGATGCCCGCTACGCTAGCTATTCTGATGTAGGTCAGCATGTTAGCGAGTTTAAGGCTATGGTCAAGAAGTTACATGCGGCGGGGATCGAGGTGATTTTAGATGTGGTTTACAATCATACCGCCGAGGGGAACGAGTTAGGGCCTACCCTTTGTTTCCGGGGAGTTGATAATGTTAGTTATTACCGTTTGCAGCCTGAGGACTCTCGCGCCTACATGGACTACACGGGCTGCGGCAACACCCTCAATATGATGCATCCCCGCACCCTGCAGCTGATTATGGATAGCCTCCGCTATTGGGTACTGGAGATGCATGTGGATGGATTTCGATTTGACTTGGCGTCAGCGCTTGCAAGGGAGTTGCATGAAGTGGATCGTCTGGGGGCCTTCTTCGACATTATCCACCAAGATCCGGTAATTTCTCAGGTCAAGTTGATTGCCGAGCCCTGGGATCTGGGCGAAGGAGGTTATCAGGTCGGTAATTTTCCGCCGGGTTGGGCTGAATGGAATGGGAAATACCGGGATTCCATGCGTGATTATTGGCGTGGGGAGGAGCAGACTTTGGGTGAATTTGCCTATCGGTTTACCGGTAGCTCGGATCTTTATGAAGCCAGTGGCCGCCGGCCTTTTGCAAGCGTCAATTTTATCACTGCCCATGATGGTTTTACCCTCCATGATCTGGTTTCTTATAACGAGAAGCATAACGAGGCCAATGGGGAGGATAACCAAGATGGTGAAAGTCATAATCGCTCCTGGAATTGCGGCGTTGAGGGGCCTACCGATGACCCTAAAATCAATAGGCTTCGAGCTCGTCAGAAGCGTAATTTCCTGACGACCCTATTTTTGTCCCAAGGTGTGCCCATGTTGCTGGGGGGTGATGAAATAGGTCGAACCCAGCAAGGGAACAATAATGCTTATTGCCAGGATAATGAGATCTCTTGGTTGGATTGGGCCCATAGAGATGAGACTTTGCTGGAATTTACCCAGCGGTTGATTCATTTTAGAAAGGAACATCCCATCTTTCGCCGCCGGCACTGGTTTCAGGGCCGCCCTATTCACGGCAGCAGTATTTTTGATATCAAGTGGTTTACGCCCGAAGGCCAGGAAATGTCGGAGGAAGATTGGGGTGTGGGTTATGCTAAATCCTTGGGAGTGTATTTAAATGGCGCGGGAATTATCGACACCGATAGGTATGGCGAGCCGGTGGTTGACGATAGCTTTTACCTGCTCTTCAATGCTCACCATAAGCCGCTGACCTTTACTCTCCCAAACGAAGAATGGGGACAACACTGGCTAAAATCCCTGGATACGGATGAGGCTCTTTCTGAGGAAGATCATCGCCGATATGAGGCAGGCGGGCAAGTGACGGTTAAGGGGCGGGCATTGGTTTTATTGCGTCATATAAGCTAGGTTACGATTCGAAATCTTAAATGTTTCGCAGTTCTCTAAATATAAAGGTTAACTAGAATTTCATGAATTAAATTCATAAAATTTTAAAAATAATTAAATTGTATTAATAAATTACCTGGGGCACACTGTTCCTTATTGATAAGGAAAGCAATAAGGAAGGTGTTTATCGTGATCGTGGCACATAATCTAGGTTTCCCGCGAATAGGCGGCCAACGGGAATTGAAGTGGGCGCTGGAATCTTATTGGAAAGAACAGCTGGGTCAGCAAGAGCTGATTCAGGTAACCAGAGAGTTGCGAGCACTCCATTGGAAACAGCAGCAAGAAGCGGGTCTAGACTTAGTTCCTGTGGGTGATTTTTCCTGGTATGACCAGGTGCTTGATATGTCCGCCCTGCTAGGGGTGGTACCGCCCCGATTCGGTGAGATCCAAGATGAAGTCGATCTGGATACCTACTTTTGCATGGCTCGAGGGCGAGCGCCTGGCAAAAAGGAGGTGGCAGCCTGTGAAATGACTAAATGGTTTAATACCAATTACCATTATATTGTTCCTGAGTTTCAACCCCAGCAGGCTTTTCGTCTAGCGAGCAGCACCTTGTTTAACCAGGTTGCGGAGGCGCAAGCACTGGATTTTCCCATTAAGCCAGTATTACTTGGGCCTTTGAGCTTTTTATGGCTAGGTAAGAGTAAAGGCAGTACGTTCGATAAGCTTTCTTTACTGGACGCATTACTCCCAGTGTATGGTCAAGTGTTGCATCGTCTCAAGACGCAGGGAGTCGAGTGGGTTCAGATTGATGAGCCGATTCTAGTCTTGGATCTGCCTCCGGATTGGAAAGCCGCTTTTGAAAGGGCCTATTCTAGCTTGGTTAACGGTGGTCCGAAACGTCTCCTGGCCACTTATTTTGGGGCGCTTGGCGATAATACCCGGTTGGCTTGCCAGTTGCCGGTAGAAGGTCTGCATATCGATCTGGTTAGCGCCCCTGAGCAATTGGCTAAGGTGCTGGATGAGTTTCCCTCTTATAAGATTCTCTCCGCTGGGCTCGTGGATGGACGTAATATTTGGCGTAATGATCTAGAAGCGAGTCTGGCGCAGTTAGAAGCCTTGCGGGAACGCCTGGATGATCGGCTTTGGATCGCCCCTTCTTGCTCTTTACTCCATAGCCCCATGGATTTAGCTTTAGAATCGGCGTTGGATGAAGAGCTAAAGTCATGGTTGGCGTTTGCCGTGCAAAAAATCGAGGAGGTAGCGACTCTGAAGCGAGCGTTAGTGGAAGGGCGGGATGTCGTGGCTCAGGCATTGGCGGATTCAGCCGCGGCTCAAGCGAGTCGCCGCCAGTCAGAGCGGATTTACCGGCCGGAAATTCGAGCCCGTATGACTGAAGTGAACGAAGACATGACTCGGCGGCGCCATAAGTACCCTGTTCGTGCTCAGGTTCAGCGGGAAGAGTTAAAATTGCCACTTTATCCTACCACGACTATTGGCTCCTTTCCTCAGACCCCAGATATTCGTAAGGCCCGGCGGGATTTTAAGGCGGGCCGAATCGCTGAACCGGAATATCGACGGCAGATGGAAGCCGAAATAGCAAGGGCTATCCAGGCGCAGGAAAGTTACGGATTAGATGTACTGGTCCATGGGGAGGCGGAACGCAATGATATGGTGGAATATTTTGGCGAGCAGTTAGAAGGTTTTGCTTTCACCCAAAATGGATGGGTTCAGAGCTATGGTTCCCGGTGTGTCAAGCCGCCCATTATCTATGGTGATGTGGTTCGCCGGCAGCCCATGACGGTAGCGTGGCTACGCTATGCTCAATCACTGACCTCAAGGCGGGTTAAAGGGATGCTGACGGGTCCCGTGACTTTGCTGCAATGGTCCTTCGTACGTGATGATCAGCCTCGCGCTGATACCTGCCTGCAATTAGCCCTTGTCCTGCGTGATGAAGTTCGGGATTTGGAGCAGGCAGACATCAAGCTTATCCAGGTCGATGAACCAGCCTTCCGGGAAGGGTTGCCGTTACGCCGCGTGGAATGGGAGTCCTATTTAGCTTGGGCGGTACGTTGTTTCCGAGTGGCTTCCAGTGGAGTGGAGGACGGAACTCAGATTCACACTCATATGTGTTACTCGGAGTTTAACGATATCATTCACGCCATCGCAGCTTTGGATGCGGATGTGATTACCATTGAAACGTCCCGCTCCGATGGGGAGCTGCTGGCCGCATTCGCCGCCTTTGAATACCCCAATGAAATAGGACCGGGAGTCTATGACATCCACTCTCCTGTGGTGCCCACTGAAGCGCAAATTGTAGGATTAATAAAAAAGGCGGCTGAATATATTCCTGCCGAGCGGCTTTGGGTTAATCCTGATTGCGGCCTTAAGACTCGCGCGTGGCCAGAAGTAGAAACGGCGCTTCGCACCATGGTGGCGGCGGCCCATGGTTTGCGGAGTGCTTGAATGAGTATGGGAGGTATGATGGCCCAACTTATGGCCACGCTAACTATGTTACTGCGATGGACTGGACCTCCCACACAGGGGGGTTGCTGAGTTCGCTTAACCATTTACCTACTTCCTCCCTAGAATAATCGAAACGTTTCTACTATAACTTAAATTCCTCGGCAAAATTTCTGGGGTATTGGGGCGAGAGAGTAGCGTGGTACGAGGGGACAGGGAAGCCCCCATGGGATTCACCAAGGGCAAATCGAGATAGCTGGAGGTATGCCAAGGAGGACGGGCATCAAGCTCTTTTTTTCAGGGAGAAAAAGCAAATTTTCAACACACTCTCCTTCGCATCACACATATTCCATATTTTGTCCATAGGTACTTATTCTTTGAAATTGCCTGCGACGGGAAGGAGGTGGTGTGATGCGTTTTCTCGCTGTTCATCCAGGTCCGCTCATGTACACTGAGGTTTTTTTACGGCTGGAGCCCCTAGGGCTCGAACTGGTCGCCGAGGCGGTTCGGCGGGCTGGGCATGAGGTTCGAATTATTGATTTGCAGGTAGAAACTCATGCTGCCTATTTTAAGTTCATTGAACATTGGCGCCCTAATGCCCTGGCCTTCTCGTGCAATTTCTTGGCTAATGTGCCCGAGATAGTTGATCTGGCAAAAGAGACCAAGCGGCGCCTGCCTCAATGTTTTCTTTTTGTGGGGGGGCACAGCGCTACCTTTACCGCCCATGAGCTTCTGGAACATGGTGACGGGGCGATTGACTGCGTGCTGCGCGGGGAGGGGGAATCTTCCGTGGCGCGGCTCATGGAGGTGATCGAGGAGGATAGGGAAGCCATCACGGAAGTGCCTGGCGTTGTGACTTTAGAGGGTGATGGCCCGCCTCCCGTTATGGTGCCAAGCCTTGATGATATCCGGCCTGCCCGGGATCTGGTGCGGCATCGGCGTAAGTACTTTATCGGCCATCTTGATCCTTGCGCTTCCATTGAATTTTCACGGGGGTGTCCTTGGGACTGCAATTTTTGCAGCGCTTGGACCTTTTATGGCAGGAGTTACCGTACGATTAGTCCGGAGGTGGCTGCTGAGGAGTTGGGGCGGATAAAGGAGTCGGGTATTTTTATTGTGGATGATGTGGCCTTTATCCAATCCAAGCACGGACTAGAGATTGGTGAGGCGATTGCTCGCAAGGGGATCAAGAAAAAATTCTATCTTGAAACGCGGGGCGATGTACTCTTGCGTAACAAGGAAGTTTTTAAGTTTTGGCGGGAATTGGGCGTGGAGTATATGTTTCTGGGCCTTGAGGCTATCGATGAGGAAGGATTAAAGAAATTCCGCAAGCGAGTCTCTCTCGACCAGAACATGGAAGCTCTGGAATGTGCCCGTTCCCTAGGCATTACCGTTGCTATCAATATTATTGCGGACACGGACTGGGATCGGGAGCGATTTGAAGTCGTTCGTCAGTGGTGTCTTGAAGTCCCGGAGGTGGTGAACATTAGTATTAATACGCCTTATCCTGGCACGGAAATTTGGCATACTCAATCTGATCGCTTAACTACCCGTGACTACCGTCTCTTTGATATTCAACACGCGGTGCTACCGACTCGGCTTCCGTTGGAAGAATTTTATAGTGAGCTTCTTAAAACCCAACGGGTAATGAACATGAAACATATTTCCTGGCGGACAATGGGGCATTTAGCGGGGCTGGTAAGCCAGCGTCTGATTAGGGGGCAGTTCAATTTTCTAAAAATGCTTTGGCAATTTAATAAAGTCTATAATTTAGAGCGTTTACTGGCTGATCATGCGTATCCATCCGCCTATAAAATGGCCTTGCCTTCCGCTCCAGGGACGGCGGCTGATCGGAAAACGCTTTATGTTCATAAGGTCCACAAACGGCAGAAGCCAGTGCTTGATAAAGCTACCGCTCAGTTTGTTGAAGAAACGCGACTATCAGCCTCGCGCTCGCAGCAAGGCAGCGCTTTGTAACCTCGCCAGGGAAGCGTTTACCCTCCACGGAGAATTTCAAGGCAGGGGTGTAATACAGGCGGAGTCATCATTTGTGGGCCTATTCACTTTTTTGCTTACGGGGTAAGCCTTCATTTTTTCCGGTGGATAGGATTTTAGCAGGGCTGTCAGTACACTGGTGGCTTGGTTGTTGTTGGGGTTGAGCCAGGTTTCGTAGTCAACGGGTTCTAGGATGACCGGCATTCGGTCGTGAATCGGTTGGATTAGCTTATTGGCGGCGGTGACGATAATCGTGCAAGAATCGATATATTGGCCCGTTTCTCCTTCCCAATGTTCCCAAAGTCCTGCAAAAGCAAATACTTCGCCATCGTGGTGGCGGATATAGTAGGGCTGTTTGCCATCCGCTTCTGCTTTCCATTCATAGAATCCATCGGCGGGAATAAGGCAACGCCGCTGCCGGAATGCCCCCCGGAAGGCGGGTTTAGTGGCAACGGTTTCGGCACGGGCGTTGATTAAATTATAAGGCGATTTCTCTTCCTTGGACCAGTGGGGAATAAGCCCCCAGCGTAGCAGGGTTAATTCTCTATACGAGGACTCTCCACGCACGACGGGAACTGTTTGGGATGGGGCAATGTTAAAGCGGGGAATTAGGCCCTGGACTTGATGGAGATGAAAATGGGCGGCGATCTTTGCAGGGGAAGTATAGAGCGTATAACGGCCACACATTACATTGCACCAGTTTGAGATAGCCCATAGAGTACCAGTTTTTGCATCAGTTTATCTTTCATTGTGGTGGGTTTATCCAATTGTAACCGCTGCAGGTAGGGGGTTGCGATTTCTGGGGCAGAGAGGATAGCTCTGAGCTGATGCTTATTAGGTATAGGGAACCTTTTTTTAGCTATCATGGTTTGAATCGCCTCAAATGCTTTTGTTAGCGCAATTTCTTCCGGGGTAAATTCAGTGCCAAAGGGGAATTCTGGCAGATAACCCTGATCTTTATAAGGGCGCAAATGTTTTTTAAGGCGTGCTGGGTAGTTGTCTTTAAAGTCATCAGGGATTTGGTAATTTTTAGATATTTTCCCTGCCTTCTGGGCTTCTCTGAGAAGAAAATCTTGAAATCTAGAATCCGTAATATTTAATAAGGCAATGATAATTTCACGATCATTTTTTCCTCTGAGATTGGCAATACCATACTCGGTCACTACCATATCCCGTAGATGACAAGGAATGGTAGTATGGCCATAGTTCCAAATGATATTAGAATGAATTTCCCCGTGTTTTTCCCGAACGCTTCGGAGCATGATGATGGAGCGGGCATCCACTAAGGCGTGAGCCATGGCAACGAAATTATACTGACCGCCAACTCCACTCACGGTACGTCCATCCTCAAGTTTATCTGAAATTATGGCGCCATTGAGAGTCACCATTAGGGCGGAATTTAAAAAACGGGCATCTTTTCTTTGTAGTCTTTTGAGTTCTTCGCTGCCATAAAGTTGGTTAACATAAGCAACTCTTTTCATACAAAATTGTTCTCGTTCTTCTTTCTTTAATCCCCGTAAGAAATTATAAAAGCGTTGAGGTCCAAGAAAAAAGCTCGCGTGGAGTAGGTGCCCCCCTTTTATGTGGGGTTCTAAGCAATGACGATAAATTTTTTCAGCAGACTGGCTATCCGCCAGATCAGCAGGAATGGGTATTTCGTTAGGTGGATAGATAAATCCGTTCTGGTATTTCAATTCCATTTTAAAAATACCCCATTGTTGTAGTAGAGTAACCTCTTTTTCACTAAGCTGCGGATGAATAATTTTTTCTTCTATGAGACGAGTTAAAGCCGCTGGAGAAATTTGATGGCTGAGTTTGTTCTCATTGAGAAGCCGTTGAAGGGTTTCATGGGGATATACTTTTCGTTTTAGGATTCCGCTTCGATAAAGCTGCATGAAACCGTCGACGAACATTTCGCTGGTTGCATAGAGACCTTCCTTGAAAGGTTCATTGCCTCCCACATTGTGGATCATCTTTTCAAATTTTCCGAGGACGTTTGCTTCTGATAAAAGGGCGCAATAAACGGCGTTGTATTGATGCCGCATCTTAATGAGATAAGTAACGGCATCGCTCAAGGAACCGATCCCCAGCTGAATGGTGCCCCCATCCTTGATAAGCGCGCTAGCATGAAGCCCAATCATATAATCGCTAGGATTAATTGCCATATTGGGGGGGCCAAAGAGTTTGAAGGCATATTGAGGGTGATCCACAATAGCGTCAAAATTCTCTGACGGTACCTGGGCATCGCCATACATAAAGGGCAGTTCAGGATTGATTTGTCCGAGTATGGCTATTTTTTTTCCGGATTTTTCTAACCCGCGCATTTTCGGAATGAGATCAGGGGTAAGATCGGCATTACAGCTTAAGCTGTAATAAGTCTTGTTTTCCCATTGTTTAGCGCTGCTAATGAGCTGGGCGAAAACGTTCATATCACTATCTAAGGAATCGCGCACTACGTGAGTATAGTTGCTGCTCACATAATTTTGCTGTGCATGGCTATTATGGAGCAGTTGACCCGGCTGGAAATAAAATTCTGCAACTTCTATATTAGGAGGAAGCTGGGATCTCTCGAGCGCCGAGATATAATCGAGTTCAGGATAGTTACCAAAAATTCTTGCAGAGAGTGGTTCCACTAGCCTACGTTCAAGTCCATTCTTCCATTGTGGTTTGGTTAAAGTAAGGGCGGTAAAGATTTTTAATCGAAGCGTTGGATCTTTTGTTGCCCGCCGGAAGAATTCATTGACCAATTGGTTGGGTTTTCCCAAACCAATGGGTATACCCAGTACAATGTTTTTACCCACTTTAGATAAAATATTTTCGACGCAACTTTCGACGTCGGCATAATAAGTGGGTCTATTGCTGTTTCTTACCATGGGATGTTGTGGATGTTTTGCCTAATTGCATATATATAAAAGATTGTAGTCATGATTCTTGCGGGAGCAACCGAGATAGCGGGTCTCTAAATTATAGGTAATTGGCTATACTTAATTTTTGCAGCCTGTTTTAGGGTGTTACCGCCCATTCCTAGAAAAGAGCGGGTTACTTGCTTGGTTATCAATCATAGGGGATTGAGAATGGTTAATTTTTTCTTGTCTTTGCGGCGCAATCTGATTAGCCGGCCTGTGCTCAAGAGGGTACGCCGGGTATTGCCCCCTCTCTCGGAGACGGAGGAGCAGGCGTTACATGCAGGTACGGTGGGTTGGGAGGCCGAGCTTTTTTCCGGTAAACCCAATTGGCAATACCTGCACGATTTACCCAAGCCACGCCTTACGGAGGAGGAGCAGGCATTTCTTGAGGGTCCGACGGAAACACTCTGCGGGTTGCTTAATGACTGGGAAATTAACCATGAGCGAAAAGACTTGCCCCTAGAGGCATGGCAATTTATCAAGAATAATGGTTTCTGGGGAATGATTATTCCTAAAGCTTATGGGGGATTGGAGTTCTCAGCCTTGGCTCACTCTTCGGTGATCGGAAAATTAGCGAGCCGGAGCGTGACGGCCGCCGTAACCGTTATGGTGCCTAATTCATTGGGGCCTTCGGAGCTTTTGCTGCTCTATGGAACAGAAGAACAAAAAAGCCATTATCTCCCTCGGCTAGCCCGGGGCGAGGAGTTACCCTGTTTTGCCATGACGGGGCCCACGGCGGGTTCCGATGCCGCTTCCATGCCTGACTCAGGGGTGGTGTGCTATGGCGATTATCAAGGAAAGCGTACCTTGGGCATGAGAGTCTCCTGGAATAAACGCTATATCACTTTAGGTCCCATTGCGACCGTATTAGGATTGGCGTTCCATCTTTATGATCCAGACCATCTACTGGGTGAGCAGGAAGACATTGGCATTACCCTCGCCTTGGTGCCTACAGAAACGCCGGGTGTGCAAATAGGACGGCGTCATTATCCCTCTTACCAAGCGTTCCAGAACGGCCCTACTACCGGTCAGGAGGTATTCATGCCCCTAGAATGGATTATTGGCGGCCAGGAGCGGGCTGGCCAAGGGTGGCAGATGCTGATGGAATGCCTGGGGGTTGGGCGCTCCGTATCTTTGCCTTCCATGAGTACCGGTGCCGCCAAATTATGCGCCCGCGCTACGGGGGCCTACGCCCGGGTGAGAAAACAATTCCGCTTGCCCATTGGCAAGTTCGAAGGGGTAGAGGAGGTGTTAACCCGCATTGCCGGCAATGCCTACTTACTAGATGCCCTTCGGACGGCAACCACCGCGGCAGTGGATCAGGGGGACAAGCCTTCTACGCTTTCCGCCATCGCCAAATACCACTCCACCATGCGCATGCGGGAGACTATTAACGACGCCATGGACGTCCATGGCGGCAAGGCCGTTTGCGAGGGGCCGAGTAACTATCTAGCCAATAGCTACCATGCTATTCCGGTATCCATTACCGTGGAAGGGGCAAATATCCTCACTCGCAGCATGATTATTTTTGGTCAAGGCGCCATTCGTTGTCATCCTTATCTGCTCAAGGAGATGCAGGCAGCGCAAAACCCCGATGAAAAGGAAGGATTAGTTGCCTTTGACCAGGCCATATTTGGTCATATGGGGTTTTTGCTGTGTAATTTTGGCCGAGCTTGGTGGCATAACCTGAGTGGGGGGCGTTGGTCTCCTGTCCCGGAAGCGGAAGTAACGGTTGACTACTATTATCGGCAGTTGGGGCGAATGAGTGCCTCATTTGCGTTGGTGGCTGATCTTACCTCGTTAATTTTGGGGGGAGAATTAAAGCGGCGGGAAAAAATATCGGCCCGCCTAGGTGACTGCCTGAGCCATCTGTATTTACTGAGTTGTCTCCTGAAGCGTTTCAAAGATGACGGCCAGCCTAGAGAAGATATTCCCTTGTTACATTGGTGTGGCCAGCGAGAGCTTTACCTTATTCAGCAAACACTCGATGAGATTCTCGCCAACTATCCTTCCCGCCCTGTAGGTGGGCTATTACGGTGGGTTTTATTTCCTTGGGGCAGACGATTTGGAAAACCCTCGGATGATGTAGGGCGACAGTGTGCGGCGCTATTATTGTCGCCTTCGAGCAGCCGGGATCGCCTGACGGCAGGAGTTTTTCTGGGCAGTAGGGAAAAAGATCCAATTGCCCATTTGGAGGAGGCTTTTAAAACGGTCATTGCGGCCGATGAGGCTAACAAAAAACTGCGCCGGGCAGCCAAGGAAAGGGGACTTAAAAGTCTTTCCCTGGAAGAGGCCGTTAGCAGGGGAGTCATTTCAGAGGTGGAAGCAAAGTTGGCTGAGAAAGCGGAAAAACTCACCTGGGAGATTATTACGGTCGATGATTTTTCCCCGGAAGAGCTCAGCGGGGAGCAGGTGCTGAGGCGTGAGCAAATCCTTTCCGGAGGATAAGGATGGCTAAGATTAGCGCCAAAGGAATTTTACCCTGATCTTGCATTTGTCGTTATATCTTCTAAGGTTGCTGGTATATATCTTTAAATTGATGGGATCTGCTGAATGAACAAGAGTAGGCATGCGGTAATTGTGGCGGGGTTGCGCACGCCCTTTGCTAAACGGCGGACAGCGTTGAAGCATTTCTCTCCCTTGGGTCTGGGGAAACTGGTGTGCGGGGAACTGTTGGAACGCGTGGATATCGATCCTAGAACGGTGGAGCAAGTGGTGTTTGGCCAGGTTATTCCGTCATTGCAAGCTCCGAATGTCGCTCGGGAGATTGTGTTAGGGCTTGGGATGCCTGCGGAAATTCCAGCTTATACCGTCTCCAAAGCCTGTATCACCAGCTATCAAACCACGGTCAATGTATTAGAAGCCATCCAGGAAGGGGCCATTGAGTGTGGAATTGCGGGTGGAACGGAGAGTGCAAGCGATGTGCCTATCGCAGTTTCTAAACCTTTCCAAGAGGCCCTGCACGAGGCTGCCAGTGCTAAAACCTTGCTCCAACGCCTCGCCGCCTTCAAGGAAATTTCTCTCAGGGACTTACGTCCCCGCCCGCCTGCGATTGCGGAACCTACCACGGGAGAGACTATGGGAGAAGCGGGGGAGCGGATGGCCAAGGAGAATGGTATCTCCCGGCAAGCCCAGGATGAATTTGCCCGCCGTAGCCATCAGCACGCCGCCCAGGCTTGGCGAGAGGGGAAATTTTCCGAGGAAGTGATGGCCGTGCCTATTCCACCTGAGTTTACGGATACCTTAGAGGAGGATAACCTGCTGCGGCCGGAGTCCGATTTGGCCGATTACGCCAAACTGAACCCCGTTTTTGATCGGAAATACGGCTCTGTCACCGCGGGGAATAGTTCTCCTTTAACCGATGGAGCCAGCGCCCTATTGTTAATGAACGAGGCTAAGGCAAGAGCTTTGGGAATGCCTATTTTGGGAAAGATTCGCAGCTATGCCTTTGCAGCGCTGGACCCCTTTGATCAGCTGCTGCTAGGGCCTGCCTATGCAACCCCTATTGCTTTGGAGCGGGCGGGAATGACCTTAGCAGATATGGATGTGATCGATATGCACGAAGCCTTTGCCGCCACGACCTTATCGACCATCCAAGCCTTCGAATCGGTCTCCTTTGCCCGGGAAAAATTAAACCGGAGCCAGCCGATTGGAGAAGTCGATTGGGATAAATTGAATGTCAATGGGGGGTCTATTGCCATGGGCCACCCCTTTGCCGCTACGGGCGCCCGGGAAATTGCTCAGACTCTGGGAGAATTGAAGCGGCGCGGTGGCGGAGTTGCCCTGTGTACCGCCTGCGCGGCGGGGGGAATGGGTGCGGCTATGGTGCTGGAGGTAACCTCATGACAAATGGAACGTTCCGCTCACTGCGGATTGAAAAGCGGGAAGATAACGCAGCTATTATTTGGCTTGATGTGCCTGATGTTTCGGTCAATACATTGCAGGCGGACTTTGCTCAAGATTTTAACCGAGTGCTTGAACAATTGTCGGCGGATAAGGATTTAGAGGTAGTGGTGCTGGCCTCGGCCAAGGAGGATTTTATCGCGGGCGCCGATATCAAGATGTTGACCCAATTGCCGGATGCTGAGGCGGCCCGGCAGCTCTCCCGCACCGCCCAACAAGCGATGGATCAGCTGGAAGCTTTTCCTCTCCCCATTGTAGCGGCGATCCACGGGGTCTGCCTGGGCGGGGGGCTGGAGGTGGCCTTGGCTTGCCGGGGGCGTGTGGCCACCAATAGCGCCCGCACCCGGTTGGGCCAGCCAGAAGTCAAATTGGGGGTTATTCCTGGCGTAGGGGGCACCCAGCGGTTACCTCGTCTGGTAGGTTTGGAGACGGCTCTGAATATGATATTAACGGGTAAAACCCATCCTGCTTCTAAAGCCTGCGCTCTGGGATTGGTTGACGAGGTGGTGCCTCGGCCAGTGCTGTTGGAAGCGGCTTTGGCCCGTGCCCGTGAACTTGTTCAGGAAAATAACAAGGAGCCTGAAGCGGGCACATTTCAACAGGTTAGCCGAATTTTCGGCAGCATGTTGAGCTTGCGGAAGGTTAGATCGCTGTTGTTGGAAAAAAATTCCCTCGGGCGCTCCATGGTGTTTAATCAGGCTAAGAAAAAGGTGCTTTCCCATACCCATGGCAATCTACCGGCGCCCCTCCAGGCGCTTGAAGTCATCAAGACGGGTATGGAGCAGGGCTTGGAAGCGGGCTTTAAAGCGGAAGTGGAGGCTTTTGGCGACTTGGCTGTGAGCACCAAGGCCCGTAATCTCATGGCGTTGTTTTTGGCGAAATCAGCGCTGAAAAAAGATCCGGGCACCGATGAAGAGATAGCACCCCGGTTAGTGCGTAAAGTGGGCGTTTTGGGAGCGGGCTTGATGGGAAGTGGCATAGCCTATGTAACCGCTGCGAAAGCGCGTTTGCCGGTGCGCTTAAAAGACCTTAAGCAGGAGGTCTTACGGCAAGGGCTCCGCACTTTATGGAATGCCGTCACTGAGCAAGTTAAAAAACGGCGCATGACGGCGGGAGAAGGCGATCGGGTACTTGCTTTGGTCCGTCCCACCACCGAATACACCGGCTTTAAACAAGCCGATGTGGTAATTGAGGCGGTGGTGGAAGATCTTAAGGTAAAACAGCAGGTGTTGCGTGAAGTAGAAGCCCATGGCGGTCCGGAGATGATTTTTGCTTCCAATACTTCCTCTATCCCCATTCATAAAATTGCCGAGGCGAGTGATCGTCCCGAGGCGGTGGTTGGCATGCATTATTTCTCGCCCGTGCCCAAGGTGCCGCTCCTTGAAGTTATTGTAACTGAGAAAACCGTGCCGGAGGTAGTCGCCACCTGTGTTGCACTGGGTAAACAGCAAAACAAAACAGTAATCGTGGTTCGTGATGGGGCGGGTTTTTATACCACGCGGATACTGGCCCCTTATATCAATGAGGCCACGCATCTTTTAGCCGAGGGAGTCTCCATTCAGGATATCGATAAGGCATTGGTTAATTTTGGCTTTCCCGTAGGACCTCTCAAACTTTTGGATGAGGTGGGTATCGATGTGGTGCAAAAGATCGCCCATATCCTGGAGGAAGCCTTTGGTGAGCGGATGAAACCTACATCAGTGCTCGCAAAATTAGTGAGTTCCCATCGCTTGGGCAAAAAAAATGGCCAGGGTTTATATCGTTATCAGAAAATGGATGGGATTTTTAAAGGAAAAGGAAAGCAGGTAGATCAATCCGTTTATCAGTCATTAGGTATCAAACCAGATAAAAAGTTAGAGGCCAATGAAATTGCGATGCGTTGCCTTCTACCGATGATTAATGAGGCGGTGCATTGCTACCACGAGGGTATTTTACGGTCAGCCCGGGACGGCGATGTAGGCGCTGTTTTTGGGTTAGGTTTTCCACCTTTTTTAGGGGGTCCTTTTCGCTTTATTGATAACCAGGGATTGAGGAATGTTTCCAAGCAACTCGTCCATTACCAAGAGCAGTTTGGTAAACGTTTTACGCCTGCTTCTCTCCTAGTTGATCTAGCCCAACAAGGAATCGGTTTTTATGATGAAAATGTGCCTCCGCCAGGGAAAACCCTTTCCTGAGACAAGGGGTGCTTGAAAGCGGGATTATCGACTAGCAAAAAAACAATAAGCCCAACGCAATCCCTATATCCATCCCCAGCCCAAAAACAGCAAGAATAATTTGATCAAGACCTTTCATTTTATTTTTTATATTTAGAGAAAAAATGATACACCAGCTCCACTCCACTATACAGACCCAGCCGGGTATCGATATGGTGCTACTATCCTTGTGGTAGTAAGATTTAGGTAATTAAAGAGTTATTGGCAGGAGGGTCAGCAAGCAGCATTTTCTTATGGGCGCCCGAGGCAAGGACGGTTACCCAAATGGAGATTACCGCGCCTATAAAGTGAGCAATCAGTAAACCAAAATTTATCAGCAGTATAAAGACATCAAGGGCGCGCACGATCTTGCTGGGATCGGTAATGGCGATGCCCGGTGGTTGAGAAACGGTTTTCGCTATTAGCAGATATAAGCTTGTTCCAATGCCGATGAAACTAACAAGCATTCCCAGAAGACTGGTTTTGTAACTGAGTCTTAAAAACCAAGGAGAGGATTTTTTTTCCGGATTAATATAAAAATTCGGTTTCAAAGTAATTTTTTTAGCAAGCCGGGTGTAATAAAAGAAAAATAGGGTAGTTAAACAGAGGATAATAAAATCATAAACTGCCCAGGTGAGGCCGCTGCTAAGTTGGTTAGGAGAAAGAGATTGGCCTGAGGTAGTAAAAAGCAATAGCAGCGCGGACGCAATTGCAAGCCCGAACTGTATCCAGAAAGCCGTCCATCCAAGTAGACGGAGATTTCTGACCAGCCTTAAAATTGCTTTGGAAAGAGGCGGTGATGTTACTTCCGATTTGATTTTTTTAGATAGTGCATTGCCATAAAAAATTTTGTTCTGCTGATAGGTTTTTAGTAAAATAACGCCTATCCAGATAACTACCAATACTACCAGGGCGAGCGATGAAATCCCATGTAACGCCTCGGTAAATCCTGCTAAATCAGGGTCCTTTTTTTTCCCAGCGGGAACTGGCAGACCCCAAAATTTAACGGAGATTCCGCTGGCAGTGGCTTGAAAAAAACCGCTGACTCCCAAAATTATCACGCATACATAGAACAAAATATATAGATTGCGGGTGATGGCTTGTTGCCAGTGAGAAACGGTTTCTGAAGATTGAGGTCTACCCAATACTAACCATAGCAAAATTTGAAAAATGACTAATATCATGCTTGTCAATCCTAGAGAGATATGTAGATTGACAGAAAATGCTTGCTTTGGGGCCGTAGGTGGCAAGTATTGGAGATACCCTCCCAAGCCTATTAGCGCAAGGACCAACAGAACCAATATCCAATGAAGCGTAATGAAGAAAAGGTGCTGTGTTGGGCTTGGCAGCATGTTGTGATGCGGTTAAGTATGAAGGGATAAAATAAAGATTAGATTCTAAAAATAATAATGTCAAAATAGTTGTTGCCAGGCTAGCTTCTCGTTTGCTGTTCCCACTTTAATTATTTAAGCTCGAAATAAACAATTTGTTTTTTTCGCTCCTGTTGAGAGAGCGTTGAGGTGGGGAGATGAATAGAAAACGTAGTGGATTGAGATTAATATTAATTATTGGGTTTATTATCTTTCAGCCGGCAATTGCTGCAACACTCTACCGTTGGACCGACGCCTCGGGTACGCCAAGATATGGTTATCAGCCGCCCTTGGGTGTCCAAGCCGTGCCTGCGAAGGAGGTGCAAAGAGAACTGAAGATGCGCGGCTCATCCGTGAATTGCCAAACGCTGCTGACCGAACACCTGCATTTAGTTGATCAGGAGTTGGCACGTATCAAGGCGTTGCCGGCGGGTTTGGGACTGGCTTATGAACTGACTCCGGTAGCTAAGCGGGAGTTAATTTTAGATTTGCTCGCCCACCGGGCGGCTTTGGTGACGGGGCGCAACGCTTCGGATTTTCGCTCCCCAAAGCGTTCTGAGCTTGATCAATTGATGGCGCAGCATAAGCAGGAAAAAAATCGGTTGCTGGAGAGCCTGGAAAACAAAAAGGCTACGATTCGCGCCCAGCGTGAGCAAATCGAGCAAGAGCGGCAATGGACGGGAAGGGCGCTACATTTTCTTCGCAGATCGTTTCCGCCGGTAATTTGGTAGATAGTTGATAATTAGGTTCCTCTTGTCTTTTTGGATCTATTCGCAGAAATCCGCGTAAACCCTCGCCCCATATCGGGTGGGGATACAAATGGGAGGCCGTGTAGTGGCTCTATTTAAGTGTACTTTATCCCTGCTTTTTATTCTTACCGTTCCCCCTCCTTGCTCCAGCAGCTTGCCTGAAGCATCTGCTCGAATTGCCGCAGTGAATTCCGCACTTCCGGACGGATGACGATGGAGGGCCGTACTTGCCGCAGGCGGGCGATGGCTTCCCCGGTGGTTCGGCAGATGCCCGCAGCCATTAGGTAGGCGCCTACCACGTTGGCGCTTCGGGAGTATCCCGCCTTGCAGTGCACGAACACCCCATCACCCCGCTGGCGGCATGCTTGTATAAACTGTACCGCCTCCGTCAGATGGGCCGGAGTCAGAGCGGTCAGATCCAGGATGGGAATATTGTGGTAGCGCAAAACCTGGAGATCGGGGGTCTCCGAGAACTCAGCTGTCAGGTCTAATACGGCCTTCAAACCCGCTTCAGTTAAACGGGTGGCCTCTTTTCGAGTGAGCATACTTCCGATGAACACCCCTGGCGCCACCTCGTCCCAGGGTCGGCATTGCCGCCGGTAGTAGAGCAAAGACAGGTATTGACAGAACTGCGTGGGAGCAAGTAAAAGACGGGAAAGCGGGGAGAGACGTCCGCCACGCTTGCCGTAAATTGCTGGTCCCAGGGTCGTGTATCCGGCGGCTACAAGGAGCATGGCCAGAGCCGGCCAGGCCAGCGGCAATCCCCAAACTCCCAGGGAGAATATCGCGAGAATTAGTATTGTCGCGCCTGTCACATAGTACAGGGCGATCCGGAGATTGGGCACCAAATAGGGGCTACATTTCATATCCTAGCCCCGTAAAAATATCTCTCCAGCAGGTTGCCACGGCTGCCCGTTCGCTCTCCGTCAGCTCCAGGCGATTCTTACGGTATCCTTTCTGTCTCTCCAGATAGGCCCGGAACCGCGGCACCGCCTCTTCGAAACCGGTGAGATCCAAGCGGCAGTAGATGGATTCGAGGGTTTCCAGTGGCGCTTTTTGGAGGGATGCGAAACTGACCTCCGCTAAATCGGTTTCGGCCAATACTTCACGTTGCTCGAAATATGCCCGCATCAGCTGTGGATAGGATGCCAAAACGTGTGCCACCACGCGCTGCCGGTCGGTCGATTGTAGGCCCCAAGCGTTCTGTGCTTGCAGGTAAAGATGGACCGAGGAGACGAACACCTTGTAGGGGTTACGGTGGATGTGGATGAATTGCG
Source organism: Nitrosococcus oceani ATCC 19707 (assembly GCF_000012805.1). Lineage (GTDB taxonomy): Bacteria > Pseudomonadota > Gammaproteobacteria > Nitrosococcales > Nitrosococcaceae > Nitrosococcus > Nitrosococcus oceani. The sequence goes on along the minus strand of NC_007484.1, from coordinate 1,937,093 downwards.
CCTTAGGAAATCGCTTTTTCAGTAGCCGGATTCGTGCCGTGTTGGCGGGATTTTTTAGCAGTAGGCGCCGCCCAGGCTGATCGTATTGTACCATCTGCAGGAAGCGAAGATACCCAGTCCACCATTTCCGGATTGCAGCCTGCGGGACTGAGTCGAACATCACCGCTTCGTCGAAAATACGTTCCATGCTCCGCGGAAAAAAGGAGACGTGATAAAAGGAGTACCGGCTCGCTGCGGCCAGGGCGAGTTCCTCCTCCCAAGGCACGTCGGCGGCGATGGAAACGTTGTCCATTAGCCGGGTCGAGGGAAGTAGGCGCCCGAGCCATCGCTTCACCCCCTCGGAAAGTAGCAGATACTCGCGCGGCATCCCTGCCTGCAGCAGGGTTACACAGCTAAATTGTGGGTCGCAATTCAACAGATTCTGGAGGTGGGTTGTCCCGCTCCGCCAGTGGCCGACGATAAATAGCGGGTCCGGCGCGATTTCTTGCCGTTCCACTCGGCGATGGTAGCGGGCCGCGGCGATCCAGGAAACAGGCTCCCGCGCCAGGATACCTAGACCCAGGCCAAGGACTCGAGGCAGGTGCCGCATGTCGAACCCATAGGCGTTTAGGAGCCTCGCGTAGTTTATGATGCCGCTCGAGAGGAGGGGGTGTACAGAGGTCTTGCTCACGGGAACAAGCAGGGATATAGGTGGCAGCAATCAAACTCTGCGAGCTGCCGAAACGGTGAAGATTCCGTATTCATCGATACGCATGTCCTGCTTTTGGAGGCCAGCCGCCGCCACAAGCTCATCCATCTCCGCCTGCGTTCGCCGCCGCATGACCCAAGGTTCTCCCTCACGGTTGACCAGCGTGCGAGCGATGAGCTCTAGCTGCGGATGCCAGGGTTGGCAGGTATATAGCAGGTAGCCCCTGTCCACCAGCACTTCGGCGATGCCTGCCAATGATATTGCAACCCGATCGTTTTCCGGGAACAGCTCGTACAGCCCGGAAACAATGATGATATGTGGCTGCGGGGAAATAGCCAGCAGCCCGTCGCGGTCAAAGGCATCGCCCAACTCGAACTCAACGTTCTCCAAGCCCTTTTCGGCAGCCAGTGCCCTTCCTTGCTCGAGATTGGCTGGCGTCCAGTCACGTAGCCGGGCGTGTATTTTTTCTTGGGGCAGCTTTTCCAGCACCTCCAACACATATCGCCCGCAACCGGTGGCCACGTCCACGATCTCGATTTTATCGTGCTTTTGGAGTTGATCCTCAATGGCTTTTTGCAGCAGTTCCTGTAGATGCTTGCGGCGGATACGGATGCCTCTCCAGCCAACAGTATTCAGATAGGCGTGATCGATCCATTTGCCGACGGGCGTCAGGCCCCGCGCTCGGTTTTCGTAAACGTAGTCCAGGGATTGTCCGGAGTCGAACCCCGTCCGGAGCCCTACGCGGATGCCCTTACTAAGCCGCCCTACCGTTTCGATACTCTTTTTTTGAAGCGTGAATAACATCTGCCGCGGCCATACGGTAGGTTGGCGAAGCAGGTCATGCTCTGTGCGGCTGTAGCCACCCCGGTCCGCTTCTAACAGCGAAGGCAACTCCACCGGGTGCTCGAAGCTCTCTAGCAGGAAACGGCGCGTTTCGTTGATGGGTTTCTCTCGCCCCTTTTCGTATAATATTGCGTGAAAGAACCCGGCGTAATGCTCCATACGTTTGACTGCGGAGGAGAGGCCCCGGAAAAAGCGCCGCTGAGCAGAATTCTTAACCACCCAGTCGGAGCCAGCCGATAGAACGAGTGTCGGTGTGCGGATCGCACCGGCGTCCCGCAGCAAGCGGGTAGCAGTGTCGTGTAGTCCCAGCAGGATTTTTACCGATATGTTGCGAGTAATCAGCTTATCCTCATCGTAGGCTCGGGATTGTTCCGGATCGTGCGTGAGCATGCGCGATTTCACATAGCTATTGATAACCGCTGCCTGGCGCCACCACCGCCACAGGCGAAGAGCAGGAATGGCAAAGGGCACGTAGAGTTTGATGCGAAACGCGGGTGCCGCCAGTACCATGGAACGGATAGGGGGCGCATAGTCATGGACCCAGGCGGCCGCAGTCACCGCGCCGACGCTGTTGGCCACCACAGCAATATTCTCCATCTTGAGTCCGTGAGTTTCCTGCAAATGCCGGGCAAAGGCGTCTAGATCGCGCACTAGGGCGGAATAGCTGGGGGCGTCACCGCGTTGACCTGGAGATTTGCCGTGGCCGCGGTTGTCCCACGAAAAGGCCCAGAAGCTGGGAAGATCCAAGTCGTCCACCAATTCCTGAAGGCGTCCGGAGTGTTCATGTCCGCGGTGAATCAGTATCAACGCCCGGTCGGTGGGACTGACCGGTGGCCAAGTACGGTAGAACAACCGGGTTCCATCCCAGGTCGTGAACTCATTGGTCTCTTGTTCCCGTTTCCCCATGGAGCGTCTCCATTTTTTGTGTTGCCAGGCTTGCCGAGAGTGCCGTATTTTCCAAGCACAGCCTACCCTTTATGGATAATTTTCACAATTGCTCGACACGAAACGTCAATGTACCAAAATTACAAACGGTCGGGGAAACCTATTTTGGCTACGCTTTAACTCAAATCAGCATGATCAAAGAATTAGGCGGGCTTTTTAGGTTAGCTCTTACCAGGGCTCTGTTCTCAGTCCCATTCTGGCCCTTTGTCGGTCTCCGCCAAGGAGCGTATACGCGCCCGCAGGGTATTAAGGAAATCCGCATGCACCCGCCCCGTCAGCGGCTCGCCAATGTAGACGTCTAGTAGGAAAGGCACTAGTAGCGCCTCGCCTTTGGGCAGGGCTTTGCCTAGTCCACGCATAAATACTGGCACCACGGGTACGTCGGGATGCCGCTCGGCGAGATGGGCGATACCCCTGCGGAAACGGTTTATCCGTTCGGGTTCGCCGCGAGTGCCTTCTGGAAAGAAGATCAGGATTTCACCGCGTTTTAGGGCTGCGTCGCAAATCTCTAGTGGATCCACCCCTCGCTCAATTCGCTGCCGGGTGATGGGTAGGATGCCGATGATATCCTTGGCGAACCAAGCCAGCAGCCGATTACGCAAGAAGTAGTCAGCAGCGGCTACGGGTCGAACCCGATGCGATAGGCTAGGCGGCATCAGGGTTATGAGCACCAAGGTGTCCAAGTGGCTGTTGTGGTTGGCTGCAATGATAGCTGGGCCCCGGTTCGGCAGTCGTTCGCGATTACGGACGTTCAAACCCAGCACGATCAAGATCAGTGGCCGCACAATTAGAGTAAAGAACAACCAGCGCGCGATTTTCGTCACCATCCGCATGGAATTGTTAGCCGTGCAGGTAGTAGATGAAGTGGAAAAATAGCGGTGCCGTATAAATCAGACTGTCGATGCGGTCCAGTATGCCTCCGTGGCCTGGCAGTAAGCTGCCTGAGTCCTTCACACCTAGGTCGCGTTTGAGGGCGGATATGGTGACATCGCCGACGAAGCCAGCTATGCCGATCAACGCACCTGCAGCTACCGACTGGGGAACATTCAGGGGTGTTAGCCAGGAGGCTAGTGACCAGGACAAGACTATGGTAGTCGCTATGCCCCCAATCAGGCCCTCGACGGTCTTGCCTGGGCTCACGCTGGGCAGAATCTTGCGGCGGCCCAGCAGCTTACCCCAGCAATACTGCGCAACATCATTGAACTGGGTCAGAAACACGAGATAAAGCACGAGGCCCGCACCACCGGCGGCAGGATTGACTTGCTCTGGCAGCACCAGTAAATACGCCACGTGGCTGATGCTGAACACCATTGCCATTACACCCCAATGCAGGGTACCCGCAGCGCGTAAGAAGTTGCGCGTTTCGCCAACCAATACCATGCGCATGGGCAGCAGTAAAAAAGCATAGACTGGAATTAAAATAATGAACATTCCGTACCATTTGTAACCCACTAATAAATACTGGGCGGGAATGGTCAGATAGGCCCAAAACATTACCCGGCGATCTGCTCGCCGCGAAGGGATCAATGACAGATACTCCTTGAGCGCCATGAAGGAAACAAAGGCAAAGAATATCAGTGATCCCGTGCGATTAATCGCCATGGCGATGGCGAAAACGGCGAACATCAGCCACCAGGACTGGATACGGCTTACGAGTTCATGATGCAATGACTTGCTCAATCGGCCGCGAATGATGAATACGATCAAGTTGGCGATTGCGAGCACACCCAGGATGCCGCCCAGAGCTTGCAGAGCGGCCGGGTGAATATCAAGCCAGTCCATCAGGTTGACTCGGCTTCGGCCAGGGCGCCGCGGGCGCGCCGATAGATGGTAACAACCATCAATACAGTTACTGCTATTTGCAAATAAATAATCCAGCACCCGGCTGGCCCGCCCAATCCCAACCACAGACCGAGTACGCCAAAGACCAGAGCGCGGTCACTTTTTCCCATGGGACCGTCATAACGCCGCTTGGAACCCACTTGGACCGCAACTACGCCGGCCATCTCAGTGATCACGGCCAGCACGACGATGACGACCATCCAGGCTGCGTTAAATACGCTGACCAGCGCTAATGGCAAATAGAGCACGGCATCGGAGAGCACGTCGCCGAGCTCGTTGAGAATCGCCCCGGATGCAGATGCTTGGTGATACTCGCGAGCTAGCATACCGTCGATAGCGTTGAGCGCCATACGCAAAAACAGAAAGCCGGGTAGTAACAACATTGGCCAGGTTGCGTATGGCCACAGGGCGATGCAGGCGCCGACGGTGAACGATAGTGCCGCTGCGGTGAGAGTAACTACGTTAGCTGTTACGCCCGCCCTGGCTAGCAGCTTGACCACCGGCCTTAACATCTTTTGGAAAACAGGTTTCAAGAGATAAATGCTGGCCATGCCGCATCGGTACCTAGTTTTGAGATGCTGGGCACATTGTAACCTGGATTTATAGTTGCTTGCAGCAAAGGTGGCTGGCGTACCATGCCTCCCGTGCCCTTAATTCTCTGCGATAGGGCCATGGTGTGGTCGAGCATTGGTAACCTTCGAGCTTATGGCGCTGGCTGCGCGAACCGCTCGTAAGATCATGGCTTACAGGGTGTGTGTCATCGGAGGTATGGCTTTGCAGCGTTGGGGAGAGAACAGCGCTTACTGCCTTGTGATGGTCAATCTATGGCTAACGGCACCACCGCAAAGGCCCGCTTTTGGTAGTATTTTACGGGTTTCTGCCGGGACTAATATAAGCGCGGGTAAGTGCATGCTGAAATGGCGTCCCCAAGGGGATTCGAACCCCTGTTACCGCCGTGAAAGGGCGGTGTCCTAGGCCGTCTAGACGATGGGGACAGTTTCTATTGCTATCTGGGTTTGTAGTACACCTTGATGCACCGGGTACCTGGTGGAGCCAGGCGGGATCGAACCGCCGACCTCTTGCATGCCATGCAAGCGCTCTCCCAGCTGAGCTATGGCCCCTGCAAAAGAAACGCGCACTTTACGAGTTTGGCGGCAATATGTCAAGACCTCTTTATATTTAAACGCAAGGTACTTCCGGTAAGTCTGAGGGGGTGGGTGCTGATTTTTGTTGGGGTACCACTGCCATAGACTGAGAATTTCATGTAATTTGTTAATAAATTCTGAAGATCAGGGTATTCTGTGCGATTTTTACGCGCATTAAAATAGTACGCATACAGTGTGGAACATAAAAGAAACAATATCTTACTCGCGGGGCTTTTTTTCCTCCTGCTAGGGTTAGTCTCTATAGCTCGGGCACAGATACCCCAATGGGAGAAATGTGGAGCGTTTGTCGAGCCAGCTTCGGAGGAGTTGCTGGACCCTGAGCCTAGGGGTCCGGTGAATGTTGAGGCTGATCGAGTTGAATCCGAAAAAAATGGGGTCTCTGTTTTTAGCGGCGAGGTCAAATTTAGACGCCGGGGACAGTGGCTAGACGCTGATGAAGTGCTTTATGACAAGCCGAATGATACCGTGGAAGCTTTTGGCGATGTGCGCTATCAGGACGCCACAATGGATGTTATTAGTGATTCCGCTAAAGTAAATTTGGAGGCGGATATTGGTGAGGCGGAAAATGCTCGTTATTTTCTGCGGGATTACCATGCCCGTGGAGAGGCGGGAGCGGTGGAACGGGAGGGCTCGGTTAAGACCGAATTGCGAGACGCCACCTTTACAACTTGTGATATTGGGGATAATGCTTGGCAATTGAAGGCGGATCGGGTGAGTTTGGATCATAAGGAAGGCGTGGGCTGGGCCCGCGGTGCCCGCCTTAGACTCTGGGATACGACGGTGTTCTATGTCCCTTTTCTGCGTTTTCCTATCGATAATCGGCGTAAATCCGGTTTTCTTGTCCCTTCAGGCGGAAGCTCCAGTAATTCAGGTATAGGTATTAGCACTCCCTATTATTGGAATATTGCCCCTAATATGGATGCTACCATTACGCCACGTTATCTCTCCGATAGAGGCCCCATGATGGAAGGAGAAGTGCGTTATCTCAATCCTAGTAATTTTGGCCGAATAAGGGGGTCTTTTTTGCCCCATGATGCGAAAAGAGACGACTATCGCGGCGCTTTTTCCTATCGTCATAGTGGCAGCCCCCGGCCACGCTGGTTTACTAACCTTGATCTCAATCTTGTTTCCGATGATAGATATTTTGAGGATTTTGGTAATAGCCTAAGTATCGCGAGCACCACTGTCTTAAATAATTCCTTGGATATAGGCTACCAAGGTAACGGCTGGAATGCCCTAGGGCGTTTTCAGGGATTTCAAACCATTGATCGGAGCATTCCTGCTTTTGCTCGACCCTACCAGCGTTTGCCTCAGTTCTTGGTGGATGGATTTTTCCCGGATCGGTTTTTAGGACTGGATGTAGATTTTCACGGGGAAGTGGTACGTTTTGATCGGGATGCCGCCCCGCCCACGGGAGGCGTACGTTTAGACTTTTGGCCGACCGTGAGTTTACCTTTTCGGACTCCAGGTACTTTCTTTACCCCTAGTATCGGCGTGCGGGATACCCGTTATTTTCTAGAGGATGCTCCTCCAGGCACGGACAGTACATTAAGCCGTACCTTGCCTATTGTTAGTATGGATACAGGGGCTATATTCGAGCGTTCACTGACTTTGTGGGGAAGTGATTTGCGCCAAACGCTGGAACCGCGCGCTTACTATCTGTATGTCCCTTTTGAAGACCAATCGGCTTTTCCAGTGTTTGATAGCGCCCCGCTGGATTTTTATTTCAGCCGGCTTTTCCAACCCAACCGTTTTACAGGTGCCGATCGTCTTAACGATGCCAATCAGCTCACGCTGGCGGTAACGACCCGTTTGCTTCAGTCCGATACGGGAGCAGAGCTGCTTCGTGCATCTATTGGCCAGATTCAGTTTTTTCGTGATCGCAGGGTTACGATGCCTGGTGCCGCCAAGGAGACGGATTCAAGCTCGCTGGTTATTGCTGAAGTCGCTGCACGACTGGCACGGGAGTGGTCCCTGCGAGGCGAATTGCGTTTCGATCCCCATAAAAAACAAACTGATTTAGGCGCGGCTGAGTTGCACTACCGTGGTGATGAGGGCGGTCTGCTAAATATCAATTACCGTTTCCGCCGGAATTTTCTAGAACAACTCAATGTCTCTGGCCGCTATCCAATTGCCGATAACTGGAGTGTGGTGGGGCGTTGGTACCAGTCAATCGCCGATGGCCGCCTCCTTGAACTCCTGGGAGGGGTGGAATATGACAGTTGTTGCTGGGCAATACGCTTGGTGGGTCGTAGCTATATTACCAATATCGAGGGAGACAGGAATAATTCGGTATTGGTCCAATTGGAGTTAAAAGGATTAGGTAATTTGGGCCAGAACGTGGAAAGGTTGCTGGAGCGCTCGGTATTGGGCTATGGGCAGCCGTTCTAACTTGCCGATGAATATGTAATGATGATGATTAAAATTTTTATCCTGATTGTTAATTTTATTATGGAGCTGATGGAGTAGCCATGGGAAGAGTGTTGGTCACTATTTTTGTCCTATTCTGGCCTATTGGGAGTTTTGCGGCTATTAACCTTGATCGTATCGTGGCGGTAGTGAACGAGGATATAGTGCTGGAGAGCGAATTAGAGCAGATGGTCCGTACTGTTCAGGACCAATTGGCGGCCCAGGGAACGTCACTTCCTCCAGGCTATGTGCTAGAGCGGCAGGTATTGGAACGGCTGGTAATGGAACAGCTGCAACTGCAATTAGCTGCCCGTACGGGTATTCAAGTGGGTGATGAAACCCTCAATGAAGCCTTAGGCCGGATTGCTCAGGATAATGGACTTACGTTGAGCCAATTTCGCAATGTCTTAGAGCAAGATGGCTATGATTTTCCTGCCTTTCGCGAGAATATCCGCAAAGAGTTGATTATCTCTCAACTCCATAAGCGGGAGGTGAATGACCGGGTGAGCGTGAGCAAGGCGGAGATCGATAATTTTTTAACAAACCAGAAAAAGCGGGGTAACCAAGACGCTCAATATCATTTAGCCCATATTTTGATTACGGTGCCTGAAGCTGCTTCGCCGGAGCAGGTTCAAGCGGCCAAGGCTAAGGCTGAGCAGGTATTACAGCAGTTACGGGAAGGAGCGGATTTCCAGAAGGTGGCAGTCACTTACTCTGATGGGCAACAAGCGTTAGAGGGAGGTGATCTGGGCTGGCGCAAAATGGGACAGCTTCCCACTTTGTTCGTTGATGTGGTTCCCCAGCTCCAAGCAGGCGATATAAGTAAATTGATTCGCAGTCCCAGCGGTTTTCATATCGTAAAACTTCTGGATTATCGGGGCGAAGGGCAACAACAGCTCGTTACCCAGACTCAGGCCCGCCATATTCTGCTTCGCGCCGATGAGCTGGCCAGTGAGCGGGAGGTGCAGCTCCGGCTCAGCCAGCTCCGCCAGCGAATTTTAAGCGGGGATGATTTTTCTGAATTGGCGCAGGCCCATTCCGATGACAAAGCCAGCGCCTTAAAAGGCGGCGATCTTGGTTGGGTCAGTCCAGGTCAGATGATCCCCCGTTTTGAAGAAGCGATGCGCTCCCTTGAACCGGGGGAAATCAGTGAACCCTTTAAAACCCAGTTTGGCTGGCATGTGGTGCAAGTTTTAGATCGGCGGCAAGAAAATATGACTGAGGAATTTAACCGTAATCGGGCGAAGATGGAAATTCGCCAACGTAAGGTGGAAGAAGAACTGGAGAATTGGCTCCGCCAGCTTCGAGATGAAGCCTATGTGGAGTATCGTTTGGATAACTGAAGGAGGCGGTAATTCATTATGGCTTGCCTGCGATTGGCCCTCACTCCTGGCGAACCTGCTGGCATTGGCCCGGATATCTCGATCCAATTGGCCTGCCAGCGGCGGGAATATGATTTGGTCGTGGTGGCCGATCCAGAAATTCTACGCCAACGGGCACGGCAGCGGGGGTTAGCCCTGATAGTTGAGTCCTATGATCCTGCTCAGCCGCCGGAGCCAGGGGTATCCGGAACATTGAAGGTTCTACCATTAAGGGCTCCCGTCCCTGTTACCACGGGGTGTTTGTCTCCGGGGAATGCGGCGTATGTTTTAGCATGTTTGCGGCGCAGTGTAGCAGGCTGCTTACAAGGAGAGTTTTCCGCTTTGGTCACCGGTCCCGTTCACAAAGGGATTATCAATCAGGCAGGCATCTCCTTTAGTGGTCATACTGAATTTTTAGCCCAGCTGTGCAACCGCTCTCAAGTAGTGATGATGTTGACCGCGCCTGGACTGCGGGTAGCGTTAGCCACCACTCATTTACCCTTGCGTGAGGTGAGTGCCGCGATTACCCGCCGAGGACTGGAGGGGACGCTGCGGATACTGCACCGGGATTTGAGGCAGCGCTTTGGAATTTCCAGGCCGCGTATTTTAGTCTGCGGCTTGAATCCCCATGCGGGAGAGGGGGGGCATTTGGGGCGTGAGGAAATCGAGATCATCGAGCCGGTCATAGCAACCCTCCGGGCTCAGGGAATGCAATTATTCGGACCCTTGCCGGCGGATACCTTGTTTGTGCCCCGTTACCTGAAAGAAGCGGATGCAGTGCTCGCCATGTACCATGATCAGGGGCTGCCCGTGCTCAAGCATGTAGGTTTTGGGCGAGCGGTGAATATTACCTTGGGGCTGCCTATTATTCGCACCTCAGTGGACCATGGCACCGCTTTGGATCTTGCCGGCAAGGGCCCGGTAGGAAGCGGCAGCTTGGAAGCGGCTGTGGAGGCGGCACTAGCGATGGCGGAGAGAGAGCAACTTTCAAAGTGAATACCTTGGGCCATCGAGCGCGCAAGCGATTTGGGCAGCATTTTCTCCATGATAAAGGGGTCATTGAACGCTTGCTTAGGGCGATTAATCCCCAGCTGAACGATTTGATGGTGGAAATTGGCCCTGGCCAGGGAGCCTTGACTCTTCCTTTGCTGCATTGCCTTGGACATCTTGAGGCGATTGAATTAGATCGGGATTTGGCGGCTTACCTGGTCGAAAGATGCGCCTCGGAAGGGAATTTACGCCTGCATAATGTGGACAGCTTAACCTTTGATTTTCGTACCCTTGCCCATGAAAATCGGCGACTGCGAGTAGTGGGCAATTTACCCTATAATATCTCCACGCCCCTGTTGTTCCATTTGCTGGGTCAGATTGGCATCTTGGAGGATATGCACTTTATGCTGCAACGGGAAGTTGTTACCCGGTTGGCCGCCAAACCTGGAGGCAAGGATTACGGTCGTTTGAGTGTAATGGTGCAATTTTATTGTGAAGTTGAGCCTTTATTTACGGTAAAATCCGGCGCTTTTGTGCCGCCGCCGAAAGTGGATTCGATGGTGGTGCGGTTGATACCCCATCGACCTTCCCTGGCGCCAAATATTTCCCATGGGGCCCTTAATCGGGTGGTCTCCCAGGCCTTTTCCCAACGCCGTAAGACTTTGGCAAACGCACTCAAAGGTCTCTTGAGTTCAGCAGAGCTAATAGCCCTGGGAATTGACCCCCGGCAACGGCCGGAGACGATCAGTTTGGAGGACTACCTTGCTCTGACTCGGTATTGGCTGAAGGCCCAATAGCGTAGATTATAGCTATAAAACTGGATAGCCGGCCTGTTCCAGCAGCTCGGTTAAACGGATGAGGGGGAGGCCAACCAAGGCATTGGGATCGTCCCCTTGGAGGTGTTGGATGAGGGCAATCCCTAATCCTTCGGAGCGGAAACTACCGGCGCATTGATAAGGTTGCTCCCGTTGAAGGTAGTTGTCTATTTGTTGTTCCGTGAGCTGGCGAAATTGGACCTGGAAGGGTTCGACGACGGTTTTGGCTTCACCCATAAGGGTGTTAACGAGACAAAGTCCAGTATAAAAAAATACTGTCTGGCCCGAAGCGGCCCGCAATTGTTGTAGAGCTCGTTCGTGGGTTTTTGGCTTTCCCAGAATCTGCTGTCCCAGAACCGCCACTTGATCGGAACCAATCACCAAGGCATTAGGAGATTTAGCGCCCACGACCCGTGCTTTTGTCTCTGCGAGGCGAGCAACTAATCCTTCGGGTTGCTCCTGGGGAAGAGGAGTTTCATCAATATCGGGAGCGCAGATTTCAAAAGGCAATCCCAGGCGCGCTAATAACTCTGCCCGGTAAGGGGAACTGGAGGCGAGTACGAGGGTCGGCGGAGCGGGGGAAGGAAGGTTCATGGGATGCTTTTTTTGACTTTAGAAATTGCCTTTAGGGATTTTAGGTGATGACCGAGGGTTGTGACCGCCCCGTGCGCTGCTGAATTTGGGCCACGTGGTCGGCGATTTGAATAAGATCGGCAAGGGCTACTTGAGTCTCCTGGTTGTGCTGGTCCGGATTTGGTTCAAAAGTTTCCAAGTAGACCCGTAGGGTTGCCCCTTCGGTTCCAGTACCGGAGAGACGGTAAATAATTCGGGCATGGTCTTCAAAGCAGAGCCGGATTCCCTGTTCGGTGGTGATACTATGATCAATAGGATCGGTATAGCTAAAATCATCCGCAAGGATCACTTCCCTGTGGCCTAAGTGTTTACCTTTTAGTTTAGGAAGCTGCTTGCGCAGATCTTCTATGAGCCGCTGGGAAAGCTCTGCGGGCAGATCTTCGTAATCATGACGGGAGTAAAAATTGCGGCCGCAGTGGGTCCAATGTTCCCGGACGATGCTCTCTACCGACTGGCGGCGTACTGCCAGAACGTTGAGCCAGAACAAGACAGCCCATAGTCCGTCTTTCTCCCGGAGATGATCGGAGCCGGTGCCAAAACTCTCCTCTCCACATAGGGTAGCTTTGCCGGCATCTAGCAGGTTACCAAAAAATTTCCATCCAGTCGGAGTTTCAAAGCACTCGATTCCCAGGGCGCCGGCAATTCGATCAGCCGCTTGACTGGTGGGCATGGAGCGAGCAATACCTGCTAAACCGAGCCGATAACCAGGAATATGATGGGCGTTAGCCGCCAAAATCGCTAAGCTATCTGAGGGGGTGACAAAAAAACGCCTGCCAAGGATCATATTGCGGTCTCCATCTCCATCCGAGGCAGCGCCGAAACTGGGAGCATTAGCCCGATACATTTTGGTGACCAGGGATTTGGCGTGGACTAAATTGGGATCGGGGTGGCTGCCGCCGAAATCTGGCAGGGGTTCGCCATTGAGTACGGTGTTGGGATCAGCGCCCAAGCGTTGTTCCAGGATATCTTTAGCATAGGGGCCCGTGATTGCATGCATGGCGTCAAAGTACATGTGGAAGACGCCAGTATCGAATAGCGCTGCAATACGGTCGAAATCAAATAATTCTTCCATCAATTCCGCATAATCGGCAATGGGATTGATAACCTCGACCGTCATTTCTCCAAGGGTGAATATGCCGAGGGTATCCAGGGGAATATCCTCGGCTTCCAAAATCAAATAACGGTTAATCTTTTTGCTTAGGGTATAAATAGCATCTGTCACCGACTCGGGTGCTGGACCGCCATTGCCAACATTATATTTAATCCCAAAGTCTCCATCAGGTCCCGCTGGATTATGGCTGGCGGAGAGAATAATTCCGCCAAAGGCTTTACAGCGGCGAATGACGCAGGAAACCGCGGGAGTAGAAAAGAGCCCTTTATGACCCACGAGTACCCGGCCTACTTTGTTGGCAGCGGCCATTTTGAGTATGATTTGAATGGCTTCGGGATTGTAATAGCGCCCATCTCCTCCTAAAACTAATGTTTCCCCTGTCATCTCTTCCAAGCAATCGAAGAGGGATTGGACAAAATTCTCCAGGTAGTGGGGTTGTTGGAAATGTTTAACTTTTTTGCGCAGACCGGAAGTGCCGGGGCGCTGATCAGGATAAGGGGTCGTGGATACAGTATGGATATTCATGGTAAATCGTGCTCTTTCGGAGGATAAGTTGCTATTTTTATTATGAAGCCGCCCCATTCAATCATAAGGGGTGTTTTAAATTTAGCCCTTGATTCTATGAGGATTGCCCTTATGTAAACTGATTGGTATTCACTCAGTTTACATCATATGGAGGAGATCCCAATACTATGACTGTTGCAAGCCATAAGGAAACGCTAGGCTTTCAAACGGAGGTTAAGCAGTTGCTCAACCTCATGATTCACGCCTTATACAGTAACAAGGAGATTTTCCTGCGGGAGTTGATTTCCAATGGGGCCGATGCGGCGGATAAACTGCGTTTTGAGGCCCTGACGGATGATGCCCTCTATGAGGACGACAGTGCTCTGCATATTCGCCTCAGCTATGACAAAGACAAGCGCACCCTTACTATTGCTGATAATGGTATTGGTATGGGACGCCAGGAGGTGGTGGAGAATATCGGCACGATTGCCAAGTCGGGCACCCGCGCCTTTCTGGAAAGCCTTTCCGGCGATCAGGCTAAGGATGCGCGACTTATCGGGCAATTTGGCGTGGGTTTCTACTCTGCCTTCATTGTTGCTGACAAGGTTGTTCTGGAAACGCGGCGGGCAGGGTTTGGCCCGGAACATGGGGTACGCTGGGAATCGGGTGGGGCAGGAGATTACACTATTGAGACCATAGAGAAGGCGACGCGGGGAACTGTAGTGACGTTGCATCTGCGGGAAGGGGAAGATGAATTTTTAGATGGCTGGCGTTTGCGCCATATTGTCACCCGCTACTCGGATCATATTGATTTACCCATTGAAATAAAACGGGAAATCGGGGATGAAGAAAAGTCTGAGGAGAACGGAGAGGAGTGGGAGCAAATCAATAAAGCCACCGCCCTTTGGACTTTGCCTAAAAACGACATCAAGGAAGAGGAATATCAAGCCTTCTACAAACACGTCGCCCATGATTTCGAGGACCCCTTGGCTTGGACTCATAACCGCGTTGAAGGTAAGCTAGAGTATACCTCGCTGCTGTTTATTCCACCTCGGGCGCCATTTGATCTCTGGGAACGGGATCGAACGCAGGGTATCAAGCTCTATGTGCAACGGGTCTTTATTATGGACGACACCGAGCAGCTTATGCCCCGTTATCTCCGTTTTGTGCGGGGGGTCGTGGATTCCAATGATTTGCCCCTGAATATTTCCCGTGAAATCCTCCAGAATAACCGGGTGATCGATAGCATTCGTGCTGGCTCGGTTAAGAAAATTCTAGGTTTATTGGAAGATATGGCGAAGCATGAGGCCAAAAAGTACCAAAGCTTCTGGAAGGAATTTGGGCAAGTCATGAAGGAAGGGGTGGGGGAGGATAGCGGTAACCGAGAGCAGATAGCCCGATTGCTGCGTTTTGCCTCTACCCATCATGATACTGCGGAGCAAACCGTCTCGCTGGCTGATTATCTATCGCGGATGAAAGAAGGGCAAGACAAAATCTACTATATCACGGCGGACAGCTTTCCCGCTGCAAAAAGTAGTCCCCATCTGGAAGTGTTCCGTAAAAAGGGGATTGAAGTATTGCTGTTATCCGATCGAGTGGATGAATGGTTGGTCGCTTCTCTGCCTGAGTTTGAAGGTAAGTCCCTACAGTCGGTCACCAAAGGAGAGCTTGATTTGGGTCATTTGGAGGATGAGCAGGAAAAACAACAGCAAAAAGAGGTGGAAGAAGACTTTCAAAACCTCGTTGAGAGAGTTAAGAACAACCTGGGAGATAAGGTTAAAGAAGTACGCGTAACCCATCGTTTAACGGATTCTCCGGTCTGTTTAGTGGTTGAACAGCATGACATGAGTGGCTATCTCGAGCGTCTTTTAAAGGAGGCAGGCCAGCAAGCACCTCATATCCAGCCTATTCTCGAGCTCAACCCGGCCCATCCCATTATTGCTCGTCTCAAAGGGGAGGAGTCGGAGGAAAATTTTGGTGACTGGGCCCACTTGTTATTCGAGCAGGCCTTGCTTGCTGAAGGAGGGCGCCTTGAAGAACCTGCTTTATTCGTTAAACGCTTAAACAGCCTGCTTCTGGCAATGGCGGACTAGACAGGAAGGTATTGAAAGCGACCCTTCGGTGAAAGCTTAACTATGGCGACACGGGAACCGATGGTGTTTATCGTCGATGATGGCGTTACGGTTAGAAACTCATTGGGTCCCTCGCTTCAGTCCGTAGGCTATCGCGTAAAGGTCTGCGAATCTGCTGAAGCTTTCCTTAAAGTTTATGAGCCCAATCAACCGGGTTGTATTATTTTAGATGTTCAGATGCCCGAGAGCACAGGATTGGATCTGCAAGAATATTTGGTCTCCGAGCAGATCCCTATTCCTGTGATATTCATTACGGGACAAGCGGATGTGCCCACCGTAGTGCGGGCCGTGAAGCAGGGCGCGGTGGATTTTTTGTTGAAACCTTTTGATTTTGAGACCCTGCTGCGATCCATTCAGGAAGCAATTGAGCTAGACCAAATTAAACGGACCGAGCGCGCTCAACGGGATACTATCGAAAAACGATTAGCTTCCCTGACACCGCGGGAAAGGGATGTTTTGGATAAGGTTATCGAAGGAAAGCTCAATAAGGTGATTGCTGCTGAATTAGAAGTGAGCATCCGTACGGTAGAAATCCACCGTGCCCGCCTTATGGCTAAGATGAAAGTCAGGCGTCCTACTGAATTGGCCCGCCTCGTACTCAAGCTTCGGCGTTCCTCGTAGGATTTGCTAATAGCTGAGGGGGAGCTGGGCGTAGGGTATTAAAGGGAGGGTAGGTAGACACCTCCCCAGTTGGAGTTCCGCCATGACTGATGTCGATTTTGTTCCTACAAAACCTCATCAGCCTGGAGAATTCGCGCTTCAAGGGGTGCTTTGGGCTGGCCACGACTTAGCGCGCAAGGCCCTCGGTTGGGTATCACCCTCCACGCGCATCATTTCCCCTCCTACCGAGGGTAGGTCGCGCTCTTGGCAGCAGGGAAAATATAGCGCCAATTATTGGCGAAACGCGAGGAATGTTGGCCCTCGCGCTCGCAGCAAAGTTTCACTTCGCCTGTCTGCGTGCGGGCACGCACAGGCAGGCACACTCGCTGGGGGGCATTCAACATCCATGTTTAATTCCGAGGTGCGAGTGAGGCCAGCGTCGTGCTAGATCCGCAAGCGTGATTTGGTTAAGGAAATCGTAAAGCCGCATACTGAAATCATGCCAAAGGCGCTCTGCTTCACTTACGGAATTAGTGGCAATTGCCAGGGGGTTGAGCTTGCCTGGTTGTTTATCCACTGCGGCAATAATTTCCGCAATGGTAATTTTTTCAGCAGCGCGTGTAAGATGATAACCTCCTCCCGGCCCACGTATTCCTTCTACTAAGCCATGGTGGCGCAGGCTGGCAAATATTTGTTCTAGATAAGAAACAGAAATATTGTCTAGTTGGGCGATATCGCCCAAAGTAATTGATTTTTGCTGTTTGACTAAGGCCAAATTCATCATCGCGCTGATGGCGTAACGGGGGCGGTTGGAAAATCTCATAGGCAACTAATTACATGACTGTACTTGCTAAAATAATAGCACAAAAGCGCCAAAAAATAATGAATGTCCTGGTTGTAAAATTTTGAATAATCTATAGGGGATAGGGTTGTCGTGGAATTTAAGGTTACCGAATCTATTGAAACCGTTGCCTCGGGGCAGTGGAATGCCTTGGAGGGAACCGATAATCCTTTTTTACGTTATGAATTTCTAAGCGCTCTTGAGCGTTACGGTTGTGTAGGTGCCCATGTAGGCTGGCTGCCGCGCTATCTTCTCGCTGAAGATCGCCCAGGGAGCCTGATTGGCGCGGTACCCTTATATCTCAAATATAACTCATTTGGCGAGTTCGTGTTCGATTGGTCTTGGGCTGACGCTTGGGAGCAGGCAGGGCAGCATTATTACCCCAAACTGGTCGTTGCTGTACCCTTTAGTCCTGTAACTGGTCCACGGTTGCTTTTAAAGCCGGGAGCGGATGAAGCAATGGTCGACGAGCTTATCCAAATGACGATTAGGTTAGCAAAGAAAGGGGGAATCTCTTCCCTTCATTGGTTATTTCCTCATCAAAAAGATAGAAAAAGGCTAGCAAATTGTGGTTTCCTGCTGCGCCAAGGTTATCAATTTCACTGGCATAACCGGGGTTATCGGGACTTCAATGATTTTTTGGAAACCTTAACCTCCAAGCGTCGTAAGGAGGTCAGGCGAGAGCGCCGTCAGGCCCAAACTCGAGGAACAGAGATTAAGGTTATCCACGGGAGCGAGGTTACCGATTTAGAATGGCGCGCCATGTATCGATTTTATCAAGCCACCTTTCATGCCAAAGGGAATTATCCTGCTCTTACATTGCCATTTTTTAAGTCTTTAGGGCGAACAATGGGGCAGGCTGTGGTGCTAGCGTTGGCCGTGCGCACGGGTATCCCCATTGCGGGGGCTTTATATTTGCGAAGCCGGGACACCCTCTACGGCCGTTACTGGGGTGATAGCGAGTACTTGGCGGGGATGCATTTTGAACTGTGCTATTACCGGGGCATAGAGTATTGTATCGAGCACCATTTACAATATTTTGAGCCTGGCGCTCAAGGGGAACACAAGATAAACCGGGGGTTCCTGCCTGTGCTCACTTGGTCTGCTCATTGGCTCGGAGATTCTGGTTTTTACAGTGCCATTGCTGATTTTCTTGCCCAAGAAAGCCGTATGGTAAGGAGCGCAATAATGGAATTGGAGGCAGGCGGTCCTTATAAGCGCCCATGAACAAATGGGACATAAGAAGCTTGGGAACTGCTATCACTAAGCGCTTCTTCGATATAACTCAATCGTTTCAATATATAACGACAGAAATCATGAACAATGCCTAATTTGCTGCTGAAATTACTGGTTATTTTAGCATTGGTTCTAACCAATCCATTTGCTGGCGCAACATCATCCACTGAACTTTCCTACGAACTTATTATTATAAAATCAAAACGATTGCTTATTGTCAAAAAAGGGGGGCAGATCATTAAAAAATACCATGCCGCTCTTGGTCAAGGAGGTGGGGGCGGAAAGCGTATTGAAGGAGATAAACATACCCCAGAAGGAGAATATGAGATAGTTGGTTTTTGGCCAAGTCATAAATTTCATTATTTCATACATCTTGATTATCCAAGCCGTGGGGATGCTTTGGCTGGCTATAAAGAAGGCTTGATTTCATGGGATGAGCTGGTCCATATCTACCGGGCTCAGCAAGAGAAAAATGGTATTCCGCCACAGCAGACCCGGTTGGGTGGATTTATTGGAATCCATGGAATCGGAGAAGAAACAAGGAAAAAACTCATGATTCATCGCAATTTTAATTGGACTCGCGGTTGTGTTGCTCTTACCAATAGGGAAATTGATGAGCTGCGGCAATTTATACAGCTGGGAACCCCGGTGATTATTCTTAATGAATTTAACGATAAAAGTCTGCTTGCTGGTATGAAAGTAGAGTCAGGTGTTTCCTTGACCAACTAACTAGATAAAGAAATAGATGAAATTTGAAATTTTGCCTGTTACCCGGTTTATGCAGAACTGCACCTTACTCGGCTGCGAAGAGAGTGGTAAGGCAGCAGTGGTAGATCCCGGCGGTGATGTGGAGCAGATCCTGGCAAGAGCTGAAGCCGGTTGTCTCAAGATAGAAAAGATTCTGCTGACTCATGGCCATATCGATCATGCTGGCGGTGCGGGCGAACTGGCGCGCCGATTAGAGGTGCCTATTGAAGGTCCCCAAATAGAAGATGAATTCTGGATTGATTCTCTGCCAGCACAAAGTGAGATGTTTGGTTTTCCTCCGGTTAGAGCTTTTGTGCCTGATCGTTGGTTGGAGCAGGGGGATAGGGTCTCCTTTGGTAAGGTGGTACTTAATGTTTATCATTGCCCAGGGCACACGCCGGGTCATGTGATTTTTTTTCATCCGGAAAGTCATCTCGCTCTCGTTGGAGACGTATTGTTTAAGGGTTCCATTGGTCGCACTGATTTTCCTCGGGGCGATTATGATGCGCTCATCCACTCTATTCGCAAACGCCTGTTTCCTTTGGGAGATGAAGTTCGGTTTATTCCGGGGCATGGCCCTATGTCAACTTTCGGGGAAGAGCGGCAATCAAATCCCTTTGTTGGGGAAAAAATTTGAGCAATCCTCGTTTTTTCAACGCCTGGTAGCTGCGTACTCTTTGCAAGCGTTGGGTAGCCCCCAGGAAGGCAAGATAGGTTTCTGATTTACAAGCGTTTTTCATACGCCTCGCCCAGATCGTCCTCAAGGTCAATATTGCTCCTAAGTTTTGACGTTAGTGGCTGTGGAGCCTTTACAGGGGCGTGCCTGAACAAAATTAGCACTTTGCCGGTCCAATTTGGAGGAGCTGGGGGGATATATGAGGCAAATAGGGAAAAAAGGTAGGGGGATCATGAAGATCATTCGTATCATTGGCGTTGCAAGTGGTTGGGGCGCTTTGGATCGCCGCTGCGAAGCGGGCCCGGAGGCCCTCCGCCGCCGAGGTCTAGTGGCCCATCTACGCCAACAAGGAATGCCTGTTTCCTGGGAGATCACGATACAACCACAAGAGAGTCAGGATGATAACGCCGTGATGGCGGTGCAGGCACTTTCCGTGGAACTGAGCCAGGTGGCAGGTAATGTGGTTGCTAGGGGTGAGCCCTTTATTGTTCTAGGAGGCGATCATTCTTGCGCTATTGGGACCTGGAGCGGGGCCGTTTCCAGGCGGCGAATTGCAGGACCTGTGGGACTTATCTGGATAGACGCCCATATGGACGCTCATCTGCCAGAGACCAGCCCCAGTGGCGCCCTGCACGGCATGCCTCTGGCCTGCCTTCTAGGTTGGGGAGATCCTCGGCTCACCGCCATTGGGAGTCCTGAGCCTAAGTTCTTGCCAGAAAATGTGGTGCTTATTGGGGTTCGTAGCTTTGAGCCGGAGGAGCATCGATTGCTTCAGCGGTTAGGTGTGAAGGTTTTTTTTATGGACGAAGTGCGCCGCCGCGGATTGAGCGAAGTGTTTTATGAGGCTTTGGGACGAATCCGGGACCGGACTACAGGATTTGGGATCAGTCTTGATCTGGATGCTATTGATCCCAAAGAGGCCCCCGCTGTGGGTTCTCCAGTGCCAGGGGGCCTCGCCAAGGAAGAACTTCTACCGTTGTTGCGACAGCTCTATGGAGATCCCCGTTTGATAGGATTAGAAATCGCCGAATATAACCCTGCCCTGGATGAAAAACAGCTAACGGCTCGTCTGATTAGTGAGCTGCTGCTCTCGGTTTTTGCACCACTGAGGTTACCCTATGAATCCTATCATCGAGCTGGAAAAGCGGTACTCAGCGCATAATTACCATCCTTTGCCGGTCGTATTGACCAGAGGGGAGGGGGTTTATCTCTGGGATACGGAAGGGAATCGCTATATGGACATGATGAGTGCCTATTCCGCAGTGGGCCATGGCCACGCCAATCCTCGGTTGATCCATGCCTTGGTCGGTCAGGCCCAGCGTCTGACCCTGACTTCCCGTGCCTTTTATACCGATCGGCTGGGGCCATTGCTAGAGTACGTCTGTGAATTGAGTGGTCAGGATCGGGCGCTGCCCATGAACACAGGGACGGAAGCGGTGGAAACCGCGTTAAAAGCGGCCCGCAAGTGGGCCTATCAAGTGAAGGGAGTCCCGGCGGGACAGGCGGAAATCCTGGCCTGTGAGGGAAATTTCCATGGACGGACCATCGCCATTGTGGGTCTTTCTTCTGAGGCCCAGTATCAACAAGGCTTTGGGCCTTTCCCGTCCGGCCTAAAATGTATTCCCTATAATGACCTGGAAGCCTTGGAGGCGGCGATCACGCCCCGTACCGCAGCTTTTCTGGTAGAACCTATCCAAGGGGAGGGGGGCATTATTATCCCAGGGAGAGGTTATCTTCAAGGTTGCGCTGAGATCTGCCGCCGTCATGATGTCTTACTCATCTGCGATGAAGTTCAGACGGGGTTGGGACGTACGGGTAAGGTATTGGCCTGTCAGCACGAGGGGGTGCAACCGGATGGGCTTATTCTTGGCAAGGCGCTAGGTGGGGGTTTATTACCCATCTCTTTATTTTTGGCCCGGGAGGAAGTCATGGATGTGTTTCGGCCTGGGGATCATGGCAGCACCTTTGGGGGCAATCCACTTGCTTGCGCCGTGGCTCTGGAAGCCCTTAAGATTTTGGTTGAAGAGCAGTTGTCAGAACGTTCGGCTGAATTGGGGGATTATTTCTTACGGCAACTCCGGCAGCTGCGAAGCTCCCTTATCCGGGAGGTCCGGGGCCAGGGCCTATTTATTGGTATCGAGATCAACCCGCGGTGGACGAAGGCGCGAGCAGTTTGCGAAGCCTTGATGAAAAACGGTCTTTTGAGCAAGGAAACCCATGAAGTGGTGGTCCGTTTGGCGCCACCACTGATCATTACCCAGAAGCAAATTGATTGGGCGCTGGAGTGTATTATCCAGACCTTCCAAGACCTGGAAGAAAAACTTCAGCCCTCTGAGGCCAGCTCATAATGAAATTACTTAAGGATTTGGGTCTAGAAGATTTCAATCCGGGGGTGTGTTGGGGGCCGGGGTGGTGGTCTGGAGCGGATTCCCGTCGGCGAATCGATTCCAGCAACCCAGCCACTGAAAAGCCGATTGCTAGTGTTGGGGCAGCGACCGCGGCCGATGTGGAAACCCTCATAGGTGCCTCCTGGGAGAATTTTAGAACCTGGCGTGCCGTCCCCGCGCCGGTACGGGGAGATTTGGTGCGCCGCCTGGGTGAGTCTCTGCGGGTCCATAAAGATCGCCTGGGCAGCCTGGTGAGCTTGGAGACGGGTAAGATCAAGGAAGAAGGGGATGGGGAAGTACAGGAAATGATTGATATGGCGGATTTTGCCGTGGGGCAATCCCGGATGCTCTATGGCAAGACCATGCACTCGGAACGTCCCAGCCATCGGATGTATGAACAATGGCATCCCTTAGGACCGGTAGGGGTGATTACCGCCTTTAATTTTCCGGTTGCCGTATGGGCCTGGAATGCCCTGATTGCCGCTATTTGCGGCAATACAGTCATTTGGAAGCCCTCTCCCAAGGCGCCCTTAACGGCCGTCGCTGTGCAGCACCTTTGTAATCGAGTGATGGAGGAAGCCGGTTATCCAGGGGTGTTTAACCTCTTGGTGACCGATGAGAATCCACTGGCTGAAAGTTTGGTGCAAGACCGGCGGATTCCTTTGATTTCTTTTACTGGCTCCACCAAAGTAGGACGGTGGGTGAGTCGGTTAGTGGCTGCGCGGTTGGGACGAAGCCTGCTGGAACTCTCTGGCAATAACGCAGTGATTGTCGATGAAACCGCTGATCTCGACTTGGCAGTGCCGGCGGTAGTTTTTGGGGCGGTCGGCACGGCGGGGCAGCGTTGCACCACCACACGGCGTCTGATTGTGCATGAAAACTGCTATGAGGAGCTGATTTCCCGGCTAATCCATGCTTACCGGCAATTGCCCATTGGCGATCCCTTAGATAGAAAAACCTTAGTGGGACCCCTTATTGATGCCGAGGCCGTGGCAAAGTTTAGCGATGCCATAGCAACGCTTAAGCAGCGGGGAGGTGAAATTCTCTACGGTGGCCGTGTGCTTGAGAGGGGTGGATATTTTGTCGAGCCTACCTTGGTTCGGGCCGAAAATCATTGGGAAATGGTGCAGCGGGAAACTTTTGCTCCCATCCTTTACCTTATTCCCTTTAAAACCCTGGAGGAGGCGATTGCACTGAACAATGCCGTACCTCAAGGGTTTTCCTCGTCATTATTTACCACTCATCTCCAGCATGCCGAACGATTTCTCTCCCACTGGGGCAGTGATTGTGGTATCGCCAACATTAATATGGGTACGTCAGGGGCTGAGATCGGCGGGGCTTTTGGGGGTGAGAAGGAAACTGGAGGAGGTCGAGAAGCGGGCTCGGATGCTTGGAAAAACTATATGCGGCGGCAAACCAATACCATCAATTGGGGCACGGAATTGCCCCTGGCTCAAGGAATTCGCTTCGAGCTGGAGGGGGAGAGCCCACCAGAGAGATGAGATTTGGCAGCTGGTTCGCTGATACCGAGATAATATGAATTTCATTCTGAATAGTTCCTTTACCCAGCGAGGATTTCTGCCTGAGCCTGATCCGGCTCGGCGCTTTCCAAGTGATTCCGAATTGGCTGTGCTGGATGAACTCGGCCGAGATTTGCCAAGCTTGTTACAGGATCCGGGGTGCCGTCGGTATTTACGGGAGCAGCAGATACCCTTCTGGCCAGCACAGCGTAACCGCTCCCAGGATCTTCCTGAACTGCAGCTCTATTACTTGCGCCTGGGGTTTTTGGCTTCAGCCTATATTAACCAGGTGGGAGAACCTCGGGCCACCGTATTACCCGCTAATATTGCCCATCCTTTGTGCCAGGCTTGCGCCCTGTTGGAACGGCCGCCTATCCTCAGTTATGACGGTTATGCCCTCTATAATTGGAAACGCTTTCGTCCCGAGGGGCCAATTGCACTAGGTAACATCGACACGCTGCAGAATTTCGTTCATCTTTATGATGAGCATTGGTTTATTCTGGTTCATGTGGAGATCGAGGCGCTGGCGGCCGGTATCTTTTCAGGGATTAACCGGTTACTGTGTGAACCGTGGCAGGATGATCTGATCAATCCAATCCTCCAAGCCATCGGGGCAACCGTCTGGCGCCAAGTCACTGTTCTCAAGCGGATTCCAGAACGGATGGACCCTGCGCTTTATTATCGAACTTTCCGGCCCTATATTCGTTACTTTAAGAATGTGGTCTACGAGGGGGTGAAGCAAGCTCCCATGGACTTTCGCGGCGAGACTGGCGCCCAAAGTAGCCTCATGCCTCTTTTGGTGGCTTTATTGAAAATCCCCCATCAACGCTCTTCGCTTACCGAGCATCTGGCCGATATGCGTCGATACATGCCCTGGAAGCATCTCCAGGTGATTAAGGCTGTGGAGGAATTGCCGGAACTGCGCCCCTACGCGGAGAAGGAAATCTATAATAGCGTTTTAGAAGCAGTGGCAAGTTTCCGGGAATTTCACTATGGTTTGGCTTGGGAATATATCCAGAAACGGACCGATGATCCCTTTGGCACGGGTGGAACCCCTTATATAAAATGGCTCAAGCAACTCATTGATGAAACCCGGGCTCACCAGATCTCTTAACGGTAAGGGAGGAGGTTGGTTGCCAAAAATTGCTCTCATTAGGAAGATTTTAGCCTCAAGGCTGGGCGTGCTAGCTCTTTTGAGTTTAGCTTTGATGGCTTGCGCTACGCTTTCAAACTATGAACGGCCACGGGTCTATCTCACCGATTTTCAATTCCGGGAGGCGAGTATGCTGGCCCAGAATTTCCTGCTGCGTTTGCGTATCGATAACCCCAATGATGCCGCCTTATCCATTAATGGGATGGAGGTAAGCCTTAATTTGAATGGACACCCGCTTGCCCAGGGGCTGAGCAATCAATCTTTTTCAGTACCTCGTTTCGGGAGCGCTGAGGTAGAAATGCAAGTAACCACTACCTTCATCAACCTTGTTCAACAAATGCTTTCCCTCCAGGGCCAGCGGGTGCTGAATTACGAAATTGCGGGCCAATTACACTTGGCCCGTGCTCTGGGTTTTGGCAGACGGGTTTTTCCTTTTCAGGAGAAAGGCGTGCTGGATTTGAAAACGATGGGAAATAGGGACATAAGCTTTAATTACCCTCCAGGCAGGCGCTGAATAAATAAATTTGGCACTATAAAATTGGGTAATCATTGTCTAACCTATAAATAGAAAGGGCGAAATTGCGGTTGGGGGCAATAATAAATAGTCTCCAGATAAGTTTTGCGGGCGTTACCAGAAGGGGGGAATTTTCATGTCGGATCATGTCTATAAAAAGATTGAATTAACGGGCAGTTCTGCTAAGAGCATGGAAGATGCGGTTCAGCAAGCAGTGAGCAAAGCCTCGAAAACTCTCAATCACCTGCGCTGGTTTGAGGTAGTTGAGACCCGAGGAGAAATTGATGACAATGGGCGGATAAAGCATTGGCAGGTGAGTTTGAAAGTAGGCTTTAGAATCGATGGGTAAAGAAAACGTTTAGCGACCACTGGAAAGAGTCTAAGCGAAGTAAGAGTCATTAACGAGGGTCATTGTGAGTAGTGAAGATATCGATACCCAGGTAGTTATAGCCAAGCTCAATCAAATCCTGGAGATGGAGCTAGCGGGCGTGGTCCGTTATACCCATTACTCGTTTATGGTCTTTGGCTATAGCCGGATACCTATTGTCTCCTGGTTGCGTAAGGAAGCAGAGGAGGGGCTTGTGCATGCCCATGAAGCAGGAGAGATGATTACCCACCTTGGAGGGCATCCTTCCTTGGGGATGGGTCCGTTGCTAGAGACCCATAACCATGATATAGGCGCCATTTTAAGAGAATCCCTGGAGCATGAAAAGGCAACCCTCAAAGCTTATTTTGAATTATTGGACGTGGTAAAGGAACGCTCGGTTTTTCTGGAAGAATATGCGAGACGATTGATTTCCGAGGAGGAAATCCATCAGGGTGAGATCGATAAAATGTTACGGAAACCCGGTGAGTTGAAGGTGTTTTCTTCTTAAATTCTGCTCAAGTATGGTTTTTTACGATTTTCTTCTTTGCCCCTCGTATTTTACCCACCAGCGCTAAATGGCCGGCTTAAAACTCTACTAAGTTTGTTATTTTCCTGAACTTAATATTGAGGAAGAGAGTGTGATCCTACGAGGGGAGGAGTCTATGCCTATTGCTTTACCGTATTTCGATTGTCGGTATGCTTGCAGGAAGCGAGAGTGGTCATGATTTCGGATATTGAACTACCCTCTCTAGATTCGCCACGGGCTGCGATTAGTGCGGCCTATCTCGCTGATGAAACAGTCTGGGTAAAGTCCTTATTACGTGAGACGGAGTTGGCTCCTGAAGTTAATGAGCGTGTGAAGCGGCGGGCAAGCCAATGGGTACAGTTAGTGCGCGAGAAACGCCGCTGGCATGGAGGTTTGGATGCTTTTCTCCATGAATACAACCTTTCAAGCCAGGAAGGGGTGGTTCTCATGTGCCTGGCCGAGGCCCTGTTGCGAATCCCTGATGATGAGAATGCGGATCGGCTTATCCATGACAAACTCCTCAAGGGTGAATGGGATAGGCATCTTGGGCATAGTCATTCGCTCTTTGTGAATGCGTCTACCTGGGGATTAATGCTCACTGGGCGTCTGATGCGCCTGGAAACACCGTTAATCGATGATGGCAAGGGTGTGATTAAGCGCCTAGTAAAGCGTGGCGGGGAGCCTTTGGTGCGCTTAGCGCTCCGGCAAGCGATGCGCATTATTGGGGGTCAATTTATCATGGCGCCTAGAATTGAACAGGCTTTGACACAATGCCGTGAAAATGAGCGTTACTCTTTCGATATGCTAGGTGAAGTCGCCCTGACCCAGGCCCGGGTCGAGCAATACTATAGTGGCTATCGGCATGCAATTAGGGTGCTAGGGGAGACAGATTCAGGCGAGCATAATCGGGAAGCAACAGGAATTTCGGTCAAGCTCTCGGCGCTTCATCCCCGTTACACGTTTTCCCAGCGAAGGAGAGTGCAAGCGGAGCTAGTTCCCCGGGTATTGGCATTAGCCCGTGAAGCCTGCGCCGCCGACATTGGGCTTACACTAGATGCAGAGGAAGCGGATCGTTTAGAGTTGATGCTCGATGTTTTTGAGGCGGTATTCCGCGATCCTTCCTTGAGGAGATGGCAAGGGTTTGGGCTAGCACTGCAAGCCTACCAAAAGCGGGCGCTGCCTGTCTTGAATTATTTGCGGGATCTTGCCCAGAAAGAAGGCCGGTGTATTCCGGTACGGTTGGTGAAAGGTGCCTATTGGGATACGGAAATCAAACGTGCCCAGGAACAGGGACTGGCCGGTTATCCAGTTTTTACCCGGAAGGTCAATACGGATGTTTCTTTTCTTGCCCTAGCTCGCCGCCTACTCAGTGCCCGCGATGTGTTCTACCCTCAATTTGCCTCCCATAATGCTCATACCGTGGCTTGGGTGCTGGAAACAGCAGGAGAGCAGCAAGGCTTTGAATTCCAACGCTTGTATGGTATGGGGGAATTGCTATATAGCGCCTTGCGGGAACAGGGAATTAGCGTTCCCTGTCGAGTCTATGCGCCGGTGGGAGGATATGCTGATCTGCTGCCTTATTTAGTGCGTCGCTTGCTGGAAAATGGTGCTAACACTTCTTTTGTCAACCGGATTGAGGACGAAGAGGTGCCTATCGAACAAATAGTGGCGGACCCTTCTGAGTATGTTCGTAGCTTGCCCTCTAAATCCCATCCTAATATCCCTTTGCCTCTTCGGCTTTATGGAAAAGTGCGGCGCAATTCCTTAGGGATTAATCTGAATGATCCCACTAGCTTGGAGCGTTTAATGGCCGAGCTTGGCAGGGCTATGGAGAAGCAAAGGCAAGCTTTGCCTTTGGTGAGCGGCGAAGCCGGCAAGGGGACAGTCCAAGTAGTGCGGGACCCTAGCGATCGGCGGCGGGTGCTGGGTACCGTAGTAGAAGCCGATCAAGAGGCTATCGCCGAGGCTCTTTCGGAAGCGGATGCTGTTGCAGCGGGTTGGGAAGCTACCTCTGTTTTGGGGCGAGCTGAGTGTTTAGAGCAGGCGGCTGATTTATTCGAGGAGCGTCAAGTTGAGTTGATGGCTCTATGTATTCGTGAAGGAGGGAAAACTGTTGCGGATTCGCTTGCCGAAGTGCGGGAAGCGGTAGATGCTTGTCGCTATTATGCTGCCGAAGCCCGTCGGCTTTTTGCGATGCCTAAGATGCTGCCAGGACCCACCGGCGAGCATAATGAGCTGACTCTTCACGGACGCGGCGTGTTTGTTTGCATTAGTCCTTGGAATTTTCCTCTGGCTATCTTTACGGGCCAGGTAGCGGCTGCGCTGGTAGCGGGCAATACAGTGATTGCAAAGCCCGCGGGGCAGACACCCTTGATAGCGGCATTGGTGGTGCAGTGGTTCCATGAGGCGGGAATTCCGCCTCGGGTTTTGCACTTTCTCCCTGGCAGAGGTTCAAGGGTAGGTCAGGCGTTAGTGGCCGATTACCGTATCAGCGGGGTTGCCTTTACGGGCTCAACCAGGACCGCTGCTGTTATTAACCAAGTGCTGGCGGAACGCAAAGGGCCTATCGTGCCACTTATCGCCGAAACCGGCGGCCAGAATGCCATGATCGTGGATAGTTCCGCGCTGCCAGAGCAAGTGGTGGTGGATGTCATGACGTCGGCTTTTAATAGTGCCGGCCAACGCTGTTCGGCGCTGCGGGTGTTGTTTCTTCAGGAAGAGGTTGCCGAGCCTATATTGGAAATGCTCATCGGCGCGATGGAGGAATTGAGGCTGGGGGAGCCGGGACGGCTGGATACCGATATAGGACCGCTTATCGATGGGGAGGCAAGGGCGCGTTTGGAAACCCACTGCCAGCGCATGAATCGAGAGGCGCGCTTGTTGTGCCGTTTATCCTTGCCTGAAGCTACCCAAAACGGCTACTATTTCGCACCCCGAGTCTACGAATTAGAAAATTTGGCGGAACTTACCTATGAGGTTTTTGGCCCTGTCTTGCATGTTATCCGCTATTCATCCAAGCACCTCAATAAGGTGATTGCCTCTATCAACCGAACTGGATACGGCCTAACTTTGGGAATTCATAGCCGCGTGGATGAAACAGTGCGTTACATTCAGAACCGGGTTCATGCAGGCAATATCTATGTCAATCGCAATATGATCGGTGCTGTAGTGGGCGTGCAACCCTTTGGAGGTGAGAGGCTTTCGGGAACCGGCCCAAAGGCCGGTGGTCCCCATTATTTATTGCGCTTTGCCACCGAGCGTTCAACCAGCATCAATATGGCTGCGGTGGGGGGGAATACCGATCTCCTGTCATTGGGGGAGTAATTGATAAACGTTGAGCCATTCCAAACTTATTCGCCAGGTAAACTGACAGTAGTGAGCCAAAAATTATCGATGCTTTTAGCGATTTGAATAAACTGATCTAATTCTACGGGTTTAGTTATATAGCAATTAGCATGGAGATCATAGCTTATTAGAATGTCTTTTTTGTCTCCAGAAGTGGTTAGAACCACTACCGGAATACGCTTGAGTGCGGAGTTTTGTTTGATCTCTCGAAGCACTTCGCGACCGTCTTTTTTCGGTAGATTTAAATCAAGTAAAATGAGATGGGGCCGGGGAACGTCCGCATATTGACCTTGTTGGTGTAAAAATTCCATCGCCGCAACTCCATCTTCCACTACATAGAGCTGATTTTGTATTTTTGCTTCTTTGAACGCTTCTTGGGTTAATCTTACATCGCCGGGGTTATCTTCTACTAGTAATATTTCCATACCTTGCCGCCTGAAATTTCTATGTTTATGGTAGGGGTTTTTCTGGTTTGAATGGCAAGGTGAAGAAAAACGTAGCCCCCCTGCCCTGCTTGGATTCTACCCAAATCCGCCCCCCGTGACATTCCACGATCTTCTTGCAAATGGCGAGGCCAATACCTGTGCCGGGATATTCCCTTTTGCTATGCAGGCGCTGAAAAAGTAAAAAAATTCGTTCGGCGTATTGAGGTTCAATCCCAATCCCGTTATCAGCTATGGAAAAGATAATTTCATTCTCTTCCTCTTTAGCGCTAATATGGATTCTCGGTATCGTTTCTCCCCGAAATTTTAAGGCATTACTGATGAGGTTCTGGAATAGTTGTGCGAGTTGGGCTTCATCTGCTATTAACAGGGGCAAAGGATCAACAGTCAGGGAGGCCTGAGTTTCTTTAACTACAAATTGGAGGCTTTCCAGAACCTGCCGGACTACCCCGTTACTATTGGTTGTGGCAAAAGTTCTATTTTTGGTGCCTGCGCGGGAATAAGCGAGCAAGTCATTGATGAGTGCCTGCATTCGAGTGGCCCCATCCACCATGAACTCGATGAATTCATCGGCATCGGAGTCTAATTGATTCCGGTAGCGACGGGCGAGCAACTGGGCATAACTGCTGACCATTCGAAGCGGCTCCTGGAGGTCATGGGAAGCCACATAGGCGAATTGTTCTAATTCGGCATTAGAGCGCATGAGATCCTGGGTTTGCTGTTCTAGTGTTTTCTGTATTTGTTTGCGTTCCGTAATATCTCGGATAGCGCTCGTAATTAATAAGCGGCCATCTACTTCCATGGGGCTGAGGCTGATCTCGGCCGAAAACATGCTGCCGTCCTTGCGTACTGCATAGAGTTCACGACCTTCGCCCATGGGGCGAGTGCGGGGGTGACGATAATACTTTTGACGCTGGCGGGCGTGGCCATCGCGGTGTTGCTTTGGTACCAGAATCTCAAGAGGCTGGCTTATTAGTTCTGCTCGCGAATAGCCAAGCATCCGTTCAGCCATGGCGTTAACGAGGACGATGCGGCCCTGATGATCAGAGATCACCATGGCATCGGGGGCAGTGTCAAATAGCCGCTCGAAAGGCAGCTGAATTTCCCTTGTCATTATTTTATCTGAACGGATCTTATTTATGCCGTAGTCTCGCTTTCGATAATTTTGCGAAGTCGCTTGATGGCCGTTTGCTGAATCTGTCGTACTCGTTCACGGGTAATACCAAGTTTTTGACCTATTTCCTCAAGAGTTGTTACTTCATAGCCATCCAATCCGTAGCGGCATTTAATAATCTCCTGCTGACGCTCAGGGAGTTGCGATAATTGGTTATGAATGCTGGCTTTTTTATCAAAAATCTCCCATAAGATAGCGGGGTTGTTCCTTTCATCAGGAAGTAGATCAACCAAGCAGTCGTCAGTGTCCTCGCTCAGGGGATCATCCAGCGATATTTCTGGTGCCTGCAAGCTAAGATAGCGCTGTATCCTTTCCAAGGGTTCGTGAAGCAATTTTGCAATCTCTCCTAAATGGGGTTCAATATTATATCTCTGTCTAAAATATCTTGCTTCCTTTTGATAACAACGAATTTTTTTAAAAACATGAATAGGAACCCGAATAGTTCGGGTTTGATTCATCAGCGCCCGCTCTATTGCCTGGCGTATCCACCAACTGGCATAGGTAGAAAACCGGAAACCAAGTTCAGGGTTAAATTTCTCTACCGCATCAATAAGCCCAAGGTTGCCTTCTTCAATTAAATCCATTAAAGGCAGGCCACGATTAATATGGCGGGTCGCCATTCTTATGACTATTCGCAAATTACTTTCGATAATGTGATTTCGGGCTTCGCGGTCCCCTTGTTGAGCCAATCGTGCATAATGCCTTTCTTCTTCGGCGCTCAACAAGGGCACTTTACCAGCCTCCCGCATGTAAAGATTTTCCAGGGTAAATCCTGTAGATTGAGACTGCTTAGCGCTATCTCCAGTCTTTTTATTGTTTGCTAATGGGGCGGTAATATTTATCGATTGGAGAGAGGAAATCTTTTTGCTAACCATAGCTGCTGCTCCTTTTTACTGCTTTACTGCTAGCTTACTTTGCAGCTATTTTTATAAGATAAACCCTAGCGGTGGCTATCCGTATTTCTACGGAGAATGAATTAATTCAAGTTAAGTATTTGAATTATAATAAATATAATTTACTTTGCTTCTACTTAAAGCGTTTCCAAAATAGCCAATCGGACAATATCGGCAAGGGATCTAACTTTTAATTTCTCCATAATATTAGCCCGATGAGTTTCAACGGTTCGAATACTAATGCATAGCTCGGCGGCGATGTGTTTGTTCATTTTGCCTTGTGCGAGCAGTTTAAATACTTGACGTTCTCGCCGGGTTAGGGACTCTAGCTGGGCTAATTTTTCTGGCTGCGAGTGGAATTGCTTCTTAGGAGTTTCTTCGGATAATATTTTATGGAGACGATCCAATAGGGTTTGAGCACGGAAGGGTTTTTCAATAAAATCCTTGGCTCCTAGTTTCATTGCCCGAACCGCCATGGGTACATCGGCATGTCCGGTAATCATGATAATGGAGAGGTGAATTCCCCGTAATTGTAATATGTTTTGTAATTCAAACCCATCTATGCCAGGCATTCGTACATCTAGCAAGAGACATCCCGTTAAGGGGGGGCTCTCCCTTTCAATAAATGTTTGCGCGGAAGAGTAAGTTTTTACATCAAAACCTTCCCCTTGCAAAAGCAAGGCAAGTGATTTACGCATTGCTCCATCATCATCCACGATATATATCGTATTTTTAGCTGCCATGAAGAGTATTCTTTGGGGAGATAATTGGCAGCCTAAGCTGAAATACAGCACCACCGTGCTTATTATCAGTCGCTAAAAGCCAACCTCCATGGGCTTCGATAATGGATTGACAAATCGGCAATCCCATTCCCATACCTTCCGTTTTAGTCGTGAAAAAAGGCTCAAATATTTTCTGCTTGAGGTTATCTGGTAGCCCCGGCCCTGTATCTTGGATTTGAATTTCAATAGCGGTTTTTTTTATCCATGACGTTTTAATTCTGATTTGCCGATCACCGTTGCAGGGGTTCGCTATCATGGCATCGAAGGCATTACGCATCAGATTGAGAAATACCTGTTGGAGTAGAAGGCTATCAGCGGTAATAGAAGGAAGTGACGTTTGCAAGTCGAGTTTAATCGTAATGTTTTGCCACCGTGCTTCAGCCTGCATGATACCAACGGTTTCACGAATGAGTTCGTTGATTGCCAGAGAAGCCCATCGTTGCTCTTTTTTGTGGATAAGGTTACGAAGATGACGAATAATTTTTCCTCCTCGCTCGGCTTGGGTTGCGATTTCCTCCAATATATCGCGAAGTGGTTGATGTTTTGAGGTTTGTGGCTCAAGAGTGCGCAAGCAAATATCGCTATACGTAGTGATGGCTCCTAGGGGTTGGTTGAGTTCGTGGGCAATCTGGGCAGCCATTTCCCCGAGGGTGCTTAAACGGGAGATATGAGCTAGCTCAAGCAAACGCTGCCGAGCAAGATCTTCAGCCTGTCTTTGCTCGGTAATATCGATACCAGTATAAATAACATAATCTAGAGCCCCACTGGGGGCGAATAGTGCTGTGCTTGACCAAGCGATCAGGTATCGCTCCCCCGTTTTCGCTTGCCAATAGCTTTCATGCTTCTTGGGAGTGTTTGGTGTTTGCCATTGTTTGAGTTTTTCCCTGGTGTCTTTTTTTATTTGGTCTGGAAAATAGGTAAGCTCCCAAAGATACCGTCCTTGCGCTTCCTCGGAAGGATATCCGCTAATTTTCTGGAAGGCTCGGTTAAGGCGAACAATCTGGCCCTGACTGTTGAGAATTACCACCAGGACATCGGCAGTATCCAAGATCATAGAGCTAAAGTCCCGTTCTTTTCGGAGCAATGCTTCAGTGCGTTTCCGCTGGAGGATTTCTTGCTGAAGCTGGCAATTGGCCTTCTTCAGATGGGCTGTTCGCTCAGCGATGCGTTGCTCCAATTCATCTCGAGCTTGGCGCAATACAGTTTCAGTTTGCTTTCTTTCCACCGCATAACGTAATGCTCGCCCCGCCAGCTGATTATTACTTTGACCTTTGACTAAATAATCCTGGGCTCCGAGTTTTACTGCCTCGATGGCTAGTTCTTCATTAGATAAACCGCTTAGCACCACGATGGGTAGCTGAGGTGCAGCCTCTTTTACCTGGCTAAAAGTATGGAGACCGTGACAGTCAGGTAGGGTTAAATCTAGTAAAATGGCATCAAATTGCTGATGCTCGAGCAAGGACAGCGCTTGGCTGAGTCGCTCTACCGCCGTAGTCTCGAACTTAACCCCGGTTACCTCTTGTAGGGCAAGTTGTACCAGCCGGACATCACCTGGATTATCTTCGATAAGGAGTAGATTGATTTTTGGGACGATGTTTGAGTTAGCCAACATGCTGGTTTTTCAAACTATGGTTTTTGCTATAAGGGTTAGTTTATAGAGCTCTCTTGTTGGCCAGATGGGCTTTGAAAAGCAGAGGGTTGCGCTTGTGTTTCGTGGCGGGACTTTAAATGAGTGACCCAAAGGGCAGTAGCACCAGCAACAGCACTGGGCATAACGAAAAAATTCACTAAGGGAATGCTGGTGGCGAATAAGGTTGCTCCCCCAAACCCTAGCCCTAGTAAACGGTGTCGTTGTAATCGTTGTCTCTGTTGAGAGAAACTAATTCTGTGGTTTCCCATGGGATAGTCCATGTATTCTAAGGCAAACATCCATGCGCTGAAAGTGAACCATAGGAAAGGAGCGACAAGGTTAAGTCCAGGGATGAGAAATAAAAGCAGGAGAGGAATAGCTCGGAGGGCGAAATAGCCGATTTTATTCAGCTCCATCCAAATTGCTGAACAAGCTTCTCGAAGTAATGTTGTACTAGATTCTTGTATTTCCTGGCCAGTAAGGTATTGCTCGACGGCTCTTGCCAGCGGTCCATTGAAGGGTGCGCCAATCAAGTTAGCGATGAGGGAGAAAATAAAAAAAACTATGACGGCCATCGTGACTGCAAATAGAGGCCACAGTAACCAATGTAACCACTCTAGCCATGGTGGCAGCAGTGCATCGATAAGAGTACCAAATTGGGCGGCACCTAACCAAATAAGGATACCAAAAAGGAGGATGTTAATGGTGAGGGGAATATAAGCATAGGCACGCAGCCCTGGACGGTGAATAAGATGAAACCCCCGTAAAAGGTGATTTACGCCTACAAAAACTTGGGTAATCATGGTTTATTCCTCATTAAGTTTGAGTCATGGATTAAGGGAAGGGCATCTTGTGGGTCAGAAATCTGAAAGATTTCAGAAAGCTCTATCTTCTGACTCGAGTGCAGCGTCGGAAATTTCTATTATTTTCGGTGAATTTTTCTTCGAGGGAAAGGAGCATAGGCTATCAGGGTTTTAGTTTATCATTAGGCGTAGGTGATGAGGATCTTAGAAACGGATTAAGGAAGAAAAATAATGTCCCATGAATTAACCCCCAAACAGGCTGCGGAAATGTTGGGTTACGTTGAATCCGAGAGTACCTTAACGCTACAGCATCAGCGCTATATCGAAGCGGCTACGGCAGAGAATACCCGGCGAGCCTATCGCTCAGCAATTCGCCACTTTGAGCGCTGGGGTGGCCATTTGCCGGCGGATGCCTCCATGGTGAGCGCTTACTTGTTGGCTCATGCCGAGATCCTCAATCCTCGTACCTTGTCGCTGCGGCTAACAGCCTTGCGCTACTGGCATCAACTCCAAGAGTTTCCCGATCCCACGGTGGCTCCAGAAGTCCGTAAACTCTTCCAAGGCATTGCCCGTCGGCAAGGAAAGCCTAAGCGTCAAGCCAAAGCCTTTCGCTTGGAGCACCTAAAAGCGATGGTGAATCACCTTTCGGCACAATCCAACCTTAAAGCCTACCGAGACCGGGCCTTGCTGTTGGTGGGTTTTTTCGGAGCATTTCGGCGTAGCGAGTTGGTGCAGGTGCACCTAGCACACCTGCAGTGGGAGCCAGAAGGAATCCTTATCACTGTACCTCGCTCTAAAACTGATCAAAGCGGTGAAGGGCAGTTGAAGGCATTGCCTTATGGGGAAGGGGAGTTATGTCCCGTTACAGCCTTGAATGCTTGGCTCAGAATTGCAGGTATTGAATCAGGCCCCCTCTTTCGGCGCGTGAACCGCTGGGAAACTCTTTTGGATGCCCCTCTCCATCCGGCGGGTGTGAATCTTATTTTAAAGGCTGTAGCTACCCAAGTGGGTCTAGGCTTCGTATCAGAGCTCAGTAGCCATAGCCTGCGCCGGAGTTTAGCTACCACTGCCCATCGTGCTGGAGCCTCTTTTGAATCCATCAAGCGCCAGGGGGGGTGGGTGCATGATGGAACGGTGTGGGAGTACATCGAAGCAGCACGGCACTTTGAGGAGAATGCGGCAGCGGTATTATTGACCAAGAGGCAGAAACAGGGGTAGAGCTAATATAATTAATAGAGGGGGGCTCAGGAGAGAGCCTGACGCGCTAATAATGCGCTCCCATAGGCGGCCTCGGTCTCATGGGCAGCAATCACCGGAACCCGAAGGGTGTGTTCCCTTATTTGCAACCAAGCGGGATTGTGAGCACCTCCGCCAGTGGTTTTCACCAGGCTGGGGAAAGGGGCGCCTAGCGATTGAAGTTGACGATAACCTTGGGCTTCAATACGGGCAATACCCTCCAGAATAGCTTGAAAGAAGGTTATATCATCACGGGGACGGGGAGCGAGACATGGCGAATAGTGGGGGTCTGGAACGGGAAAGCGCTCGCCCTGGGCGGGTAGAGGATAGTAATTCAATCCCGTAATTTGCTGTGGCTGAAGATGGGGAGTCATCTCATCGAGTTGAGCTTGAGTAAAATACTGCCGCAGAACAATGCCACCACTATTAGAAGCGCCACCAGCCAGCCAAAGCCTGCCTAGGCGATGGCTGTAAATGCCATATTTTGCGCTAAAAATGGGGCGTTCGGAGGCTACCTTGAGCGCTAAGGTAGAACCAAGGGAGGTGACAGCGTCTCCTGGTTTTCCCGCCCCGGTAGCTATAAAGGCAGCAATACTATCGGTGGTGCCCGCCACTAACTTCGCCTGGGGGGGGATTTGAAACGTTTCTGTATGGGAGGGGTCAATGGTGCCAATTAGGGTTCCGGGAGGAACTACCGTCGGCAGCAGTTCGCGGCGTACACCCACTCGGTCGAGCCAGTCAGGCCATTCTTGCTGGTTGGAGTCATATCCTGTCTTAAGGCAATTATTTTCGTCGCTGATCCCCAACTTTGCCCCTAAACGGAAGGCGATCCAATCTGCTTGATGCAGCAGGTAAGCTGCCTGAAGCGCCTCTGGACGGGTCTGCAAATAGAGCAGTTTCGCTAGACTAGAAGTGGGACCCAAGGCGCCGCTATGGGGAGGGGCCTGCTCGGCAATGAGGTGCGCTTCAGCATGGTTGCGGCTGTCATTATAGAGTAAGGCGGGAGTTAAAGGACTCCCTTTTTTATCTACTAAGACCACCGTACCGGAAGT
The DNA here is from genome assembly GCF_000012805.1 of Nitrosococcus oceani ATCC 19707. Classification (GTDB taxonomy): domain Bacteria; phylum Pseudomonadota; class Gammaproteobacteria; order Nitrosococcales; family Nitrosococcaceae; genus Nitrosococcus; species Nitrosococcus oceani. The sequence continues at coordinate 1,899,729 of NC_007484.1, read as the reverse complement.
TCCATCAACAGCAAGGGAGCGAACTGCCTTGGCGGGCACCTCCTGAAACAGATTTGTAAAAGCTTGCTTGATGGCTTGCCACCATTGCTCTGGATCCTGTTCTATCGCCCTTCCTTGCCGCTGGGGAGGAGGCAGGGAAACATGGCTGCGGCCCCGGATTTCCCCCATCTCATTGATAGCAATGATTCGGCAGCCTGAAGTGCCCATGTCAATACCAAGAAAAAGATCAGAGGACATTTCAAGGCAGCCGGACTATCTTGGGCGCATCCCAACCGGGTTGGCGGTATTCGGCCGCTACTGTGGTGTAAATGCCCCCGCGAACGTTGAACTCCGCGGTGAGGCGCATAAAGCGGGGCTTACAAACAGCGGTGAGATCGTCTAGGATTTGATTGGTAACTGCTTCGTGGAAAGCGCCTTGATCCCGATAGGACCAGATATAGAGTTTGAGCGATTTTAATTCCACGCAAGCCTGGTCGGGCACGTACTCTAGCTGTAAGGTGGCGAAATCAGGCTGGCCCGTCTTTGGGCATAAGCAGGTAAATTCTGGAATCCGAATTCGAATAGTATAGTCCCGTTCCGGCAAGGGATTGGCAAAGGTTTCCAGTTCACGATTCGGTTGGCTAGGCATCTTGCTGTCTCTGTGTTAGCGTTGCGCATTTCAAATTTAGCTTTTTATATTATCGCTTAAATCCATTCCATGCGCTTAAAGAAAATCAAGCTTGTTGGTTTTAAGTCTTTTGTCGATCCTACCAGTTTGCCCTTGCCTAGTAACCGGATGGCTATTGTCGGGCCTAATGGCTGCGGAAAATCCAATATCATTGATGCTGTGCGTTGGGTGATGGGAGAGAGTTCGGCCAAGCACTTACGCGGTGATTCCATGGCGGATGTCATTTTCAATGGTTCGACTTCCCGCAAGCCGGTAGGACAATGCTCCGTGGAGTTGGTATTTGATAATAGTAAAGGAAATCTAGGAGGCCAATATGCAGCTTATAATGAGATTGCTATCAAGCGCCAGGTCAGCCGGGATGGCCAGTCCTGTTATTTCCTGAATGGCGCCCGCTGCCGTCGCCGTGATATTACCGATATTTTTCTTGGCACCGGCCTGGGACCACGGAGCTATGCGATTATCGAGCAGGGCATGATTTCTCGCCTTATTGAGGCTAAGCCCGAAGAGCTTCGGGTTTTTCTGGAAGAAGCTGCGGGCATTTCCAAATACAAGGAGCGCCGCCGAGAAACTGAAAACCGCATGGGGCATACGGTTGATAACCTTAATCGTATTAACGACTTAAGAGAGGAAATTGAGAGACAGCTTAACACTTTAAAGCGCCAAGCCAAGCAAGCGGAAAAGTATCAAGAATTAAAGCAGTTAAAACGGAAAATTAAAGCTCAAATCGAGGCCCTGCGTTGGCGAGCACTGAATGAAGAGGCGCATCAACAAAACCGGCAAATTGAACACCAAGAAACGCTTTTAGAAGGATGCACAGCGGATCTGCGGCGAGTGGAAGCCCAATTGGAGCAGCAGGGGGAAGCACTTCATCAAGCTAGGGATAAGGCAGTTGAAATTCAAGAAATTTATTATAGCCAGGGGGCCGAGATCGCCCGCCTTGAACAGCAACTTCATCATCAGCGGGCGCAGCGCGCGCAGCATCAGCAAGAGCAGGCGCAAATAGCGCATCGGTTAACGCGGACAGAGCAGCTCCAAGAGGAGAAGTCAGCGCTTATCGGGCAAACCCGGCAAGCCTTAGTGAGCCATGTTGAGTCTGAGAGGGGGGCACAACAGCAATTTCAGGCTGCCCAGGAGATGATGGAAACCACCGAAACCGCTATGCAGGATTGGCAGGCGAGTTGGGATGATTTCAATCAGCGGGCGGCAGAACCCACTCAGCGAGCTCAGGTAGAACGGAGCCGACAGCAACAACTAACGCGGCAACAGGAGCAATTGCAGCAGCGTAGGGTCCGTCTTGAAGAGGAGGCTAGGCAGTTGCTTGAGGGGGATGATGCGAATCTATTGGAGGAGCTACGAGAGGAACAATTCATTCTAGAGCAGGAACTGGCTCGGCAGCAAAAAGCCCTAGCGGATTGCGTTGCTCAGGCTGCTGAATATCGAGAGCAAGAAAAACAGCTTTCTAGAAAGCTTCATGGTAAGCAAAGAGAGCGGCATCATTTACAGGGTCGGTTGGCCTCCTTACAAGCACTGCAGCAGGCTGCTCTTGGCCGCAGTGATGGCGGAGCGGATGCCTGGCTAGCGCAACAGAACCTGGCGGATAGCTTGCGCCTAGCCGAGGGCTTGGAAGTTGAACCCGGATGGGAACAGGCGGTAGAGCGCGCCTTAGGGATACACATGGAGGCTGTGTGCGTGGCGGGCTGGGAGCGGCTAGCTGATGGGCTCTTAAATTTAGAGGCGGGGTCTCTCATCCTTTTTGACACGGCGGTGTCCGCCCAAGCTAACAGAACGGAAAGCGGGGTTCCTTTGCTATTAAGTAAAGTGCGAGCCCCGTGGCCTTTGGACTCGATATTGGGAGGAGTCTACGCGGTAGAAACGCTAGCTGAGGCATTAGTTTTGCGGGCCAGTCTCGCTCCCGGGGAGTCGATTATGACCCGCAACGGCATTTGGCTGAGTTTAGCCTGGCTTAGTCTAGTTCGAGAAGATGATGGGAAATTGGGGGCGCTAGCGAGGGGGCGGGAAATAGCCCGTTTACAGGAGGAGATGACGCATTGCGAACGGGAAGTGGAAGCCCTTGATAAACAGTTAGAAGAAGTCCGAGGGCGTTTTTACACGCTAGAGAGCGAACAGGAGCGTCAACAAAAAGTATTGCATCAGTTCCAAAGGGAGTTGGGAGGATGCCAATCCGCTCTGGCGCGGGTAGAGGCCAAACAGGAACAGCACCAACTCCGTCAAAGGCAGGTGCAGGAAGAATTGGAAGAAATCCAAACCCATCTTGCTGAGGACGAAAGAGAACGGCAATTGGCGGAAACCTGCCTCCAAGAGGCGTTGATGGACATGGAAAGTTTCGCCGAGGAGCGGGAGCAACTTATAAAGCAGCGGGATCGATTACGAGCGTCCTTGAATCAGCTTCGGGGTGAGACCGGAGCAGCGAAAGATAACTTGCATCGGCTAGAGATGGAGGGGCATTCTCTCCAGACGACCTTAGAGGCGACTCAACAAGCGGTGATTCAAATTCGCAGGGAATATAATGAGTTGCTTCAACGTAGGGAGGCATTGGAGGTTACCCTAGCGAGTGGAGAAACACCCCTGCAGGAACTTCAAACGCAGCTGGAAACCCATTTGCAACAGCGAATGAGCATCGAGCGCCAATTAAACGAAGCACGAGAACGAGTGACTAGATTAGAATCACAGTTGCGGACAGACGAACAAAAAAAGCACGAGATAGGAAGAACGCTTGAGTCGCAACGAACCTCTTTGGAGCGGCTCCGTGTTGATAGGCAAGCAATCTGGGTGCGGGCTCAAACTCTCAAGGAGCCATTGCAGGCAGCAGGATTCAGCCCCGAAGAAATATTACGGGAAATGTCTGAGGAGAGTGATTTAGCTGCCCTGGAAGCGGAAAGCGAACGCATTGCCCTACGTATTCAGCGCCTTGGACTTATTAATTTAGCGGCTATTGATGAATGCCGCATTCAGGCGGAACGTAAGCAGTATTTAGATGCTCAGCATGCTGATTTAACTGAGGCATTGCAAACTCTAGAAAATGCCATTGAGCGTATTGACCGTGAAACCCGCCGTCGCTTTCGAGAAACCTTTGATAAGGTGAATGGTGGTTTGCAAACTCTTTTTCCCAAACTCTTCGGAGGAGGCAAGGCCTACTTAGAGTTGAATGATGATGATTTGCTGAATACTGGTGTTAAAATTATGGCGCGCCCCCCAGGCAAGCGAAACAGCACCATTCATTTGCTCTCAGGGGGAGAAAAGGCACTCACTGCGGTAGCGCTGGTATTTGCTATTTTTCAACTCAATCCAGCACCCTTTTGTATGTTAGATGAGGTTGATGCCCCGCTTGATGATGCAAATGTGGAGCGTTTTTGTGAACTGGTAAAGGAAATGTCGGTTAAATTGCAATTTATTATTGTGACTCACAATAAGGTAACTATGGAGATTGGACATCAACTTACTGGAGTGACCATGCATGAGCCTGGCGTCTCACGCCTGGTTGCGGTGGATGTGGATGAGGCTGTGCAACTGGCCGCCATTTAGCGGGGAGATTTTATGAATGATCTACGCTTAGCATTGCTTATGATTGGCGCCTTGATTCTGGTAGTCATTTACTTTTATAGTCGATGGGAAAATCGCCGGAAAGACATTCGTGAGCAGGAACGAGGGCGTAGACGGATGCCAACGCTGGGAACTTATGATGAGAGTTTAGAAACTCCAATGGAGCCTGCTGGCGGATCTCAAGAAACATCACAGAAAGCTATGTTTAATCAATCCCCTCAAATTCCAGAAAAAAACCAAAATTTGAGAGAACAGGAAGAAGAACTTTTGGGGAATCTGGAAAATTTCGATGAGCCAGCTACGCTTGTAGAAGAGGCTAAAGAAACTCATTCGAAAAAGGAGTCAGAGTGCAACGAGGTCATACCGCCTAAGGATACTAAAAAAAGCCGGTTTGCCTTTCCAAAGAAATGGCTCAAGGCAAAACCTAGACCTGAAAAACTATCACCGCAACCAACAGGGCCTGAGTTGGTGATTGTGCTTACGGTGATGGCGCGAGGAAAGAGTATGTTTCGAGGCAAAGATATTGTGCGGGTCTTGGAAGACAAAGGTTTACGGTATGGAGAAATGAATATTTATCATGCCTATTCCCCTGGAGGGAGAGCTATATTTAGTGTGGCTAATATCATGGAGCCGGGATCATTCAATTTGGAACAAATAGAGCGTTTTTCTACTACTGGGCTTGCTTTGTTTATGCGCTTGCCTGGAGCAGCAGGTGGTTTTGCTGCATTCGATGCGATGTTGGAAATAGCCCGGCTTTTAGCCGAGAAGCTAAACGGAGAGGTCCGTGATGAGCGGCGCAATATACTTACTGCCCAGGCGCTTGAGCAAGTGCGGGAACGCATCCTCGCTTTTAATCGGGCTAGTCGATCCCTGGGAGCGCAGGGCAAATAGTTCCCTATTATTTAGATCCGCTATGCTGAGGTAGATGTGGTAGCGCCAGCCCCAGCCAAGGAGCGCATACAAGCATTAAAAGAATTAATAAATAATTATGATTACGCCTATTATGTAGTAAATAATCCATTAGTTCCAGATTCTGAATATGACCGTCTGATACGGGAATTACAGGCTCTAGAAGAAAACTACCCTGAGTTGATTACCCTGGATTCGCCTACCCAGCGCGTGGGCGCTAAGCCCGTTAAATCCTTGGGTGAAATAAAGCATGAAATTCCCATGCTATCCCTAAATAACGCTTTCCATGAGGGAGAATTGGCTGATTTTCACCGGCGGGTAAAAACGCGACTGGGGATTGAACGGGTCGATTATGCGGCCGAGCCTAAACTTGATGGCCTTGCCGTCAGCTTATTATATCAAGATGGGGTGCTCGTGCAAGGTGCAACCCGAGGCGATGGCATCACTGGCGAGGATATCACCCATAATATCCGGACTATTCCTACCGTCTCTTTGCGTTTACGCGGCGAGAAAATTCCTTCCTTGCTAGAAGTACGTGGTGAAGTGTATATGCCAAGGCAGGGATTCGAGCAGTTTAATCGAGAACAAATTGCTAAGGGCGAAAAGCCTTTTGTGAACCCCCGCAATGCCGCTGCAGGCAGCTTACGCCAGTTAGATCCTCGGATTACGGCAAATCGTCCACTAGCTCTATTTTGCTATGGCGTTGGCCAAGTGGAGGGGGGGATATTGCCTGATCGTCATAGCGAAATTTTGTTCCAGCTTAAGCAATGGGGTTTGCGTATTCTTCCTTACTCGGAGGTGGTTGAAGAGCTTGCCGGCTGTGAGAAGTACTATCAGCATTTATTGGATTTGCGCGATAAGCTCCCCTATGAAATTGATGGGGTGGTTTTTAAGGTGGATTATCTCGATCAGCAGCAAATTTTAGGATCGCTTGCCCGTGCTCCCCGCTGGGCCCTTGCTTACAAATTCCCCGCCCAAGAAGAGCTGACTCAAATCTTGGATATTGAGGTGCAGGTAGGACGTACTGGGGCATTGACTCCTGTGGCTCGGTTACAACCGGTTTTTGTGGGTGGAGTGACCGTTAGTAAGGCCACCTTGCACAATGAAGGCGAAATTCAGCGTAAGGATATCCGGATTGGTGATACCGTTTATGTGCGCCGGGCGGGGGACGTCATCCCGGAAATAGTTAAGGTGATTATGGAACGCCGTTTACCTGACTCTCGCCCTTTTCAGATGCCTAGGCAATGTCCTGTTTGCGGGTCGGAGATCGTCAAAGAAGAAGGCGGAGCGGTGGCCCGCTGTAGTGGTGGCTTATATTGCCCGGCCCAGCGCAAGGAGGCGATTAAACACTTTGCCGGACGTCGGGCAATGGATATCAATGGTCTGGGAGATAAACTTGTAGAACAGCTTACGAAACAAGGGTTGCTTAAAGATGTAGCTGATTTATATGGCCTTACGAAGGAGCAGCTTGCTGGATTGGAGCGTATGGGTCAAAAATCGGCAACCAATTTGATAAATGCTATTCAGCAGAGTAAGCATACGACTTTGCCGCGTTTTCTTTACGCTCTTGGTATTCGCGAAGTGGGAGAAGCCACCGCCCAAGTATTAGCCAAGGAGTTTGGCTCGTTAGAAGCCTTAGCAAGCGTCAGTGAGGAGAGATTACAGCAGGTAACGGATATTGGGCCTATTGTTGCTGCCCATATTGCTGCTTTTTTCCGCCAACCACACAACCGCCAGATCATTCAAGGTTTACAAAAAGCTGGGGTTTGCTGGCCGGAGGTGGAGGATAAAGTGCAAATTGTTCAACCTCTTTTAGGTAGGACCTTCGTTCTGACCGGGACTCTGGAAAGCATGACCCGTGAGCAGGCCAAAGAACGTTTGCAGGCCTTGGGAGGTAAAGTTAATGGCAGTGTTTCTCCTCATACCGATTACTTGATAATAGGCGCTAATCCTGGGTCTAAGCTAGTAAAGGCGAGAAATCTTGGGATTACCATTTTAGATGAAACCTATTTTCGAAATTTTCTTGACGATACTTCCTTTCCCTGAAAACTGGCTTCTACATGTTTTTGCTCAAAGAACAAAATTTAATATTGACAATCATTCGTATTTGTAATTAGATCCTTAGCAGGGAAAGGATAAATGGTATTAGAACAATGTATGTATGTATATGTCATGCCGTAACTGATAAGCAGTTGCAAGAAGCGATTTCGCAAGGTACCAATAGCCTCCGTGATCTGAGACGTCAGCTGGGGGTAGTAAGTAGCTGTGGTAAATGTGGTTGTTGTGTGCGAGATATTTTACGACAGTCTCGGCAGGCTAGCGCTACTGAGGTTAGTAATGTGGCGTAGCCTTAAGGTTACCTGAGCGTGGACGTAATTTTGATATTGTACTATGCTGAAGCAAAACGGCAGTTTAGAATACCCTGAATCGTAAGTTGAGGTACGCAGGCTTTCAGATAGAGGTAAGGTGATGGTAGTCCAGGAAAGGCTGGAGGTTACAACGTCAGGCCGAGGAACGGTGGAGATAACGGACCAGCTACAGCGGATTGCCGCCGGCAGTGATATTAAGACAGGTTTATGCCATATTTTTCTTCATCATACTAGTGCCTCATTAATGCTTTGCGAAAATGCTGATCCTGCGGTGAGGTACGATTTAGAAGCTTATTTTAGCCGGCTCGTGCCTGACGGCGATCCCCTGTTTACCCATCAGCAGGAGGGCGCGGATGATATGGCTGCCCATGTACGGACCGTGTTGACCCACTCGGAACTCAACCTGCCGGTTACTCAAGGCCGTTGTGCCTTGGGCACTTGGCAAGGGGTTTATCTCTGGGAACATCGTTTCTCAGGCTACCGACGGCAGGTGACGGTAACTGTGTATGGAGAATAAGGTCCTATTGGGTAAAACGGTTATAACGTAAAAAAGTAACGGTCAGCTTCGCTACCATAGGGGAAAGTGGCAATCCCGTATGATTAGTTCTGACCAGGCAATGGTCAGTCATTCCCGCCAGTTTTGTTTCCGCAACGCTCACTGTTCCATCATTAGGCTGAGGCAAGGGGGCAATTAATCGACCTATGCCAAAGCTCCGGGTTCCGGCAATGATCCCTAACTTTTGAACAGACTGCCAGGAGGGGGCGCTTTCAATCAACAAGTTCTCCTCAGCGTTTTGTCCTAAAAGATAGCGCCCTAGCTGGTGGGCGTAAAGCCGTTGAGCAACAATACTGCCGGTAAAGGGAGTCCCAAGCGCTACTACCCCGCCGGGTTTTTGTTGAGGATATTGTTTTAATAAGCGCTGTATTAACAGTCCTCCTAAGCTATGTCCTACGAAGTGAATAGCTTCTGTTTCTAGGCTTTCAATATAGTGATGCAGATGATACAAGGTTTTGCTGGGGCTATCTTGGAGAGAGCGGTAACCAAAACAGATCGTTCGATAACCCTGGGTGCTAAGGTATTTAGCTAAGGGGTAAAAATAGAGTCCCTTCATCCAAATGCCATGGAGTAAAATTACTGTTTCCTTTTTTTTGGAAGAAGTGGAGATAGGGAGATGAATCGTCATAAAACTTTACACAAACCTTAGCGCATATTGATATATATCGTTGATTTTATTATTTATTATTTATTATGGCCCCGTTTTTGCATTAGATTATGTTAGCTAAAGTTATCCATTGCCTATCAGGGAGCGAAGCTGATGAGTTACGTAATCATTGAAAAGGCGACTATTTATCATGAGCGTCGGAGTGGAGAGCGGCGGGTAGGCTCATTTCCGCAGTTTAATTATTGGGGCCACCAAGGTCGGCGGGGCTACATTAGACGCCGTGAGGATCTTGCTAACAGTTATCTGGACAAGTATCCCGCCTCTTTGTGGTGGCTTATAGTAGCAGTTTTGATCTTATGTTTTATGGATGCGATTTTTACCTTGTCGTTGCTTCAACATGGCGCTAAAGAAATAAATCCGCTTATGGCTGAATTGATCAATTTCAGTATTCCGCTCTTTGCAGGGGTAAAAATGGCTGTCACTGGGGTGGGTCTTGTAGGGTTGATAATACATCATAATTTTATTGTATTCCGTATCTTTCGTGTACAGCAGTTTATTTATGGTTTTTTGCTTCTTTATTCTGGGTTGGTGGTTTATGAAAGTTTTTTGCTACTGCCTGAATTTCTGCTTTATTAAATAATAAATACCACTGGAAGCGAACTAGAATGGCTAAGATTTTACGTTTAATATTATTAGCGGTATTTTTAGTAGCTTGCGTGACGGTTGGCGCAACTGAAAAGCAGGGCGAGTTAAAGGAAGAGACGTATTCAGAGGAGGCAGTGCTTGCAGCAGCCTCTGAATTTTTTGGTGAGACAACAAAGGCGCTTGCCCGCGTCATAGAAAAGGTATTTAAAGAGCAGGGCCGTCCTAATGGCTATATCACAGGTACAGAGGGCAGTGGCGCCATCGGTGTAGGTCTCCGCTATGGTGAAGGGGTTTTACATACAAAAAGCGGGGAAGAAAAAAAGGTTTACTGGCAGGGGCCATCGGTAGGGTTTGATTTTGGTGGTAATTTTTCTAAAGTATTCACCTTAGTTTATCATCTCAAGGATATGGATGCACTTTTTCAACGAATTCCTGGCGTGGATGGAAGCCTTTACTTTATAGGAGGCGTTAGCGTTAATTACCAGCAGACGGATGATCTCATCCTGGCCCCGATTCGTACGGGCGTGGGCTGGCGGGCTGGTGTTAGCGTAGGTTATGTGGACTACACGCATAAAAAATCTTGGATTCCTTTTTAGCCACAACATTCGTCTTGAAAAAAGCGCTGGCGAAAAAGTCGCCAGCGCTTTTTTATGCAGTCGTAAACGTTTAAGAATTAATGGGGCAATTCGATGGCGCAGTATGTTTATAGTATGAACCGGGTGGGCAAGGTAGTGCCGCCGAAACGCGTTATTTTGCGCGATATCTCCCTATCCTTTTTTCCAGGTGCAAAGATTGGCGTGCTAGGTCTGAATGGGGCAGGAAAATCAACCGTGCTCAAAATTATGGCCGGAATTGACAAAGATATTGAAGGCGAAGCTATTCCCCAAAAAGGACTTAAGATCGGCTACCTTTCTCAAGAGCCGCATCTGGATCCTGCTAAAAATGTCCGGGATAACGTGGAGGAGGGAATTGCCGAAACTAAAGCTATGTTGGAGCGATTCAACGAGATTGGCCTGTTATTTGCCGAGCCAATGAGTGATGAAGAAATGAATCGCCTCTTTGAGGAACAGGCACAGCTTCAAGACGCTATTGAAGCTGCGGATGCCTGGAATCTAGATCATAAGCTTGATATCGCTGCCGAAGCGTTGCGCCTCCCTCCTTGGGAGGCAGAGGTCACCCATCTTTCGGGCGGGGAACAGCGGCGTGTGTCCCTTTGCCGCTTGCTCCTTTCTGAGCCAGATATGTTGCTGCTAGACGAACCTACTAATCATCTTGATGCAGAGTCGGTTGCTTGGTTGGAGCGCTACTTGGAAAAATATCCGGGTACTGTCGTAGCTGTAACCCATGATCGCTATTTCTTGGATAATGTGGCCGGCTGGATTCTGGAATTAGATCGCGGCCACGGTATTCCTTGGGAGGGAAATTACTCATCTTGGCTGGAACAAAAAGAAAAACGCTTGCAATTAGAGGAGAAGCAGGAGGGGGCCCGGATTAAAGCAATAAAGGCGGAGCTCGAATGGGTTTCCGTAAACCCAAAAGGGCGGCATGCCAAGAGCAAAGCCCGTCTCGCCCGTTTTGAAGAATTATCTTCCCAAGAATACCAAAAACGCAACGAAACTAATGAAATCTATATTCCACCAGGTCCACGTCTGGGGGATATAGTGATTGAAGCAAAGGATCTGCGCAAGAGCTTTGGTGACCGTTTACTTATTGATGAGCTAAATTTCAGCCTTCCTCCTGGGGGGATTGTGGGAATCATCGGTGCCAATGGCGCGGGAAAAACAACTTTGTTTAGAATGATGGTGGGCCAAGAGCAGCCGGATGCGGGTGAAATTCGACTAGGGGATACAGTCAAGTTGGCTTATGTCGATCAAGGCCGGGAGGCTTTAAATGCTAGCAAAACCGTGTGGGAAGAGATTTCAGAAGGTCAAGACATTATCAAGGTTGGGGCTTATGAGACTCCTTCCCGCGCCTACGTAGCGCGATTTAATTTTAAAGGTTCAGATCAGCAAAAACGTATTGGAGATCTTTCTGGCGGTGAGCGTAATCGGGTGCATCTAGCTAAGTTGCTTCGTGCTGGAGGAAATGTTCTTCTCCTTGATGAACCGACCAATGACTTAGATGTGGAAACCCTAAGAGCCTTGGAGCAGGCTCTACTAGGTTTCCCCGGCTGTGCCGTAGTGATTTCCCATGATCGTTGGTTTTTAGATCGTATTGCTACCCATATTCTCGCTTTTGAAGGGGATAGCCAAGTTATTTGGTTCGAAGGCAACCATGCCGATTATGAAGCGAACCGTCGCCAGCGCCTGGGTGAGATGGCCGATCAGCCTCATCGTATCCGTTACCAACCCTTGTTTTCATAGGGCTCTCTGGGTTGTTAGTGAGAGTGAAAGCTATGGGGCTAGTAGTGGTCCGAATGTGTTGTCCATGCAGGTAAAAAGAGACTACTCTATTATAAGAATACCTCAATTAATCGCCCATCGTGGCTATGCTAAAGCGTTTCCGGAAAATACCTTATTGAGTCTAGATGCTGCGGTAAGTGCTGGCGCACGCTTTGTAGAGTTTGATGTGCAACTAACTGCCGATGCGATCCCTGTGGTGCTCCATGACGATACCCTTCTTCGTACCGCAGGACATGAAGTGTCTATTTTCGATATAGAGTCGGTGAATCTCAAGCATATCTGCGTTAATGAGGCTGCTCGCTTTGGGCCTCGTTTCCCAGAGGCGCAGCTCTCCACCTTAGAAAATATTGTCCTCTGGTTAAAGGAACTTCCTGAGGTGACTGCTTTCGTTGAGATTAAAACCCAGAGTCTGCAGCGTTTTGGAATCCAAAGAGCGGTAGCCCAGGTTTTAAGGGTGCTAGAATCAGTAAAGGCTCAATGTGTTTCGATTTCGTTCGAGCCTCAAGTGATAGCTGTTGCTAGAGAAAACAATATAAGCGCTACTGGCTGGGTTCTTCCGACCTGGGATCTGGTGACCGCTCTTAAACTTAATCCTGAATATGTGTTTTGCAATCGGACTCTTGTTCCTTCGGGGTGGAAAAATTTTGCCGAGTATCCCTGGAATTGGGTTATTTACGAGGTAGTGGAAATAAAGGAGGCGCTGGAATATGCTGCTTTGGGCGTGGAATTTATCGAGACCATGGCTATAGGCGAGATGCTGCAGCACCCTTTATTTCGTGCTGCCGATCACCGGCAACAACGAGCCTCCGTCGTATCACCTATGATCGATGATAAAGGAAAAGGCTGAGATGGTAGATGCATTCAGTTCACAGCCATAGCCTATATAGGTTGATTATTTGATTCCGGCTGAGATTAGTATCTATATATACCTCTCCAGAATCTGGTTATTCGCCCTATTACGCAATTAAGAGAGTAAAAGTTGCTATCTGGTTTGAAGTTAGCTTATATAGAGGATTTATCTAGGAAGAATATGCTATGGCGAAAATTAATTCAGAGAGAATATCCGAGGAATCAATATCCGGTAGCAAGAGAGAAGATATCGGCGAAAAAGCTCTTGGAGAATTTGAACCATGGGAAAGTTGGGAAACCCAGTTGTGTCTTTGGAGTATAGGTATTGGCATGACGGCTTTAGTAGTGCTAGGAATTTTAGTCAATCAGTTCTTGCTCTCTTAATAATGATGCGATGAAGGCAGATTTGGAAGTCAGGCTAATTCATGATGGCAGGCATTGGGTCATTTGCTATCGAACACTCCAGGTTCGAGGCCAGACTTTGCCTGAGCTAGATCAAAATCTTGCTAAGTGTCTGCGGGAGAGGGGTGATTTCCCCGCCGCTAGCCAGGTGACGGTATTTATGGGTTTTGACTTTGAGACCCTGCCCACCTGGCTCAGGCAATATGCCTATCATTACTTTAATCGTTATGTTCTGCTGCGCCTGTAGCTTTTATCTGTAGAAGAAAGGAGAGAAACAGCGATGTCTGGGGTTAATCGGAGATGGTACTCCGGTATGGCAACTACCGAAGATTGGTGGGCAGTTTGGCTGGGTTTGATAATGTTTTTCGCGGGTCTAGCCTCTATCTGGGGCTGGAATTTAGTCGGTTGGATGACTAAAACGGGTACTTGGGTGTGGGGAGATTTCGCCTGGAGCAAGGCGTTAAAGGTAAGTAGCTATCAAGGATGGCATCCTTTGCTTTCTCTATTGGTGACTTATCTGGTATTCACTGCTTTGACCTGTCTAGGCGCGGCCGCCATGAAACTCGATTTGAAGCGTTTTTTCCTTGGCTGGACTTTTCTTTTCATGCTCACCTGGGTGGTATGGATTATCGGCCATGAAGCTCACTTCAAGGCATCCGTTAACCAGTTCGATCAGTATGGTTTATCGTGGGGGCTCTCCCTAGGGGGAGGGTTTTCTTACATGCTGGCGTTGGCAGTTGGCTTAATTATCGGGAATTTTTTTAAAGGTTTCGCTGAATTTCTCAAGGAAGCGGCTAAACCAGAATGGTTTATTAAAACTGCTATTGTTTACTTGGGAATCAAGATTGGTCTTATGTCTATTGAAGCGGCGGGGTTTACCTTCGAACTGGCTATTACCGGTATCGCTGCCACCTTCGTAGCGTATTTGTTGGTCTGGCCAATCGTTTATGCTTTGAGCCGCAGAGTGTTCCGCCTCTCCCGCGAAGCTGCTGCAGTCCTTTCCTCAGGCATTTCTATTTGTGGGGTTTCGGCTGCTATTGCCACTGCTGGCGCGATTAGGGCCCGCCCAGTGGTGCCGGTCATGGTTTCCATGCTGATCGTGATTTTTGCCATGATCGAATTGGTTGTATTACCTGGATTTTATACGGCGGTGGCGCCCAACCAGCCCATTGTTAACGGAGCGGCCATGGGTATGACGGTCAAGACCGATGGTGCCGATGCGGCTGCTGGGGCAATTCTTGATGAGCTCATGCGCGCTAACGCTGAAGTCAATTTAGGGGTAGTCTGGCAGGAAGGCTGGATTCTAACTTCTTCTATTATTACCAAGATTTGGATCGACATGTTTATCGGTGTTTGGGCGTTTCTTTTAGCCTTGGTCTGGGTTTATAAAGTGGAGCGTCAACCAGGACAATCCAAAGTAGGAGTTATGGAAATCTGGCACCGTTTCCCTAAATTTGTATTAGGCTATCTAGTAGCCTGGTTCGTTTATATGGCTATTGCTACCTTGGGTCCGGACCTGAACGAGGCAGCAACCTCTGGCGCCGAAGCCGTTGAGGGTCCTATGCGAAAGATGATGTTTATGTTAACCTTCGTCAGCATTGGCGTGATTACTGATTTTAGTAAGCTCAGGGGGATGGGTAAGTTAGCTTTGCTCTATGCTATCGCTTTGTTTGCGATTATTGCCCCCCTTGCTTATGGGGTAGCCTGGATATTTCATCATGGTATGATGCCGCCTACTGCATAGATATTTAGATAAAATTTT